>NZ_JAOTQU010000026.1:0-113130 GCF_025685765.1 Pseudomonas sp. PDM13 | reverse complement strand
GGTGAAGTCGCCCGTGGTCAGCCCGCTCACCGCTTCGCTGAAGGTGATGGTGACGATGGTGGTCTGCCCGGCCTTCAGCGCCGTATCGGCGACATCAATGGTGGCCGTCGGCAACTGGGTGTCGATCGTGTAGTTGAGCGAACTGGTGGAGCCATCGCCAGCGTTGCCCGCCTGGTCGGTGACACCGGCGTTGTTCAGGGTGATGACGTTGGTGCCGCTGGTGAGGTTGCTGGTCGGGGTGAAGGTGGTGGTCCAGGTGAAGCCGCCATCGGCGCTGCTCAGGGCCCCGATGGTGCCGCCGGCCACGGTGAGGTCGCCCGCATCCAGCCCCGTCACCGCTTCGGCGAAGGTGATGGTGACGGTGGCGGTTTCGCCGGCCTTCAACGCCGTGTCGTCGAGCACGATGCTACTGGCCACCGGCCGCACGCCATCCACCACCAGGGCCTTGTTGGCCCCCAGGGAACCGGCGGCGCCGGGGGCGGGCAGGGTCAGGACGGCATCGCGGCTGGAACCATCCTTGATTGTGCCGCCGTTGAGGGTCAGGGCCGAGGTGGAGGTGTAGTCGAGGTCGGCGGAACTGTCGCCGGCCTGGACGGTGTAGCTGAAGGTCAGGGTATTGGTGCCCGAGCCGGAAACGTAGTCGAGCGTCCGGTCGATGGCACCGGTCTCCAGCTGCAGCCTGGGCGTTCCGGTGACGTCGACGGTGGTATCGAAGGTGACGGTGACGGTGATGGTGTCGCCGATCTTGTAGGTGCCGTTGGCAGTGCTGGACGACACGTCGGTCACCCGCGGCGCGATGGGCGCGGTGAGGGTGAAGTCGTTGCCGGTACCCGCGATGTAGCTGGCCGTCAGCGGGGTAGCGTTGCCACCGGCCGTCACCACGCCGCCCTCGGACAGGCCGCTGAAGGTCCCGGTCACCGCATCGGCGGCATCGTTGACGATGATGCTGTAGCTGTCGCCAGTGCCTGCGGCGTAGGCATGGGTCACTGCCAGGGTGGCGCCGCTGACATCGACCGTGCCGTTGACGATAACCTGGTCGTACTGGGTACCGGCCGAGGTGCCATTGATGTCCAGCGCCAGCGTGCTGCCGCTGTTCATCAGCAGGTTGCCGTTGACGGTCAGGGCACCCGCACCGCCATTGCCCGGGGACAGGGTGCCGCCATTCTGCACCGTGACAGTATTGGTCGAGCTGCTGGCGAAGATGCTGCCGCTACCGCCCAGGGTCGCCCCACTGGAAACGAACACCCCGGAGGTGGCGGACAGCGCGCCGTCCACGATCAGGCTGCCGGCGGTCACGCTGGTGGCGCCGCTGTAGGTGTTGGTGCCGGTGAGCGTCAGGGTGCCGGTGCCCGACTTGGCAAGCAGGCTGCCACCGCTGATGACACCGCTGAGGGTTACGGCCGCATCGGCGACGATGCCGCCGGAGCCACCGGTCAGGACGATGTTGTTATCGATGGTAGTGGCGCCGGTGACGCGCAGGTTGCTGTTCTGGAGCGTGACGGTGCCGCTGGTCAGGTTGGCATCGGAAGCGACGGCCAGCATGCCGCCATTGACCAGGATAGCCGCCGAGCTGCCGCTGTTGGTGCCGGACAGCGTCAGGACGCCACTGCCTGCTTTGCCAAAGGTGCCCGAGCCGCTGATGGCGCCGGAGAAGGTGGTCGAGCTGTTGTTGGAGCCACTGGTGAAGGTGTTGGCGCCAATGGAAACAGTGCCCGCGCCCGCGAGCGAGCCGACTGCCAGCGACGCGGTGGCTACGGTGAGCGTCGCCCCCGAACTCACCGTCACCGCACTGTCGTTGCCGAGGGCGCCGCCGGAGCCAATGGTCAGCCCGCCGGCGGAGATGCTGGTGGCACCGGTGAAGCTGTTGGCGCCGGTGAGCGTCTGGGTACCGCTGCCGACCTTGGTCAGGCCGGACGCGCCCGAGATCACGCCGGTATAGGTCGTGCTGGTGTTGTCGCCGCCGATGGTCAGCGCGCCATTCAGCACCACGCTGCCCGCGCCGGCCAGGGAACCGATGGCCTCGGCGCTGGATACCGTCAGCGTGGTGCCCAAGGACAGGGTCACCGCGCTGGTATCGCCAAGCGCCGAGCCGCCGCTCAGGGTCACGCCCCCCGCGGTGATGTTGAGGGCACCGGAGTGGCCGCTGCTGGTGCCGGCCAGGGTCAGGGTGCTGGCGCCGTTCTTGGTCAGCGCATTGGCACCGCTGAGGGCACCACTCAGCGTGGCGTTGGCGGTGGCGCTGATGGTGGAAGCGGAGGCCGCCGTGATTGCGTTGTCGATGGTGGTCGCGCCGGTGATGGCCAGCGTGCCGCCGTTCAGCGTGAGGGTGCCGGCGGCCAGGTAGTCATCGTTGGCGACCGACAGCGTGCCGGCGGTGATGGTGGTGCCACCGGTGAGGCCCGCCTCGTTGCCGGCGTTGGACAGAATCAAGGTGCCCACATCGGTCTTGTTGAGGTTATAGGCACCACCGCCCAGTGCGCCGCTCAGGGTCAGCGTGGAACCGCTGGCGGCGCTGATGTTGGTGTCGCCGGTGAAGGTGACATTGCCGCTCAGGGTGGAGCTGCCACTGACCAGATGCAGCGCGCCGTAGTCCACGGCGCTCACCGTCTTGCCGGTACCGCTGACCGTGAAGGCTTCGGCCACCGTCAACCCGCCATTGATGCGCACACTGGAGCCATCCGCCACCGTTGTGCCACCCGCCGTGGTACCCAAGGCATTGGCATGGTTGAGGATCAGGGTGCCGGCCGTGACGTTGGTGGCACCGGTGTAGGTGTTGTTGCCATCGAGCTGCAGGATCGCCTGGCCGTTCTTGACCAGTGTGCCGCTGCCGGAAATCACGCCGGACAGGTTGAGTTGGGTCGCCCCGCCGCCACCGCTCACGTTGATGGTGCCGCCCGATGCGCCGATGACGATGGCGTTATCGATGGTGAAGGTCGTCGAGTTATTGGTGAGGGTGCCGCCGTTCAGCGTCAGGGTGCCGGAGGACAGGTGATCGTCGTTGCTGACCTGCAGGCTGCCGCCGGTCACGGTGATGCCGCCGGACATGTTGGTTTCGTTGCTGGCGCTGGCCAGCACCAGGGTGCCGCTGATACCGCCCTTGCTCAGCGAACCGGTGCCCGCCAGGGTGCTGCCGATGGTGACGGTGCCGCTGGCGTTGGTGAAGTTCAGCGTGGTGCCACCGCCCAGGGTGATGGTGCTGCCGTTGATGATCAGGCCATTGGCCGAGTCGGCGTTGATGGTCAGGCTCTCGGCGATCGCCAGGTTGCCGGCCAGGCTCATGCCGCTGCTGAACGCGCTGGTGAAGATCAGCGTCTGGCTGCCGGTGCCATCGGCCGCGGCAATGGCCACCGCCTCGCTGAAGCTCACGCCGTTGGAACGGTCGATGATGGCGGTATCGGTGGTGTTGGTGATGTAGATGGTGTCGCTGGTGACCGTGGTGTTCGCCGTTGCCGTCGAGGTGCCATCGCTCATGCTGAAGCGGATGGTGGCATCGCCAGCCGGGGTGTCGCTGCGGTAGGTGATATGCCGCGCCACATCGTTGACCAGGGCGGTGGTGGCAGTGGTGCCGCTGCTGGTGAAGCTGATGGTCAGCACGCCGCCGGTATTGGTGAAGGTGGCGAAGGTCTGCCCGCCCGACTGCAGCGCGTTGCCGCTGATGGTGAAGTTCGCGCCTGCGGTGTTGAACCCGAAGATGTCGGTCGAGACAGCGGTGCCCGAGTTTTGCACCGTCAGGGTGGCGCCCAGCCAGTTGCCGTTGCCGCTATTGAGTGCACCGAACTCGGCATCGCTGAACGAAGCATTGCCACTGGCGTCGAGCGTGACCGTATTACCGACCCCGGCCCAGGCGACGCTGTCGCCGTTCAGGTTGGTGATGACGGGGGTGGCGTTGGGCGGTGCCGTATCGCCGGTGAAATCATCGAAGTTGGTGTTGAAGAAGTCCAGGGAAGTGATCTGCACCTGGTCGACCCGGAGACTGCCGAAACTCAGAACGCCGGAGGCCCCTTGGGCCATGGACTGGTTGGTCCCGACCGCTACACCATCGAGATAGCCTCGGACGTTTGTGATCTCACCGCCAGCGTTGTCAATGAAGATACTGCTGAATGTGAAATCCTGTCCGTCCGTCCGAGCGATGGTGACAAGCTCCATAGAACCGCTGGCGCTTCCGGATCGCATGTTTATCGAAGCACTGCCGCCAGCGCCATTGGCGCCCTCCCAGACAAAGTCGCCACCCTCACCAGTGCTGGTAAAGGTGAACGTGTAGGAGACACCGCCCAGGGTCCGGGTAAAGCTGGTAACGCCGTTGACGGCACTGGCATCGCTGAGATTGTCGGTAAAGGCCGCCAGGACATTCCCATAACTGGCAAGGTCCAGAGCTGCCGTTTCAACGCTTCCCTGGTTGACCTCAAGTACCCAGTCCCCACCCTTGCTCGCGGCGCCGGTCAGGTCGTTGGAGGCGGCGACATCCGCGCCGGTGGCATTGGCCAGGCCAGTGATGAAGTCACGGCCGGCACCGTCCGCGCCCACCTGGCAGCCGTACAGCAGGATGTCGCCATCCTTGTCCAGCGCCTGGCCGATGGCGTTCAGGGTGGTGCTGCGGCTGGCGAGGTCGCTGCTGTCGAGCCAGTCATTGCCCAGTTGCACCTTGCCCACATCGCCGTGGCTGATGATGTGGATGGCATCGATGCCACTGCGCCCGTTGAGGTAGTCGGCAATCTGCTGCAGGCCGTCCTTGCTGCCGTCGAGCACCACCACTTCGGTGCCGGGCTTCAGGCCGCTGATCAGTTGCTGGTAGTCCTTGACCTGGTTGTCGATGAACACCACTTCCTGGCGGTTGTCCGTCGTGCCGGTCGGCGTGGCCGCCAGGGTGTCGGTGCTCGAATGGGTGTCCTGGGTGGACGCCGGGTCGTGGGAGGCATCGGCGGTGGGCTGAGCGTCAGCCGTTTCCGCGACGGTGGCGGCGACCGCGCCGTCGAACAGCATGCGCGGCTCCAGCGCCATGGCCAGTGCGCTTCTGGCCGGCAGATTGGCCGGTTGTGCCGTTGCAGTCTTTGTCCACCACATATGAGCCTCCTACAGCTTTCAAAATCGGGGAAAGCCAGGCTTTCCCCTTTTTCCGGTTACAGACCCGCGATGCGGATCAGTTGCGCGACGGGTAGATGCCTTCCAGCGCAATGACGAAGTTGGTGCCCAGATACGGGTTGCGCAGGCCGAACGGCTGGCTGCCACCCGCAGTGCTGCAGGTCGCGGTGGGCGCCCCACAGGACACGGCGGCCGAGAAAGGCGCCAGGTTGGTAGTGGCCGCGTCTGCGGTGTAGAGGGTGCCCGGACGGCCACCTGCCGCAATCGGCCCGAGCACCGTGGTCGCTCCCGGTACAGCGACCGCAGCGGTCGACGTGGCATTGGCAGGCACCGACACCTGAGCGGTGCCCGTGACGGCGGACACGGTGACGACATGGTTGTGGATCGGCATCTGGTTGATGGTCAGGGTGATGCTTTCGCTACCCGCCACTTCCCCCAGGGTAATGGACGACAGGCCAGGGCCTTGCCCCTGCCCGACCGGGCTGCGGCTGCTGAAGTTCGGCAGCTGGAACGTGGTCTGGCCGTTGCCGCCATAGACGGTCCCCAGCAGCGAGAACAGCGCCGTATTCTGCTGGATGGCGATGACCTGCCCCTGGCAGGTGGCCCAGCCCCTTGGCGCGAAGTTGAAGCCCACCATGCGGATTTCGCCCATGAATGGATCGCTCATTGCCTATCTCTCCTTGATGCAGCCGCGCACGCGGCACTGTTGTGTGTTGTTCTTAGAGCGGAACCTCGGCCGGTTTCGGCCGCTTCACATGGAACAGCGCCTGCAACAGATGCCGTTCGCCTTCCTCATCCGGCCCGATGGGCGTGAGCACCACTTCCCACTCCTCGCCTTGCGGACTGCGCAGCCGATAGCCGTGCTGGGGCAGCTGGAGCCCCTCAGGCTGGGCAAAAATCGCGCTGTAGCAGTGGTAGCGGGCGCTCATCGCCACGCCTTCGTAGGCTTCCACCAGGGTGATGGCCACCCCTTCGCCCTCGTCCCAGCGCAGTTGCCAGGGCTGCTGCAGGTGGCGTTCGAAGTCTTCGAGACTGGGTACCTGGCTCATGCTGGTACCGCCAGAGCGGGCACGGCTTCGCGGTGCATCTGCTGGTAGATGTGGTTGGAACCGGTGACCCCGAAACCGAAGCGCTCGTAGAGGCGCTTGGCGGGGTTGGCCGGTTCGACGAACAGGCGGATCGACGTGCCGCCGGCATCCGCCTCGTCGGTCAGCGCCTGCAGGTAGCGGGTGCCGATGCCCTGGCCGCGCCATTCGGGCAGCAGGGAGATATCGATCAGGTTGAGGGTGGTCGGGCCACGGAAGACGTAGAGGCGGCCGATGGCCTGTTCGCCCTGGCAGATCAGGGAGAAATCGGAGCCCTGGTAGTGCTCCTGGTAGTAGCGGTGCTGGGCATCGAACTGCTGGTCGAGAAAGGCTTCGATGGCTGGCTGGGTCCAGCCGGTCAGGGCCATTTCCTGGGCGCGGGTGCTTGCATAAAGCCCACGCAGGAAGCTCAGATCGGCCTCCTCGGCGGGCCGAAGATGCAACTCGGGGGAACGCATGACGTGGGGCTTCCTTGTTGGCTTCCGTGCTGCCGCGGCGAGGTGCCGGACCGGTCCGTATTGTTTTGCCACTATGCGACTAGTGGGTCGGAGAGTAACTGAAGTGCATAGTCAATCGCCACCATCCGGATAGACGGTAGTCACATTCTTGGACCCGTGCAGGAACTTTCTTCTACACCCCCTGTCTGGCGCCATTTTTCCAGCGCCCTGTAGGCCTCGCCCGCCCAGTTTTCCACCGTTTCGCGAAGCCCTTCGTCAGCGGCCTCGCGCTTGCCCTGGGTATCGGCACTGAACCACAGCGACGGCTGCTTGGCATCGAACGCGGCGATATCACGCAATGCCGGCACATCCGCCTCGTGCAGGCGGAACAGCGGCGCCAGCCGCCCCCAGAGCACATCGGGCAACTCGCTGTAGTTCACCGGCACGGCCCCCTGCTCCCGGCACAGCACCAGGCCCTGCTGGAGGATGGCGCCCACCGTGCGGCTGGCGTATTCGGCCGGTGACAGCCGCAAGGCGTCGTCCAGGGGCATGTCCAGCGCCGAGGGCCCGAGCAGGCCCGGCACCCGGTGCATGCCCGGTTGGCGCAGTTGCGAGACGACGATCTCCAGCGGGTCGCGGTAGAGGAAGATGCGCGGCGTGTCCGGGTAGAGCGCTTGCAGCAACGGCGCCTCGAACAGGTTCCAGGCATCGAGCTTGATGAACAGGTGGCGATCGTCAGCGCGACGGCGCTGGCCATAGGCCGACAGCAGCGCCGCCAGCCAGGCCGGCTGCTGCGCGGCGGCGCCCGGCGCCACCAAATGGGCGCGCAGCAAGGCATCCAGCGGTGGCGGCTCGGAGAGCACGATATTGCCCTCCAGCGCCGCCAGCATCTGCGCCATCAGCGTCGAGCCGCAGCGCGAGGCGTGGAAGATCAGCGCCGTGGGCGTCAGGCCGGGACTCGCCGCCTGCCAGTCCAGCAACGCCTGCAGGTCGGTTTCGCGGCGAAAGGCCTGGTTGAAGGGCAGGCGCAGGGCCAGTTCCACATCGTCACGGAAGAAGGGCCGGGTCAGGCGTTGTTCGCCGAACCAGCACCAATCCAGGCGCCAATCGCCCTCCCGCTGCCAGGCGCGAACCGGCAGCCAACCGCTGAAATCCACCTCGTTCACACCCGCCATTGGTCGCTCCATGCCTGCTTGCCCCGGCGCATGGCGCCCTTCACTTCCGACTCGGAAAACACCAGCCCGGCAGCAGCGCCCAGCTCGACCGTTGCCCGGATGAATGCCTCCGGCTCGCTCAGTGCCTGCAGCTGCCGCGCCAGGCCGGCATCGCTGGCGACCAACTGGCGGAAGCGCTCGAACGCCGCTATCGCACGCCCCGGCAACAAGGCCGGGGTGCCGGGCAGGCCTTGGGCGACCAGCTTCAGCAGCCAGTCATCGGGGCGGCAGTCGAGCACCAGGTGCACGCGCTCGCTCGTGCCGTGGTTATCCACACGGTGGGGCCGGGACAGGTCGATGAACCAACACTGCCCGGGCTGCATCGGCACCCGTAGCCCCTCCACCAGGAACTCCACCTCCGGCGGGCTGAGCAAGGGCACATGCAGGCGCAGGTCGGCCCCCGGCTGGCCCAGGTCGTAGTCGCGGTGCTCATGGATGCGCGCCCCTGCCCCCAGGCGCAGCAGGCGGGCGCTGCGGACGCTCTCGCCAAATAAGCCGAGCAGGTCTTCCCAGGCCGCTTCCCCCTGCCACCAGTCGGTGCGCCGTGGCGCGCCCTGGCCCGGGGCGAGAGGCAGGGGCGCGTCCTCGGCGGCGACCAGGGCCACCCCGCTCCAGTCGCCGTCGTAGTAACCGGTGTTGAAGTGATGCTGCCAGGCCGTGCCCGGCACCCGAGCCAGCGCCGCCAGCAGGGGCGGCAGCTCGATGGCCAGGGGCAGTTGCGAACAGATGGGTAAGGGGATCATGGAACGTCCTTGCTCCTCGTTATCGATTTCGCGCCGTTACGACCGGGCCCCGGGCTCAGCCGGCCCGCCCACGCGCGTCAAAAGCCACTTTCCCGCACACCCAGCGCGGCCATCCGGCGCCAGGCCGTGCCCAGCAGCGATTGCCGGTCGCCGTCCAGCACCACCACGCCACGCAGGGGCTGGGCCGGGTGCACGGCCTCGTCCAGTAGGCTCAGGCGCACGCCGTACTGGGCCTGCACCGGCTCGGCACGCTTCTGCGCATCGCGGCGCACGGCGATGGGGCCGTGGTGATCGGAACTCAGGGCCTCCAGTTCCAGGTTGGCGACGCCGGTGGTGTCCACCTCGTCGAGCCGCACCGGCACGGCCGGGCGCGCCGGGTCGTCAGCGATGAAGCGGCCTTCGGCACCGGGCTGCACGCGCCAGAGGTTTTCTTCGGCCAGGTAGCCGCGCAGGCGCAGGCCCGGCTCCACCACCCGCGCCAGGGCTTCTTGCGGGCTCAGCCAGCGGCCGGGCTCCAGGTCCGGTTGCAGGTCGCGTACCACACCGGCACGGGGCGCACGCATCTGCAGGCGCTCACGCTGGGCGGCGAGGCCGCGGTATTCGGCCACGGCTTCGGCCAGGCGTTGTTCGAGGATGCCGACATCGGCGGCGGTCTCGCTGCGGCCGGCCTGGCGGCGCAGCTGCAGTTGGAGGATCTCGATCTCGCGGCGGACGATGGCCTGGCGCGAGTCCAGGTCCGGCGACTCCAGTTCCAGCAGCAGCGCGCCCTGCTCCACCGCCTGGCCGTCGCTCACATGCAGCGCCTTGAGCCGCGCGGCAACCGGCGCATGCAGCGCACTGGCACGGGCGGCCTCGAGCATGGCCGGCACTTCCACCGAGCCACGCCAGGGCACCACCAGCACGCTCAGCAACGCCAGCAGGCCAACCCCGGTGAGCAGCACCTTGCGTGGGTCCGCCTGCTCGCGGCGCTGCCACCATTCGCCCAGTTCCTTCCAGATCGGCAAGCCGATGAACCACACCAGTTCCACCAGCATGAGGAAGATGCCCAGCACCTTGAAGAACAGGTGGTACACCGCCAGGGCGATGCCAAAGAACAGCACCGCGCGCCACAGCCAGGAACCATAGCTCCACAGCAGCAGGCGTCGGCTCATGGTCGGCGACCAGGGCTCGGGGGCCGGCTCGCCGTAGCCGAACAGCACCTCGCGCAGGCGCCAGCGGCCCAGGGCGAAGGCACGGTTCTGCAGGTTATCCACACCCCAGAGATCGGTGAGCAGGAAGTAGCCGTCGAAGCGCATGAAGGGGTTGAGGTTGATCAGCAACGTGGTGATCCAGGTGGCGCTGGCCAGCATGAAAGCCGCCGTGCGCAGCGGGCCATCCGGCAGCAGTGACCAGGCCAGCAGCGCCAGCACCGCCAGCACCAGCTCGGCGAGCACGCCGCCGGCGCCGATGAGCAATCGCGAGCGGCGGTCACGCACGCGCCAGGCGTCGCTGACGTCGGTGTAGAACATCGGCAGCAGCACCATGAAGGCCAGGCCCATGCTCTGCACCCGACAGCCGGCACGCTTGGCCATGAAGGCGTGGCCAAACTCGTGGCACAGCTTGGCGAAGGTCAGGGCGATGCCGAACGCCAGGGCGCCGCCCATGCTGAACAGGTGCGGGAAGGTGGCGAGGAAGCGCTGCCAGTCCCGGGCCACCAGGAACAGGCCCAGCACGAACACCAGCGGCAAGCCGCGCCGCAGCAGCCAGGGGCCGTGGCGCTCCAGCACCGGCCAGGCGCGGTTGAGAAAGGCGTCCGGGCGCCACAGCGGAATGCGGAAGAACAGGTACTGGTGCAGCACCCTCTGCCACAGGCCCTGCTTCTGGGCGCCGGCCTTGCGCGCGTAACTGTCGCGCTGCTCGGCATCCAGGGCGGCGATCAGGTCATGCCCGCGCAGGAAGCGCAGCATCTCCTCCAGCTCGGGCCCACCCAGGGGCTCGCCCGGTTCGCCGTTGGCCGCCTGCAGCACCCGCCCGGGGTCGCCCAGGGCCCAGTGGCGCAGCAGGCGCACGGCCGCCGCGCCCAGCTTGAAGTAGCGCCCGCGCAGGGGGTCGGCGAGGGTCCATTGCGGTGCGCCGTCCAGCCCGGGGGCGGCCGGCGACAGCTGCAGGTCGGCGCGCAGGGCGGGCAACATCAGAAGCCCAGGCTCTGGCGCAGCGCGGCCAGGGGCCGGCGCAGCAGGTAATAGGCCAGCGGCGCGCGATCACCGAAGAGCTTGGCGGTGCCACGCAGGCCGATGCGCGGTGGCGCCTCGACGAAGGCCGCGTCCAGGCGGTAGGCCAGTTGGCCGGCAGCGGTGGTCTGGGCCTCGTAGGCGGAACGCTCCAGGCGGCCGTCATGGCGGTTGAGCGGGTCGCTGTCGAGGAACAGCGCCACTTCGGCGCCGGGTTGCAGCGCGATGGCGTCGCCCACCGGCAATTCGATGCGCAGCTCCGCCTGGGCCGGGTCGGCGATCTGCATCAGCCGCTCGCCGGTCTGCACCGGGCGGCCGGTCATGCGCTCGGCATCGGCGAACACGGCGATGCCGGCCCGCTCGGCGCGCACTTCGCTGCGGGCCAGCAACTGCTTGGCGTAGTCGCGCTCGGCGCGCTTCTGCTCGACACGGGCGGCGAGCAGGTCGATACGGGCACTGGACTCGGCATCGCTGAAGGCGCGCTGGGTGTTGGCCTTGAGCTCGGCCTCGGCCACGCCCAGGGCACGCTCGGCGACATCCGCCTGGGCCTTGAGGCTGGTGGCGTCGAAGCGCACCAGCAGGTCACCGGCGGCGACGGTCTGGTTGGGCTTGACCAGGAATTCGGCGATCACCCCGTCCAGCGGCGCGGCCACCACGCGGCCACCCTGGGGCACCACTTCGGCGGGCGCCAGCACCGACTGGCGCACCGGCACCAGCAGCACCAGGGCCAGCACGGCGGCCAGGGCCAGCAGCTTCTTCTTCGGCCAACGCATGCGCCAGGGCTTGCGCGGTTGCAGGGCCAGCCAGGCATGGGAATAGGTACCACCGAGCTGCACCAGCAGTGCGTGCTCGGCCTCGCTCCAGGCCTGGTCACGGGCGATCCACAGGCCGCCGAAAACCTCGCCCTTGCGGTCCTTCAGCGGCAGCCAGAACGCCTGGGCGGCGGACAGCGCCTGCCAGTCGGCACGGGCGGCCTCGTCCAGCCGCTCCGGGTCCACGGCGCCCGGCGTATCCGCCAGCCCCTGGGCCAGCAAGCGCCCGGCGGCACGTTCGACGAAGGCGACGAAGGGGGCATTGGGCTCCACCACGCTGATGCCGGTGAGCGCCTGCACCTTGCCGGCGATCAGCAGCGCGGCGTGGCGGTAGCCGAACAGCGGCTGGCCATCGTTGACCATGGCGAAGGCCAGCTGCTCGGTGCTGGCAGCCTGGCGGGCCTGGGATTCCAGGCCGAGGAAGCTGGCGAAGATGCGCTCGGCCAGCCCGGGCAGCGGCGCGTTCATCGCGTCTCCGGGAATCGCGCGCTGCCGCTCATGCCGGCCAGCAGGCCGGCGGCCTCGCTCGGCAGTTCGCCGATCAGCAGCAGGGTCTGGCTGCCTTCATCGATGCGTGCGCCCAGGCGCTTGACCTTGGCCTGCAACGGCTGGCCGGTTTCATCGGGAACGAACTCGAAGGTTTCACCGGGCTTGAGCCGGCCGAGCCAGCGCGACGGCACCAGCAGGTGGATTTCCAGGGTGCGGTTATCCACGATTTCCAGCAGCGGCGCGCCGCTGGGCACGCTTTCATGGGGCTGTACGCGCCGGCTGACCACCTGGCCATCGAAGGGTGCCTTGACCTGGCAGCGCTGCACCTGCACCTGGTAGACCTGGGCTTCCGCCTGGGATTGCGCCTGGCGCGCCTCGGCCAGGGCCACTTCGAAGCGGCCGACGGAATTGAGCGCGGCCAGTTGCTGCTTGTTCTTCAGCTCTTCACGGGCGGCGCGGGTGGCGGCGTTGGCGGCGTTTAGCTGGGCCTGGTAGGCGCTGCAGTCGAAGCGCACCAGCACCTCGCCCTTCTTGAACGCCTGGCCTTCGGCATAGGGCATCTCGGTGATACGCCCGGCCAGCTCGCTGGCGAGCACGGCCTGGTCCTGCGCCCGCAGCACACCACGGGCACCGCTGCCGGCGGTCGCGGCCGACGCAGCGGGGGCATCCAGCAGCGGGTCCGGCGTCGCGGTGTCCTGCGCCCAGGCACCCATGGCCAGCCCAGACAGGCCCAACAGCGTCCACAGCATGCGATTCATGGAAATCCTTCCTTGGGTATCTGAGCCGCGAGTCTATGGGAGCTGTAGGACAATAGGAATCTGGGCGACAGACGCTTCTTCGGATTGGCCGGATAGGACCGGGAGATCGCTCCAGGGTGATGGGTTTCGCTTCGCTCGCGGAACGCCGCCAGACCCATCTCAAGGCTCGGTGACAGGCTTGGTGATCAGCCAAGCCTTGAGCCGGCCGACGAAAAACGGTGGGCTGAAGCCCACCCTACGCCCCCCCCCACGCCCACTCTACACAGCTGCGCTCGGCGCCAATCTGCGGGTTGGTGCGGTCAGACCATGTCCAGCCGCTGCTTGCGGGTCGGCGCCGGGTAGGCACGGTCGATCAGGGCGAGGTCGTCGGCGCTCAGGCGCAGCTCGCCGGCGCTGGCGTTCTGCTTGATGTGCACCGGGTCGACGGCCTTGGGGATGACGATCACGCCGTCCTGGCGCAGGGCCCAGGCCAGGGCGACTTGCGCCGGGGTGGCGTCGTGGCGGCGGGCGACTTCGACGAGCGCCGCGTCACGCAGCAGGCTGCCACCCTGCCCCACCGGGCAGTAGGCCATAAGCGGCAGGCGCTGGCTTTGCTGCCAGGGCAACAGGTCGAACTCGATGCCGCGGGATTCAGGGTTGTACAGCACCTGGTTGGCGGCGCAGCCCGCCGGCAGGTCGCGCAGGTCGGCCTGGTCGAAGTTGGAAACGCCCCAGCGCAGGATCTTGCCCTGCTCGCGCAGGCGCTCGAAGCCCTCCACCGTTTCCTCCAGCGGGTGCTCACCCGGCCAATGCAGCAGGTAGAGGTCGAGGCGGTCGGTGCCCAGGCGCTTGAGGCTGCGTTCGCAGGCCTGCTCGACGCCCTGGCGGCTGGCGTTCCAGGGGTACACCTTGCTGACCAGGAACACCGCGTCGCGATGCCCGGCGATGGCCTCGCCCACCACCTGCTCGGCGCCGCCCTCGGCGTACATCTCGGCGGTGTCGATCAGGTTCATGCCCAGTTCCAGGCCCAGGCGCAATGCGGCAACCTCGCGGGCGCGCTGGTCGGGGCGCTCGCCCATGTGCCAGGTGCCCTGGCCGATGACGGGCACGGCGGTGCCGTCGGGAAAGGTGATGCGGCCCATGGTGTCTCTCCTCAGAAGTGAATCTCTTCGGCCTGCTGCAGGCGCATGGGGTTCCGTGGCTGGATGAATTCGCTCCAGACCCAGTTGTGGTGGGCGACTATCGCCTCGGCGCGCTGGTGCGGCCGGTCACGGGTGGTGTGCGCGTCGCTGGCCAGGATGACGTTGAAGCCTTCGCTGGCGGCGCGGCGAATGGAGGTGTCGACGCAGAATTCGGTGGCGTAGCCGGTCACCACCAGGTCGGTGACGTACAGCTTTTCCAGGGTGGACTTGAGCTCGGTCTCGAAGAAGGCGTCACAGGCGGTCTTGCGCACCACCCAGTCGTTCTCGGTGCGCTCCAGGCCCGGGTGCAGCTGCCAGCCGATGCAGCCGGGCTCCAGCTCGCTGCCCGGCTCGCCGTCGTGCTGCACGTAGATCACCGGCACCCCGGCACCCCGGGCGCGATCGGCCAGGCGGTTGATGCGCTCGAGGATATCCCCGGCGCGCCAGGGTTCCGGGGTGGTGAGGAACAGCCCCGCCTGCATGTCCACGACCAGCAACGCCTTACTCATCTTCTCTCCTTGAAAGCACGCATCGAAACGCGCGGATAGTGCGGCTTCCCGCCGCAGCGGTAAAGCCACGCGTCGGGCCGTGCACGACCGTTGGTCTTGCATGGGGAAACTCGCCACGGGCGCACAGTCAGAACTTCAGGACCCATCGTTCGCCCAGCCCGGGCGAGAGACTTGCCGCGAGTATGCCGCCATGCAGACAGGACGCGACCTCCGTATCGACTTCTTCCGTGGGCTGGCCCTGGTGTTCATCTTCTGGGACCACATTCCGCACAACCCGCTGGGCCAGGTGACGCCGCGCAACTTCGGCTTCAGCGATGCGGCGGAGATCTTCGTCTTCCTCGCCGGCTACGCCGCCGTGCTCGCCTACGGCAAGCTGCTGCTGCGCGACGGCTACGCGGTGGCCTGCCTGCGGGTGCTGCGCCGGGTCTGGGTGCTGTACGTGGCCCACATCTTCCTGCTGGCGGTGCTGATGGGCATGGTGTTCTTCACCAACAGCCATGTGGACAGCCGCAACTTCATCAACGAGATGGGCCTGGACTACTTCCTCGCCAACCCGCAGCAGGCACTGATCGACGAGCTGCTGCTGCGCTTCAAGCCCAACCTGATGGACCCGCTGCCGCTGTACGTGGTGCTGCTGGCCGGGCTGCCGCTGATCCTGCCGTTGCTGATGCGCTGGAGCTTCGCCGCCCTGGCGCTGTCCGGCGCGCTGTACCTGTGTGCACCCTGGTGGAACCTTAGCTCGCACCCGGGCGGCGAATGGTTCTTCAATCCGCTGGCCTGGCAGTTCCTCTTCGTCCTCGGCGGCGTGGCCGCACGCCATGCGCAGACGCGGCCGGCCGATGCACCGCCGGCCACCTGGAAGTCGCCGTTGTTCTTCGCCGCCGCCGGCTACCTGGTGTTCAGCGCGGTGGTCGCCCTGAGCTGGAAGGTGCCCGGCCTGCACGACGCCTGGATGCCCATGGTGGTGCGCGATGTGCTCTACCCACTAGACAAGACCGACCTCTCGCCCATGCGCCTGCTGCACTTCCTCGCCCTCGCCTATTGCGTGGCCGTGCTGCTGCCGCGCACCGACTGGCTGACCCGCTGGCCCGCCCGCGAGGTGTGCCGCATGGGCATGCATTCGCTGGAAGTGTTCTGCCTCAGCGTGCTGCTGGCACCCCTGGCGGACGCCGTGGCCACCCTCTACGGGCTCAATGCCGTGGGCCAGGTGGCGCTGGCCTGCGCCGGGGTATTGCTGATGTCGGCCCTGGCAGCCTGGCTGGACCTGAGCAACCGCCTCAACCAGCGCAAGCCGCCGCAGGCCACACCCACGCCCGTGCGCCTGGCCAACCCCGACTACGGGGTGACCCGCACCCTCTACCGCATTCAGCCCTGAGGGCGGGCGATGAGCAGCAGCGACAGCGGCACCCCGCTGTCGGGATGACGGGGCTCGTGCAGCGCCTCCAGCACGAGGCCGCTGCGCCCCAGCAGGGCCAGCCAGGATTCCAGGGTGCGGAAGTACCAGGGCATGGGCTCGGCGAAGGCCCCGTCGAAGGCCGCAAAGGTCTCCAGGCGCCAGCCATCGCGGTAGCCCTCCTCGCCCGTCGCCGTCCAGGGGTGGACGGTCTGCAGCAGCAACGCGCCGCCCGCTGCCAATGCCTGGCTTATCGCCGTGAGCAGGGGCTGCAGGTGCTCTTCCAGCAAGGCGAAGTTGCAGGCCACCGCATCGAAGCGGCCGAAGCGCAGGGGCTGCTCGATAAGGCCCTGGTAATCACAACACTCGAAGTCGCCACCCGCCGCTTGCGCCAGCGCCACCAGCGCGGGGGATGCATCCACGCCCAGGGTGGCAATGCCCCGCTCGGCCAGGGCCCGGCACAACCAGCCTTCGCCGCAGCCCAGGTCCAGCACCCGCTGCGGTGCCCGCGCCACCAGCGCATCGAGCATGGCCCCGTCCGTGGCCAGGCGACGGCTTTCGATGCGTTGCCCGCGCACGGCGTCGGTCCAGGCGGCGGCATTGGCGCGCCAACTGCGGTCTATTTGCTGCCGGTTATCGTCTGGCATGGCCCATCACCCTGTTTTACGTCGTTTCGGGGCGCGCTGCGTTACACAGCAACTACGCTTTGTACAAGAGCGGTAACGCGCCAGCCAGGCCATCGATCATGGGCGTTTTATGGCAAACCGACGCATCGTCCACCGAGATACCGAAAGGTAGCCTCAACGAGGTCACCTTGCGGTCTGGCCGCTCCCGCCGCAAGAAACACCGCCTGACGTTCTGGACCCTGATGCTGCTGGCCGGTGTCGCCATCGCCCTCGCCGCCCGCGAGGAGATGCGCAGCTCCTGGCTCCAATCCCGCGAAATCACCCGCTATGCCGCGACCCTGAACTACAGCCTCGAGGAAGGCCCCAGTGATGCCATCCTCTACCCCCACGACGGCCCCTTCGACAAGCGCCTGGGCTACGTCTACCTGCCGCCGATGCTGCAGCGCCTGGACCAGCGCGGCTATGCCATCCGCCAGCAGGTGCGCTTCTCCCCGGAGCTGATGGAGTACAGCCGCCACGGGTTGTTTCCGCCGTACCGGGAGAAGGTCCAGGCGGGCATCGACATCACCGATTGCCGGGGCGAACCGCTGTACCGCTTCAGCTACCCACAACAGCTCTACCCGGATTTCTCCGCCATCCCGCCATTGCTCACCAGCAGCCTGTTGTTCATCGAGAACCGCTACCTGCTGGCGGACGAGCCCCTGGCCAACCCGGCGGTGGACTGGCCGCGCTTCGTCAAGGCGGCGCTGAGCCAGGCCGGCAAGGTGCTCGACATGCCCGGGCAGAGCGCCGGCGGCAGCACCCTGGCGACCCAGTTGGAGAAGTACCGCCACTCGCCCTCCGGCCTCACCCTCTCGGCCGGCGAGAAGATCCGCCAGATGGCTTCGGCCAGCGTGCGCGCCTACCGCGGCGGCCCGGAAACCCTGGCCGCCCGCCAGCACGTGGTGCTCGATTACCTCAACAGCGTGCCGCTCTCCGCCGTGCCGGGCCATGGCGAGGTGCACGGCATGGCCGATGGTTTGCGGGTCTGGTACGGCGCCGATTTCGAGCAGGTGAACCGCCTGCTGGCCGAGGACCAGGACGAGCCCGAACACCTGCAGGCACGGGGCCTGGCGCTGCGCCAGGTGGTGTCGCTGATGATCGCCCAGCGCCGCCCCTCCTATTACCTGTCACGCGGGCGCGAGGAGCTGGAGGCGCTGACCGACAGCCACCTGCGCCTGCTGGGCAACGCCGGCGTACTGCGCCCGGCCCTGGGCCAGGCGGCCCTGGAGGCACGCCTGGGCTTCCGCGACCTGCAGCAGGAGCCGGCGCTGTCGCGCATCGAAGGCAACAAGGGCATCAGCCTGGCGCGGGCGCGCCTGTCGAGCATGCTGCAGATGCCGCTCTACGACCTCGACCGCCTCGACCTGGCCGCCAGCAGCAGCCTGCAGGGTGAGTTGCAGCAGGCCGTCACCACCTACCTGCACGACCTCGCCGAGCCGGCCTATGCCGAGCAGGCCGGGCTGTTCGGCGAGCGCCTGCTGTCGCCGGAGAAGACCCGCGAGGTGCGCTACAGCTTCACCCTCTTCGAGCGCACGCCTTCGGGTAACCAGGTGCGGGTGCAGACCGACAACACCGACCAGCCCTTCGACATCAACGAGGGCAGCAAGCTGGAGCTGGGCTCCACCGCCAAGCTGCGGGTGCTGGCCACCTACCTGGACTACATCACCGCGCTGCATATCCACTACGGCGAGATGCCGGCGGCGGAGCTGCGCAAGGTGCAGGTCGACCCGCTGGACGCCCTGAGCCGCTGGGCCCTCGACTACCTGGCCACCACCAACGACCGCAGCCTGGCGCCGATGCTGGCGGCGGCGCTGGATCGCACCTACTCGGCCAGCCCCTTCGAGAGCTTCTTCACCGGCGGCGGGCTGCACACCTTCAGCAACTTCCGCAAGGAGGACAACGGCCGCATGCCGACCCTGCGCGACGCCCTGCGCGAGTCGATCAACCTGCCCTTCGTGCGCCTGCTGCGCGACATCGTGCGCCACGACATCTACCGCCCCGACGGCGGCAAGGTGGCGCTGCTCTCCGACGACAAGGACCCGCGCCGCCAGGGCTACCTGGACCTATTCGTCTCCCGCGAGAGCCAGACCTACCTGCTGCGCTTCTGGAACAAGTACAAGGGCAAGGACGCCGACGAGCGCATGGCCACCTTCCTCGATGGCCTGCGCCCCTGGGCCTCGCGCCTCGCGGCCATCCACCGCTACCTGCAGCCCCAGGCCGACCGCGCGACCTTCGCCGCCTTCATGCGCGAGCGCCTGCCCAACGAGGCCCTGGGCGAGAAGCGCCTCAACCAGCTGTACGACCGCTACGGCCCCGGTGCCTTCAACCTCAACGACCAGGGCTACGTGGCGCGGGTGCACCCGCTGGAGCTGTGGCTGCTGGCCTACCTGCAGGGCCACCCGCAGGCCACCTACCGCGAGGCGGTGGAAGCCAGCGGCGGGCCGCGCAGCGAGGTGTATGGCTGGCTGTTCAAGTCGCAGCGCAAGAACGCCCGGGACAAGCGCATCCGCATCATGCTGGAGGTGGAAGCCTTCCTCGACATCCACCAGCAGTGGCGCCAGCTGGGCTACCCCTTCGATCACCTGGTGCCCTCCCTGGCCACCGCCCTGGGCAGCTCGGGTGACCGCCCGGCGGCCCTGGCGGAGCTGATGGGGATCATCGTCAACGACGGCGTGCGCCTGCCCACGGTGCGCATCGACCGCCTGCATTTCGCCGCCGACACGCCCTACGAAACCCTGCTCAGTCACGCGGCGGCACCGGGCAAGCGGGTGATGGCCTCGGAAGTGGCGACGGCGTTGCGCGAAGCGCTCTCGCAAGTGGTGGATGCCGGTACCGCGCGGCGCCTGCAAGGCACCTTCACCCAGCCCGACGGCAAGCCGCTGGTGATGGGCGGCAAGACCGGCACCGGTGACAACCGCCTGCAGACGGTGGGGCGCAGCGGCCAGGTGATCAGCTCCAAGGCACTGAACCGTACCGCCACCTTCGTCTTCTACCTGGGGCCCCGACACTTCGGCACCCTCACCGCCTATGTGGCAGGCAGCCAGGCATCGAACTTCCGCTTCACCTCGGCGCTGCCGGTGCAGGTGATGAAGGGCATGGCGCCGATCCTGCAGCCCTACCTGGAGCCGGGCCGCGCCACCCTCTGCCAGATGCCGGAAGCCTCGGTGCAGGCCAGCCGGCTCTGAGGGCTCACTCCTGGCGGCGGCGCACGTCGATGAACAGCGACTCGACCTTCTCCCGCGCCCAGGGCGTCTTGCGCAGGAAGGTCAGGCTCGACTTGATGCTCGGGTCGCTCTTGAAGCAGCGGATATCGATGCGCTTGGCCAGCCCGTCCCAACCGTACTTGGCGACCAGCTCCTCGAGGATCTTCGCCAGGGTCATGCCGTGCAGGGGGTCTTGGGAGCTCACGTAAACGCCTCGATGGGGGATGGGAAAGCGTGGCAGCTTAGGGCAATGGCCGTGCCTTGCGAAGAGGAACCTCCCGTAGGGGCGACTTCAGTCGCCCAGCGCCGCCCTTGTGGGAGCGAATTCATTCGCGAAGGGCGTGCCACGCCCAACTCCGTCTGGTGGAGGTAAAAAGCGACCTCCACCACACCGGTGGAGCCCATCCGCCGCCCCTTGGCTTCTGGTGTCACTTCAACCCCGCCACCCCGGCGATGATCAGCGCCACCGACAGCAGCTTCATCGGGGTGATGGATTCGCCCAGCAGCGCCACACCGAGGATGACGGTGCCGAGGGTGCCGATGGCGGTCCAGATCGGGTAGGCGACGCTCACCGGCAGCACGCGCATGGCCAGGGTCAGGAAGTAGATGCCGGCGGTGGCCGCCAGCACCACCAGGGTGCTGGGCAGCGGTTGGGTGAAGCCGTTGGCGTACTTCATGCTCATGGCGAAGAGCACCTCGAAGAACGCCGCGATCAGCAGGAACAACCAGGCCATGGCGACCTCCTCAGAAGACCTCGGCCAGTTCCACCAGGGCGCGCTCGGCGCGCTGGTAGGACTGCTGGAAGGCGTCGCCGCCGAACTCGTCGTTCTCCACTGCCACCACCGTCACGTCGGTGATGCCGATGTAGCCCAGCACGGTGCGCAGGTAGGCGTCGGCGTGGTTCATGTGGGCGTTGACACCGCCGGGGCCGTAGCCGTGGTCGCCACGGGTGGTGATGATCAGCGCCTTGCGCCCCAGCACCAGCGGTGTGTAGGGGTTGCCGGGACGGTCGGGGTGGAAATCGAAGGTGCGGCGGATGCGCACGATCTGGTCGACCCAGGCCTTGACCCCGCTGGGCACGCCGAAGTTGTACATGGGCGCGGAAATCACCAGGCGGTCGGCGGCGAACAGCTCGTCCACCAGCAGATCGCTGAGGGCCAGGTCGGCCTTCATCACCTCGGTGCGGTTCTCCGGTTCGGGGTGGAAGGCGGCGGCGATCCAGCCCTCGGTCACCGGGGCGATGGGCGAGCGCCCGACTTCGCGGTGGGTCACCTGGCGAGCGGCGTCCTGGCCCTGCCAGGCGGCGAGGAAGGCGTCCTGCAGGCGGCGCGAGTGGGAGCGTTCGCCACGGGGGCTGCCTTGGATCGAGAGAATGCGGTTCATCTGTGGCTCCTGGGTTCGGGTCATTTCTTCGAGGCCGGTGACGGGCCTGAACACAGGCACTAAGCTAGGCCCAGCCGTATTTCTGGACAAATGACCGATAGTTCATCGGGATGAATCCATTTCATCCGTGGAGCCCAGATGTTCGCCAACCTGCCCCTCACCGCCCTGCGCACCTTCGAATCCGCCGCGCGCCTGCTGAGCTTCAAGGCCGCCGCCGAAGAGCTGGCGGTGACGCCCACGGCCGTGTCCCACCAGATCCGCAGCCTGGAAGGCTGGCTCGGGGCACCGCTGTTCGAGCGCCTGCCCCGCAGCGTGCGCCTGACGGCCTGCGGCCAGCAGCTGTTCGGCAGCCTGCACGGGGCCCTGCTGGACGTGACCCAGACCCTCGACCAACTGCGCCCGCAACGCAGCGGCGGCCAGTTGACCCTGTCCACCACGCCGGCCTTCGCTGCGCTGTGGCTGATCCCCCGCCTGGGGCGCTTCTATGCCGCGCACCCGGCCATCAGCCTGCGCCTGGACACCAGCAACACCCTGGTGGACCTGCACCAGGACGCCAGCATCGACCTGGTGATCCGCTATGGCGTCGGCAGCTACCCAAGCCTGCACAGCCAGTGCCTGCTGGACGAGTGCTTCGGCGTCTATGGCTCGCCGGCGCTGGTGGCCGAGCTGGGCAACCGCCAGCCGACGCTGATCACCATCCGCTGGCGCAACGCGCAGCTCTACGAACTGGGCTGGAAGGCCTGGTGCCAGGCCGCCGGCGAGCAGCGCCTGCTGGAGACCGCGCCGCAGCGCGAATACGACGAGGAGCACTACGCCCTGCAAGCAGCCATCGCCGGCCAGGGGCTGGTGCTGGCGAGCTCCATCCTGGTGTCCGAAAGCGTCGCCAGCGGCCTGCTGGTGCCCTACCGGCCGGAGATCAGCGTGGAGGGCGCGGGCTACTCCACCCTCTGCGTACCGGGCCGCGAGCGGCACCCGCCGGTGAAGGCGTTCTTCGATTGGTTGAGCCGGGAGGTGGGAGTAGCGCCCGAATCGGGAGCTCGCTCCCCTCGATAGTTGGGTGCAACCCGAGGGAGAGCGGTGGGCTGAAGCCCACCCTACGCCCCACCTACGCCCCTACGTCCACCTGCCCTGCGGCTCGGTGAAGAGTGCGGCATGGTCGGGCGCCAGGCATAAAAAAACGGCCCGGGTCCGAGGACGAGGGCCGTTGAAGCACTATCAAACTGTTTACCGCGCGGGCTCTGCGGCCCGGGTGGTCAGATCATCAGACGTGGGCGTCCTGGTATTCCTGCTCGGCTTCGTCGAAGCGCTTGACCATGGCAGCGGACGGGCCGTTGCCGATGCGGCTGAAGATCAGGATGCCGAGGGTGGCGAGGATGAAGCCCGGGATGATTTCGTACAGGCCGGTCCAGCCGAAGAACTGCTTCCACAGCACCACGGTGACGGCACCGAGGATCATGCCGGCCAGGGCGCCGTTGCGGGTCATGCCCTTCCACAGCAGGGAGAGGATGACCACGGGGCCGAAGGCAGCACCGAAGCCGGCCCAGGCGTAGGACACCAGGCCCAGGACCTTGCTCTCGGGGTTGGCGGCGATGAGGATCGAGACCACGGCCACCAGCAGCACCATGGCGCGGCCGACCCAGACCAGTTCGACCTGGCTGGCATTCTTGCGGAAGAAGGCCTTGTAGAAGTCTTCGGTCAGGGCGCTGGAGCACACCAGCAGCTGGCAGCTGAGGGTGGACATCACGGCGGCGAGGATGGCGGACAGCAGCACGCCGGCAACCCAGGGGTTGAACAGCAGCTTGGCCAGCTCGATGAACACGCGCTCGGGGTTCTCGGTGACCGGGCCGGCCAGCTCGGGGTGAGCCGAGAAGTAGGCGATGCCGAAGAAGCCCACGGCCACGGCGCCGCCGAGGCAGAGGATCATCCAGGTCATGGAGATGCGGCGGGCGGCCGGGATCGACTTGACCGAATCGGCGGCCATGAAGCGCGCCAGGATGTGCGGCTGGCCGAAGTAACCCAGGCCCCAGGCCAGCAGCGAGATCACGCCGATGAAGGACGCGCCCTTGAGCATGTCGAAGTTGCTCGGGTTCTGCGCCTCGATGGCGAGGAAGGTGGTGTCCACGCCGCCGGTGGCCAGCATCACCACGATGGGGGTGAGGATCAGGGCGAAGATCATCAGCGAGGCCTGCACGGTGTCGGTCCAGCTCACCGCCAGGAAGCCACCGACGAAGGTGTAGGCGATGGTGGCGGCGGCGCCGGCCCAGAGGGCGGTCTCGTAGGAGAGGCCGAAGGTGCTCTCGAACAGACGGGCACCGGCGACGATGCCGGAGGCGCAGTAGATGGTGAAGAACACCAGGATCACCAGGGCCGAGAAGATGCGCAGTATGCGGCTGTCGTCTTCGAAGCGGTTGGTGAAGTAGTCCGGCAGGGTCAGGGCATTGCCGTTGTGCTCGGTCTGCACGCGCAGACGGCCGGCAACCCACAACCAGTTGAGGTAGGCACCGATGATCAGGCCGATGGCGATCCAGCTTTCCGACAGGCCGGAGAGGTAGATGGCGCCCGGGAGGCCCATCAGCAGCCAGCCGCTCATGTCGGAAGCGCCAGCGGACAGTGCGGTGACGAAGCTGCCGAGGCTGCGGCCACCGAGGATGTAGTCGGAAAGGTTGTTGGTGGAGCGATAGGCCGCGAAGCCGATCAGCACCATGGCAGCGATATAGATCACGAAGGTGATCAGCATCGGGTTGCTCATACTCATTGGGGGTCTCCCCTGTCGTTTGTTGTTATGGAGGTGCGACGGGTATTTCGCATCTCTCTGGTTGGCATTTGGCAGTTGCTCGTGGCAATTACCGATTGGTTTGCGGGCCCGGCGCAACCCTTGGGGTGCAACCTCTGCCCGTCATCGGTGCTCAGGCGTCATGCCTCGCCTCAGGACGAGACGCCAAGCCACCCGGACTGCACCTGGTCTTCCTGGTCCGGTCTGGCCATATCGATTCGCCGCCTGATCAAGTGTCGACCCGTACGCGCGAAAGGGACAGCGGAATGTAGAGAGCGGTGGCGCCCTTTTCTTTCGAAAAGCTCCGGAGTTATTGCGAAATCCTCCGACTGTCCGACAAGACGTGCAACCCGGTTGCACCAGCAGGTGCAACCGCCGCTCTGCAATGCTACTTGTGGATGACCTGACCGCGCATCGGCGCGAGGCGTGCGAGCAAGCGGTTCTGGGTACGGCTGGAGATGCCTTCGGCGTCCATGGCGTCCTGCAGGTCTTCCACCAGGGCATTGAAATCGCTCTCGGTGAGCTGCTGGCCCTTATGGCTTTCTTCCATGCTGTCGCCGGTGTAGGTGCAGGGGCCGCCGGCCTCGACGCAGAACTGCTCCACCAGCTTGTCGCGCAGGCGCTCGATGTCGATCTTGCGGAAGTGTTCGACGATGCGCTCGTCCTTGGCGATGTTCAGCAGCATGCCTTCGACGATGCGGGTGATGCCGGGCTTGCCGCCCAGGTCCTGGTAGAGGCTGTCGTCCTTCGGCGGCTGCTGGGCACAGGCGGCCAGGGCCAGGGTGGCGAGGAGGATCAGGCGGCGCATGTCAGAAGCTCCCCTGCACGGACAGGTAGACGCCGTCCTGGTTGTCGAGGGTGGCGATCTCGCCGAGGCGCGCATAGGCCAGCACCACCGACAGGTGCTTGTTGGGGAAGTAGCCGACGAACAGGTCCGCCCAATCGCTTTCGCCGGCGAAGTTGAGGTTGTCGGGCTTCTCCCGGTATTCCACCCCTATGGCCCAGTGGCGATTGGGCAGCACGGCGATGGAGCCCTCCTTGAGCACCGAGCGTTGGTCGCGGCGGTCACCGCCGAAGCCCAGCAGGCCCAGCTCGTTGGCCCGGCTGTAGCGCAGCCCGCCGTTGAGCAGCAGGTTGTAGCCGAAGGCGCCACCGAGGATCAGGCGACTGACGGCGAGGTAGCCCTCGGTGTCCTCGTCGCGCTGGGCGCCGACCAGGGAGGGGATGAGGAAATCCTTCTGCCGCTTGTATTGCACGCCCAGGGTCACCTGCGGCAGCTGGTCGTAGATAAGGTCGCCGAACAGCCGCACCTTGAGCCCCACCACGTCCTGGCTGAGGGTGTTTTCCGGCAGCGACAGGTCACGGGCCAGGGTGCCGAGGTCGAAGCGCTGGCGGGCGTAGGAGAGTTCCACGCGGTTGTCCCAGGAGGCAGCCACACCGGCGGCATCGAGGCGGTAGTCACCGGTTTCGACGCGGGTGGTGAAGGCCGTGGCGCCCCACTCGCCCCTCTCGCCGTACCCGGCCAGCACCGCCCAGGGCGTGATGCCGCCACCGGCAGACCCTTCGATGTTGGTGGCACCGCCCGTGGCCAGCAGGCGGCCCTCATCGGCGAGCGCGGTGGCGGGCAGGGACAGGGCGATGAGCAGGGCGAGGCGTCGGTTCATGGTCAGTGCACTGCGGCGATGGGGGAAC
Source organism: Pseudomonas sp. PDM13 (assembly GCF_025685765.1). Lineage (NCBI taxonomy): Bacteria > Pseudomonadati > Pseudomonadota > Gammaproteobacteria > Pseudomonadales > Pseudomonadaceae > Pseudomonas > Pseudomonas sp. PDM13. Next base: position 87,522 of record NZ_JAOTQU010000026.1, on the reverse strand, counting down.
GGAGTGGTTGGGCGATCCAGGCTTCAAACGCACCGGCCGCCAGGGGTCGGCTGATCAGGTAGCCCTGGGCGGTGTCGCAGCGCCAGCGTTCCAGCAGGCGCAGGCTGTGGGCATGCTCGACGCCCTCGGCGACCACCTTGAGCCCGAGGCTGTGGCTCATGTCGATGGTGGAGCGGACGATCACCGCGTCTTCGCTGGTTTCGTCCAGCTCGCGGATGAAGGACTGGTCGATCTTCAGCTCCTGCACCGGCATGCTTTTCAGCTGGGCGAGGGAGGAGTAGCCGGTGCCGAAATCGTCCACCGAGAGGCTGATGCCCAGGTCGCGCAGGCCGTTGAGCACCTGCAGCGCCTGGGCCGGGTCCTGCATCACCGCGCTTTCGGTGATTTCGAAATTCAGCTGGTCGGGGTGCACCCGGAAGCGCCGTAACAGGCCACGCATGCGCTCCACCAGGGCGCGGCCCATCAGGTCGTCGGCGGAGATGTTCAGCGAGACCTGCAGGCGCAGCCCACGCCCGGTCCAATCCTGCAGTTGGCGCAGCACGTCTTCGATGACCCAGGCGGTGAGCGACTGGATGCTGCCGGTGCGCTCGGCCAGGGGGATGAATTCGCCGGGCGAGACCATGCCGAACTGCGGGTGCTGCCAGCGCAGCAGCGCCTCGGCCTGGAGCACCCGGCCCTCGGCGATGTCCAGCTTGGGCTGGTAATGCAGCAGCAGTTCGCCCCGTGCGGCGGCGTGGCGCAGGTCGCGGATCAACACCACCTGGCGCTGCTGGGCGTCGTCGCGGCCCTGCTGGTAGAGCTGCAGGTGGCCGGGCGCCTGGGCCGCGTCCTGCATGGCGATGCCGGCGCGGCGCAGCAGTTCGTCCGGGGTGCTGCCGTCGGCGGGGTAGCAGGCGATGCCGATGCGAGACTCGACGGCGACATCGAGGCTGCCGATGCGCAGCGGCTTAAGCAGCAGTTGCTGGAGCTTGTCCGCTGCGGCCACCGCGCTGTCGCTATCGGTGCTTTCGAGCAGCAGGAGAAATTCGTCGGCGATCAACCGCGCCAGGCTGTCGCCGGGGCGCAGGGTGGCCTGCAGGCGCCGGCCGATCTGCTGCAGGGCGAGGTCGCCGCCGCCGGGGCCGCAAGTTTCGTTGACCGAGCGGAAGTTGCCGATGCCCAGGTACAGCAGCGCGGTGGGCCGCTCGGCGGTGATGGCGCTGCCCAGGCGCTCCAGCGCCAGGGTGCGGTTAGGCAGGCCGGTGAGGCTGTCGTGCAAGGCATTGTGGGCGAGCTGCCGCTCACGCTCGGCGATGTCGTCGCGCATGCGGTTGATGGCGCCGGCCAGTTGCCCCAGTTCGTCGGAGCGGTCCAGCTCGATGGCGCTCTGGTAGTCGCCCTCACCGATGCGCCGGGCGGCCGAGGCCAGTGCGCGAACCGGTTGCGACACGCTGCGGGCCAGCAGCAGCGCGCCGGCCAGGGAGCCAAGCAATGCGCAGAGGGCGATCAGCAGGATGTCCCGGTCCAGCGGCGCGAAGGCCTGCTGGGCCTGCTCCAGGGATTTGTGCAGGAGCAGCAGCACCTGGTAGTCCGTCCCGCGCGATAGCACCAGGCGGCGGTCCATGTAGCGCTGGTTACCGACATGAAGAATATTGCCGTCGCCGGCCTTGATCTCGCCCCGCAACTCCTCTTCGAGGTTGCCGGGCAGGGTACTGAGCCAGATATCCGGCTTGCCCGCCTGCACCGCCACCAGGCTCATGTCCAGATGGGTAAGTGCGCGCATCTCGCTGGCGAAATCGGCGTCCAGGCGGAAGCCCATGACCACGCGGGCGATGGGGATGGGCGCGGTGACGTTGGCCTCGACCAGCAGGTAGATGTCGTCATCGATGGGCTGCAGCAGGCCCTGGCCGCCGTTGCGCTGGTGCTCCTGCATCAGTTCGGCGAGGCGTGCGGTGGAGTCGCCCCCGACCCGCTCGGCAGTGGAGACCTGCAGCTTGCCGTCCATGCTCAGCAGCATCACCGCACCGGCATTGATCCGCGCGCCGGAGTTGCCCAGGGCGGAGCGGATGGTTTCCTCGTCGCCGCTGGCCACCGCTTCCTTGAAGCCGAAGTCCGCCGCCAGCACCTGCACCGCGTCGTGCAACTGGCGACCGCGCAGCTCCAGCAGGCGCTCGAAGACGCGGCCGCCGATATCCAGTTCCTCGCGGGCCTGGGCCTGGACAGCGGCACCGGTGGCGGCCTTGACGGCGAAGTAGAGGGCGCCGATCACCACCAGCAGGAGGAGGATCAGGACGCAGGCGATCCGCGCCTGGAAGCTGCTACTGAGCTTCACCCGCAGCCTTCTCGAATGCATCGCCGAAACCCTTGCCCGCCGGCGCGTGGGGCTGCACGGCGGGCGGCGCCTGCAGCGTCAGGGGGAAGCGCTGCCGTTGCCCGGCAGCCGGGATGTCGATCTCCCCCGCCGCCACCGGCAGCATGTTGGCCACCTGGGGATGCCACAGGCTGACGCCGTAGCGGCCGGGCGGCAGGTCGAGGCTGAGGCGGCCGGCGTCGTCACTGACGGCGAAGAAGGGGTCGTCGGTGATGTAGACGTAGCCGAGCATCCAGTCGTGGATGTTGCAGCCGAGCACCACCACGCCGGGCTTGTCGAACACCACGGGCTCGGCGGGCGTGCCCTGGTAGAGGCGCAGTTCGAAGCGCTTGGCCGGCGAGAAGGAGTAGACGTGGTGGCGGATGTTGTCGCTGTTGGGGAAGGTCACCGCGGTGCCGGTGCGCACGGCCAGCACATAGGGCGAGAACTGCTTTTCGCGCTGGTCCATCACGCCCTTGTCGGGGGCAGGCGCACTCCCCGCCGGCCCCTTGAGGCTGATCACCGCATTGCCCAGCGGCTGGCCTTCGGCGTCGACTATCTCACCCTGCAGCGTGGCGGCGGAAAGCCCGCCCGTGAAGCACCACAACAGCCCGACCAGGCCCACCCCCGGGGCCTTTGGAAGCATACGCAGCATGTCGTCCACCCTGTCGACGGCCGGTGGGTGCCGGCTCGGATGCCGCGTCCCTGGCCTGCATAAACCATTAGCAATGCAGATTAGCTGCCGATCGTCAGACGTGCATGCCGAGCGGCTGCAACCGCCTTCAGTGGCCGCTGCGCAGCCGGCGGGGGGTGAGGCCGAGGTAGCGACGCATGGCGTTGGTCAGCGCGCTCTGGCTGGAGAATCCGCATTCCTCGGCGATGCGCACCAGGGCCAGGTCGCTCTCGCGCAGCAGGCGGGCAGCGCGGTCAAGGCGGGTCTTGAGCAGGTACTGGTGGGGGCTGAGGCCGACGCTGCCCTTGAACAGGGCGTGGAAGTGGCTGGGGCTGAGGCAGGCGATCTGCGCCAGTTCGGCAACGCTGATGCGCCGCGACAGGTTCTGCAGGATGTGTGCATCCAGGGGCTCCAGGTCCAGGCCGCCGGCCGGGCGCCGGGGCTGGTCGCCGAACAGGCGCAGGTGCAGGGCCCGCAGCAGCACGCCGCCCAGGGAGCGGGCGAGGATCTGGTCGCTGCCATAGCGCGCCAGCTCGGCGCCGGCGTAGCTCAGGAGGTTCTGGAAATCGGCATCCAGCTCGGGGTAGCGCGGGGTTTCGAACAGGCGCGCGAGGAGCTCGCGGTCTTCGCTGCTGGTGCCCTGCTCGTCGAGGTCGAGGATCAGCATCCGGTTCTCGCCCATGCCGGCGAACTGATGCTCGGCATCCCCCGGCACCAGGCAGGCGCGCATGCGGCAGACCTCGCCGCCCCGGCCGCCCACTTCGAATTCCGCGCGGCCGGACAGCGACATCACCAGTTGGTGATGATCGTGGGCATGGGCGTGGGCCTGTTCATCGAGGCGCAGAAGGCGGGCAACTAGCATGGCGGGTCGTGGTCAGAATTTGCACATTTTAGGCAAATGGCCAGCTGTTGCCCAGCACCGCCCGGCAGCACAGCCCTGGCAGCCACGCTTGAAAAGCCCGTGGCACAGCCCCATCTGCCTCACATGCCCAACCTTCAGCCCCTACGAACCCAGCTACCAGGTGCCCAATGAGCGATCAGGACATCCACGCCGATCTCGTCGAAGAAGCGACCGGCCCGCACAGCACAGGCCTCGTCCTGCCCGGCCAGACCCTGCCGGACAAGGTGTACATCATCCCGATCCATAACCGCCCCTTCTTCCCGGCCCAGGTGCTGCCGGTGATCGTCAACGAGGAGCCTTGGGCCGAAACCCTGGAGCTGGTGTCCAAGACCGAGCACCACTGCCTGGCGCTGTTCTTCATGGAGAACCCGCCGGAAGACCCGCGCCATTTCGACCCGTCGACCCTGCCCGAGCACGGCACCCTGGTGCGCGTGCACCATGCCAGCCGTGAAGGCGGCAAGCTGCAGTTCGTTGCCCAGGGCCTGTCGCGGGTGCGCATCCGCGGCTGGCTCAAGCGCCATCGCCCGCCCTACCTGGTGGAGGTGGACTACCCGCAGAACCCCAGCGACCAGCGCGATGAGGTGAAGGCCTACGGCATGGCACTGATCAACGCGATCAAGGAGCTGCTGCCGCTCAACCCGCTGTACAGCGAGGAGCTGAAGAACTATCTCAACCGCTTCAGCCCCAACGACCCGTCGCCGCTCACCGACTTCGCCGCCGCCCTGACCAGTGCACCGGCCAAGGAGCTGCAGGAGGTGCTGGACACGGTGCCGGTGCTCAAGCGCATGGAGAAGGTGCTGCCGCTGCTGCGCAAGGAAGTGGAGGTGGCCCGCCTGCAGAGCGAGCTCTCCGCCGAGGTGAACCGCAAGATCGGCCAGCACCAGCGCGAGTTCTTCCTCAAGGAGCAGCTGAAGATCATCCAGCAGGAGCTGGGCATCACCAAGGATGACCGCAGCGCCGACGCCGAGCAGTTCACCCAGCGCCTGCAGGGCAAGGTGCTGCCGGAGCAGGCGAAGAAGCGCATCGACGAAGAGCTGAACAAGCTGTCGATCCTGGAGACCGGCTCGCCGGAATACGCGGTGACCCGCAACTACCTGGACTGGGCCACCAGCGTGCCCTGGGGCGTATACGGCAAGGACAAGCTCGACCTCGCCCATGCGCGCAAGGTGCTCGACAAGCACCACGCGGGGCTGGACGACATCAAGAACCGCATCCTCGAATTCCTTGCGGTGGGTGCCTTCAAGGGCGAGATCGCCGGCTCCATCGTGCTGCTGGTGGGGCCGCCCGGCGTGGGCAAGACCAGCATCGGCAAGTCCATCGCCGAATCCCTGGGGCGCCCCTTCTACCGCTTCAGCGTCGGCGGCATGCGTGATGAGGCCGAGATCAAGGGCCACCGCCGCACCTACATCGGCGCCCTGCCCGGCAAGCTGGTGCAGGCGCTGAAGGACGTGGAGGTGATGAACCCGGTGATCATGCTCGACGAGATCGACAAGCTCGGCGCCAGCTACCAGGGCGACCCGGCCTCGGCGCTGCTGGAGACGCTGGACCCGGAGCAGAACGTCGAATTCCTCGACCACTACCTGGACCTGCGCATGGACCTGTCCAAGGTGCTGTTCGTGTGCACGGCCAACACCCTGGATTCCATCCCCGGGCCGCTGCTGGACCGCATGGAGGTGATCCGCCTCTCCGGCTACATCACCGAGGAGAAGCACGCCATCGCCAAACGCCACCTGTGGCCACGCCTGCTGGAGCGCACCGGGGTGCCCAAGGAGCGCCTGTCGATCACTGATGGCGCGCTGACCTCGGTGATCGAGGGCTATGCCCGCGAGGCCGGGGTGCGCCAGCTGGAGAAGCAACTGGGCAAGATCATCCGCAAGTCGGTGGTGAAAATGCTCGAAGACCCCACCGCGAAGATCAAGGTTGCGCAGAAGGACCTCGAGCCCTTCCTCGGCACCCCGCCGTTCCGCAAGGAGCAACTGCTCTCCGGCACCGGCGTGATCACCGGCCTGGCCTGGACCAGCATGGGCGGCGCCACCCTGCCGATCGAGGCGACGCGCATCCACACGCTGAACCGCGGCTTCAAGCTCACCGGCCAGCTGGGGGATGTGATGAAAGAGTCGGCCGAGATCGCCTACAGCTACATCAGCTCGAACCTGAAGAAGTACGGCGGCGATGCCGGGTTCTTCGACCAGGCCTTCGTCCACCTCCATGTGCCGGAGGGCGCTACGCCCAAGGATGGCCCCAGCGCCGGCATCACCATGGCCAGCGCCCTGCTCTCCCTGGCCCGCGACCAGGCACCGAAGAAGGGCGTGGCCATGACCGGCGAGCTGACCCTCACCGGCCAGGTGCTGCCCATTGGCGGGGTGCGCGAGAAGGTGATCGCCGCGCGGCGACAGAAGATCTTCGAGCTGATCCTCCCGGAGGCCAACCGTGGCTCCTACGAGGAACTGCCGGATTACCTGCGCGACGGCATGACGGTGCATTTCGCCCGGCGCTTCTCCGACGTCGCCAAGGTGCTGTTCGCCTGACGCCTGCGGCGCCTACCCAGGGGCTGATGCAGCGGATATGCTGCACCGGCCCCTGAACGATGGAGCCGTCCATGAATCCTGCCCGCCTTCCCCGCCTGCTGCTGCCCGCCGCCCTGATGCTGCTGGCCGCCTGCGCCCATGAATCCACCAGCCTGGTGGTGCAGAAACAGAGCAGTTGCCCGATCGAACTGGACAAGGGCCAGTTGCTGGTCCTGACCCTGCCGAGCAACCCCACCACCGGGTTCCGCTGGGTGGTGAAGGACGCCGCGCCGGGCGTGCTGCGCAGCCTCGGCCCGGAGGTCTACGACACCCCCGAGGAAGCCGGATTGGTGGGTGGCGCCGGTGAGTCCACCTGGCGCTTCAATGCCGCGCAGAGCGGCGAAGGCCGGCTGCTGCTGGTCTACCAGCGCCCCTGGGAAGCCGACGTGGCGCCGGAGCAGACCTTCGATTGCAAGGTCAGCGTCGACTGATACGCAGGTCTAACCCCCCCTTCCTTTCTCCTCGTGAAGCGCTGTGTTGGGCCTCGCTGCGCTCGGCGCCAACCTACGGGGCCTGGGACTCGGCGGCGATGCTGTGCTGGCCGCGTATGCCCTGGTACAGGCACAGCTGGTTACGGCCGGCGCGCTTGGCCTGGTACAGCGCGCTGTCGGCGGCATGCAGCAACACATCGGCGCTCTCGCCATCGGCGGGGAAGCAGGCCAGGCCCAGGGAGATGGCGATCGGCCCCAGGGGCTGGCCGCCGTAGCGGATCTGCAGCCGGGTGACCCCGAGGCGCAGAGCCTCGCAGCGCTCCATGGCGTCCTCCAGGCTGATTTCCGGCATCACCAGGGCGAACTCCTCGCCCCCGTAGCGGCAGGCCAGGTCGCTGGAGCGCACATGGCGCTTCATTTCCAGGGCCAGGTGGCGCAGCACCAGGTCCCCCGCCTCGTGGCCGAAGGTGTCGTTGAAGCGCTTGAAGTGATCCACATCCAGCAATACCACGATCACCGGTGACTGCTTGCGGCTGGCGCGCAGCAGCTCGCGGCGCAGGGTTTCGTCGAGAAAGCGGCGGTTGTGCAGGCCGGTCAGGGCATCCACCACCGACTGCTGCCGCAGGCTCTCGCGCAGGCTGAGGTTGGCCACCCCCAGGGACACCTGTTCGGCGAAGGCTTCGGCCAGCTCCAGGTCGGCACCGCCGCCGCACAGCGTCATCACCCCCAGCGGGTCGCCCTGGGCCATGAGCGGCACGCAGAGCGAGCCATTGGCTGCCAACGGACTTTCATGCAGGTGCGGGCAGACCAGGTCCTTGTTCACGTCCAGCACCAGGTGGCTCTGGCCACGGCGGATCGCCCAGCAGTCGTCGGGCTCGAACAGCTCGACGCTGCCACCCGGCGAGCTGCCCCAGTGTCCGGCATCTTCAAGCACGTCACGTGAGGGGTGATAGAGGTAGAGGCAGCCGTCGCTCTGGGGGAACAGCTGGGCGGCGAAGCGGGTGATGATGCCGAAGCACTCATCGAACTGGTTGACCGAATGCAGTGCTCCGGCCATGCGGCTGAGCAGCGATATCTGGTGGTTGCGCAACTCGACCCGCTGCATGCCGAGGCTGAGCTGCTCGCTGAGCAGATTCTGGGAAGCGCGGGCGTCGTTGCCCTCGCGCAACATGCGAAAGGTGAAGTGGAACAACAGGGCGATCACCAGCAGGTCCAGCAGGGTGATCAGCCCCAGCAGCGCCAGGCCGGCCCAGCCGCGCCAGTCGATCTCCTGCTTGGCCAGCAGCACGCGCTGGTCGACCACGCCCTGCATCTCGCCGATGCGCAGGCGGATGGCGTCCATCAGTTGCTTGCCCTTGCCGGTGCTGACCAGGTCGCTGGCGGCGACCAGCCCCTCGGTGCGGCGCGCCTCGATGACCCGGCCAAAGAAGGTGCGCTGCTCGGCGAGCAGCCCGACCAGCAGCTGTAGGTCGTCGAACAGCTCATCGTTGGCCAGCGTCACCTTGAAGCGCGCCATGTCCTGATCGACATCGCCGTAGCCCTGGTACAGCGGGGTGAGGTAATCATCACGGCCGGTCAGGGCGAAACCACGCTGGCCGGTCTCGCCATCCTTGAGCGACGAGAGGATGTCGGCCAGCTCGCGCCCGGTGTGCTCGTGGCGCTCCAGCTCACGCTCGGCGCTGCCGACCCAGCGGGTGGTGGCCATGGGCAGCAGGATGTTCAGTACCAGCATGCCGATCGCCAGCAGGAAACCGGCCTGTAAACGGGTAACCGTCTTCATCGCGTCCTTGTCCTCGTGCGGGTTCCCTTTCAGTCTAGCGGCGCAATCGGCGACTGCCCCTGACGTTTCCCGCCTGGAGCGCGATACCGCCGTTGCGCAGAGTAGCCCAGGGCCGGAAGGCCCGCTGGCAGGCCGCCGCGCGGCCCGGATGGACAACGATGGAGAACCTTGCATGCAGTGGCTGTTGATCGGGCTGATCGGTGCTATCGCCTACCTGTACGGCGACGCCGCCGACCTGGATACGCTGTGTTTCTGGACCAAGCCGGTGCCCATCCTCGCCCTGCTCGCCTGGCTGCTGCAAAGCGCCCCGCCCGGCCGCTATCGACGCTGGGTGGCGCTGGGGCTGCTGCTGTGCCTGGCCGGCGACGTACTGTTGCAGTGGTCGCCGGACTTCTTCGTCTTCGGCCTGGGCGCCTTCCTGCTCGGGCACCTGGCCTATATCGGTGCCTACCTGGCGGATACCCGGCGCCTGGCGCCCCTGGCCCTGTTGGCGGCGGCCCTGTTCGGCATCGGCATGTTCGCGGTGCTGGCCAGCGGTGGCCTGCTGGTGCCGGTGGCGCTCTATGCACTGACCATCAGCACCATGCTCTGGCGTGCCCTCGCCCGCCTCGGCGCCAGCGAACCGGGCCGCCGGTCGGTACGGGTCGCGGCCGCCGGTGCGCTGTGCTTCGTGGTGTCCGACAGCCTGCTGGGGATCAACCGCTTCGTCGCGCCCTTCGAGATGGCGGGGCTGGCCATCATGCTCACCTACTGGCTCGGGCAACTGGGCATAGTCGCCTCGGCGGTGCTGCACGGGCGACGCTGATTTTCGACCGATCGGCACGCCGGGATTCTGGCCGGGCGCGGTCTTGGCTAGAATGCCGGCCTTTCCAACAGCTGGTACCGGCCCGTGAAGCACAACCCCGACCGCATCTATGCCACGCCCCAGGCTCAAGTCTCCGACTTCGCGTTCAACGAGGACGTGGTCAAGGTGTTCCCGGACATGATCAAGCGCTCGGTGCCGGGCTACCCGACCATCGTCGAGAACATCGGTGTGCTGGCCGCCCGTTTCGCCCAGCCCAACACCCACCTGTACGACCTGGGCGCCTCCCTTGGCGCGGTGACCCAGGCCCTGCGCCGCCATGTGCGCACCGATGGCTGCCGGGTGCTGGCTGTGGATAACTCTGCCGCCATGGTGGAACGCTGCCGCGAATACCTGCATGCCCAGGACTCCATGTACCAGGAGCTGCTGCCGGTGGAGGTGCTGGAGGCGGATATCCTCGCCCTGGAATTCCAGCCGACCTCGCTGGTGGCGATGAACTTCACCCTGCAGTTCGTCGCCCGCGAGGAACGCCAGCCCCTGCTGGCGCGCATCCACCAGGCGTTGCTGCCCGGTGGTGCATTGATTCTTTCGGAGAAGCTGCGCTTCACCGATGCCGCGGAGCATGAGCTGCTTACCGACTTGCACATCGACTTCAAGCGCGCCAACGGCTACAGCGAACTGGAGATCGCCCAGAAACGCAGCGCCCTGGAGAACGTGATGCGCCCCGACAGCCTGGAGGAACACCGCGAGCGCCTGCTGGCGGCCGGCTTCTCCCGCGTGGTGCCCTGGTTCCAGTGCCTCAACTTTGCCTCGCTGATCGCCCTGCCATGATCCGTACCCTCGACCTCGACGCCCTGCAGCAAAGGCTCATGGGCACCCCCTTGCAGGATTGGGCTGCCGACCTGCCCGGCCAGCTCGACGCCAAGCTGGCCATCGGTCACGGCGACCTGCAGCGCTGGGGCGCGGCGGTGGACGCCCTGCCGCCGATCACGCCAACCCACGTGGAACTGGCACAACGCTTCGCCCTCGACGGCAATTGCGACGAAACCACCCGCACCGCACTCAAGGACGCCCTGATGGGGCTGATCCCCTGGCGCAAGGGGCCCTTCGAGCTGTTCGGCGTGCACGTCGACACCGAGTGGCGCTCGGACTGGAAATGGGCGCGGGTCTCGCCGCACCTCGACCTGCGCGGCAAGCGCGTGCTGGATGTCGGCTGCGGCAACGGCTACTACCAGTGGCGCATGCTGGGCGCCGGTGCCGACAGCGTGGTGGGCATCGACCCGAACTGGCTGTTCTTCTGCCAGTTCCTGGCCATGAAGCGCTACCTGCCGGACCTCCCCGCCTGGCACCTGCCCCTGGCCCTGGAAGAACTGCCGGCGAAGCTGGAAGGCTTCGACACGGTGTTTTCCATGGGCGTGCTCTACCACCGCCGTTCGCCCATCGACCACCTGTTCGACCTCAAGGACTGCCTGCTGCGCGGCGGCGAGCTGGTGCTGGAGACCCTGGTGGTGGAAGGCGACGCCCAGCAGGTGCTGGTGCCCGAGGACCGCTACGCGCAGATGCGCAACGTGTGGTTCCTGCCGTCGGTGCCGGCGCTGGAGCTGTGGCTGCGCCGCGCCGGATTCGTCGACGTGCGCTGCGTGGACGTCAGCGTCACCAGCGTCGAGGAACAGCGCAGCACCGAGTGGATGCGCTACCAGTCCCTGCCCGAATTCCTCGACCCGGCCGACCACAGCCGCACCATCGAAGGCCTCCCCGCCCCGGCTCGAGCGGTGATGGTGGCGAGGAAGCCTTAAAGCAGCTGCAAGCTGCAAGCTGCAAGCTGCAAGCTGCAAGCTGCAAGCTGCAAGCTGCAAGAGCCTGGGGGATCGGCGGAGAGCGTCAACACCTGGGCTTATCTGCTTTCGCAGCCTGGGCGTAGGGTGGACCACGCTTCACCGGTCCACCATTTCGGAGTCATGTCGAACCTCGACCGCCTGGGTTTCGCTCCGTTCGCGGAGCGCCGCCCTCCTCTCCCTACATGGGCTAGACGAAGCTCCGTCCGGGCACAGCTGCGCTCTTATCTTGCGGCTTGAAGCTTGCCGCTTGCCGCTTGAATCAACCCCTTCATCTCCACCACCGCCTGCTTGAAACCGACAAACAGCGCGTGGGCGACCAGGGCGTGACCGATATTCAACTCATTGATGCCGGGGATGGCGGCCACCGGTTCGACGTTGTGGTAGTGCAGGCCGTGGCCGGCGTTGACCACCAGGCCGAGCTTGAGGCCGAGGGCGACGCCTTCGCGGATGCGCTGCAGCTCTCGGGCGGCTTCTTCCAGGGTGTGGGCGTCGGCGTAGCGGCCGGTGTGCAGTTCGATGGCGGGGGCGCCGACGCGGTGGGAGGCTTCGATCTGCGCCGGGTCGGCATCGATGAACAGGGACACTTCGCTGCCCAGGCGCGCCAGGCGCTCGACCGCGGCCTTGATCCGCGCTTCCTGACCGGCGACGTCGAGGCCGCCTTCGGTGGTCAGTTCCTGGCGGGTTTCCGGCACCAGGCAGACGTGTTCGGGGCGGATCTCCTCGGCGAAGGCGAGCATCTCCTCGGTGACACCCATCTCGAAGTTCATGCGGGTCTGCATGACCTCCTTGAGCACGCGCACGTCACGCTCCTGGATATGCCGGCGATCCTCGCGCAGATGCACGGTGATGCCGTCGGCACCCGCCTCCTCCGCGTCCAGGGCGGCCTTGACCGGGTCCGGGTAGCGGGTGCCACGGGCCTGGCGCAGGGTGGCGACGTGGTCGATGTTGACGCCGAGCAGAACACGGTTGGCTTCAGTCACGGGAGGGTTCCTTGAGTGTCATGAAGAGTTCGCGGCTGGCCAGGGGCCTGCCGCCGAGATGGGGTGCCAAGGCCTGGCGCATCAGGCGCTTGGCCGCAGCGAGGGCACCGGGGGCGCTCCAATCGGCCTCGGCCAGGGCCAGCAGTTCGGCGCCCTGGAACAGGCCGGGCTGCAGTTGGCCAACGGGCTCGAGGCCGGCATCGGGCAACAGGCGGTAGATGCCGCTGGCGGCGATGGGCGTGCCGTGGAGGTCGATGTCCAGGGCGAAACCATAGCCCAGCTCGTCCAGCAGCCGCCATTCGAAAGCGCGCAGCAGCGGCTCCAGCGGCCGGCCGCCGGCCAGGGCCTGGAGGGTGGCGGCGTAATGCTCGAACAGCGCGGGGTGCGGCGCTTCGGCCGGCAGCAGGCGGATGGTCAGTTCATTGAGGTAGAGGCCGCTGAACAGCGCCTCACCGGTGAGGAAGTGGGGGATACCGGCGCTTTCCAGGCGCCCCACGTTCTTCAGCTCACCACGGCCGCGGAATTCGGCTTCCAGCGGCACGAAGGGCCGGACCAAAGTGCCGGCCTTGCCCCGCGCTCCACGCATGACAGCGCGAAGGCGCCCTTCCGGGGTGAGGAAATCCACCAGCGCGCTGCTTTCGCGGTAGGCCCTGCTGTGCAGTACGAAGGCCGGTTGCGCACTGGTCTGCATCGGTTACTGGTCGTTGTAGCCCAGGGAACGCAGGGCGCGCTCGTCGTCCGACCAGCCACCCTTCACCTTGACCCAGAGGTTGAGCATGACCTTGGAGTCGAACAGCACTTCCATGTCCTTGCGGGCTTCCTGGCCGATACGCTTGATGCGCTCGCCACCGTCGCCAATGATGATCTTCTTCTGCCCGTCGCGCTCCACCAGGATCAATGCATGGATATGGAGGATGCGGCCTTCCTGCTTGAACTCCTCGATCTCGACGGTGATCTGGTAGGGAAGTTCGGCACCGAGCTGGCGCATGATCTTCTCGCGCACCAGCTCGGCGGCGAGGAAGCGGCTGCTGCGGTCGGTGATCTGGTCTTCCGGGAAGAAGTGCTCGCCCTCGGGCAGGCGCTCGGCGACCAGGCGCTCCAGGGTGTCGAGGTTGTGCCCCTGCTGGGCGGAGATCGGCACCACTTCGGCCTTGGGCAGCTGCTCCTGGAGCCAGGCCAGGTGCGGCATCAGGTCGGCCTTGTCGTCCAGGCGGTCGGTCTTGTTGATGGCCAGGATCACCGGGCCCTGAACGTATTGGACGCGCTCGAGCACCAGTTGGTCCTCGTCGGTCCAGCGGTTGCGGTCGACCACGAAAATCACCACGTCGACGTCCTTGAGGGCGGCCGAGGCGGTCTTGTTCATGTAGCGATTGAGCGCTTTCTCGTTGTTCTTGTGCAGGCCGGGGGTGTCGACATAGACGGCCTGGACATCACCCTCGGTCTTGATGCCGAGCATGTTGTGGCGGGTGGTCTGCGGCTTGCGCGAGGTGATCGCCAGCTTCTGCCCGAGGATGTGGTTGAGCAGCGTCGATTTGCCCACATTGGGGCGGCCGACGATGGCGACATAGCCACAGCGCTGGGTATTGGTATCAGTCATGGCCGTTCTCCACGCCCAAAGCCACCAGTGCTGCTGCCGCCGCCACCTGTTCGGCGATGCGTCGGCTGGCACCCTGGCCACGGGTCTTGTCATTCAGCAGGGCGATCTCGCACTCGACGAAGAAGGTGCGGCAATGGGGTTCGCCCTGGATATCCACCACTTCATAGCGGGGCAGTTCGCAGGCCCGCGACTGGAGGAATTCCTGCAGGCGGGTTTTCGGGTCCTTGTTGGTGTCGACCAGGGTCAGGCCTTCCAGCTCGTTGTGCAGCCAGGCGAGGACGCGCTCACGGGCGCGCTCCATGCCGGCATCGAGGTAGATGGCACCGATCAGCGCTTCCAGCGCATCGGCCAGGATCGACTCGCGACGGAAACCGCCGCTTTTCAGCTCGCCGGAGCCCAGGCGCAGGTACTCGCCCAACTCGAAGCCACGGGCCAGCAGGGCCAGGGTTTCACCCTTGACCAGGCGGGCACGCAGGCGTGAAAGCTGACCTTCGCGGGCCTGGGGGAAACGCTCGTAGAGCGCCTCGCCGGCAACGAAGTTGAGAATGGCATCACCGAGGAACTCCAGGCGCTCGTTATTGCGCCCGGCGAAACTGCGGTGGGTCAGGGCCAGGGTCATCAGACCCTGGTCCTGGAAGGTGTGACCGAGCTGACGCTCGAGGCGGCTAAGGGATACGCTCACGGGACCCGCACACGGAATTCTTTGTCGAAGTGCACCACCAGATCGAGGTTACCAATCAGCGGCTCGCGTTTTTCGTACTTCAGCGCAACATGGAAGTCATTATTCTCGACCCGGACCTGAAGAGCCTTGCTCAGATCGATGTCGCGGATACTGTTGACCTGCATCCCCCTGTTCAAGTGGCTGATGAAATCAGCTGGGGTGGAGATGCCCTGAGCTTTCTCGTTTTCCACCGCCTTGATCATTTTCTCAAGTGCGTAGTAATCCATATAGTGCGGGATGAACTTGAAGGCCGTACTGGCCAGGAACGCAACGACGGCCAGGGCAATCAGCCAGCCCAGTATCGACAAGCCCCTCTGCGAGTGCGCAAACGTCATGATGACCTCAATGTCAGTGTAGTTGTGTGGGCCGGATGGCCCCCTGCAAGACTATATATAGCGGGCGGCGCTGCATTGAACAGCGCCGCAAAAGCGAAAGTCGGGGGCCGTCAGTGAATGAGGCCCACGCGGGAGAAGTTCGGCAGGTTGTTCATCTTCGGGTCCGGCCAGCTCATCCATACGGCGAACGCCTTGCCGACGATGTTGCGATCCGGAACCATGCCGAGCAGGTCCTTGGGAATGTTCGGGTCGTTCCAGTAGCGACTGTCGTTCGAGTTGTCGCGGTTGTCGCCCATCATGAAGTAATGCCCTTGCGGCACCACCCACTCCTTGCCCGGCTCCATGCGGTAGCGCTTCATTTCCTTGCGGATGAGGTGCTCGGCGGCGCCCAGCTTCTCCTCGTACAGACGGGAGCTTCCCAGGGTGCCCGGCTCGTCGCCGATCAGTTTCTCGGCTACCTGCTCGCCGTTGACCGTCAGGCGCTTGTCGCTGCTGTAGGCGATGCGATCACCCGGCAGGCCGATCACGCGCTTGATGTAGTTGATGTTCGGGTCGCTGGGGTAGCGGAACACCATGACATCACCGCGCTGCGGGTCACCGACCTCGATCACCTTGCTGTCCACCACCGGCAGGCGAATGCCATAGGCGAACTTGTTGACCAAGATAAAATCGCCCACTTCCAGGGTCGGTTTCATCGAGCCGGAGGGAATCTGGAAGGGCTCGACCAGGAACGACCGCAGCACCAGCACGATGGCCAGCACCGGGAAGAAAGACTTGCCGTATTCCACCAGCAAGGGCTCCTTGTCGAGCTTTTCCACCACCTCGGGGTCGGGCTCGCCGACTTGCCCCTCGTAGGCGGCAATCGCAGAGCGCCGGCGCGGAGCCAGCAGAACCAGATCGATGAGCGCGAGTACGCCGCAGACAGCCACGGCGATAACCAACAAGAGCGGGAAATTGATCGACATAGACCCTAGCTATCCACTTTGAGCACTGCGAGGAAGGCTTCCTGTGGAATTTCCACACTGCCGACCTGCTTCATCCTTTTCTTACCGGCCTTCTGCTTCTCCAGCAGCTTCTTCTTACGGCTGACGTCGCCGCCGTAGCATTTGGCCAGAACGTTCTTCCTGAGCGCCTTTACGGTAGTACGTGCAACGATCTGACCACCGATCGCCGCCTGGATCGCCACGTCGAACATCTGCCGTGGGATCAGTTCCTTCATCTTCTCGGTCAACGCACGGCCTTTGTAGTGGGCCTGGTCACGGTGCACGATCAGCGCCAGCGCGTCGACCTTCTCGCCGTTGATCAACACGTCCAGCTTGACCAGGTTGGCCGACTGGAAGCGGTCGAAGCTGTAGTCCAGCGACGCGTAGCCGCGGCTCACCGACTTCAGGCGGTCGAAGAAATCGAGCACCACTTCGTTCATCGGCAGGTCGTAGCAAACCTGAACCTGGCTGCTGAGGAATTGCATGTCACGCTGTACGCCACGCTTCTCGATGCACAGGGTGATGACGTTGCCCAGGTGCTCCTGGGGCACGAGGATATTGGCGCGCACGATGGGTTCGCGCATTTCCTCGACGAGCGAGAGGTCGGGCAGCTTGGACGGGTTGTCGACGTAGATCGTCTCACCGGTCTTCAGCACCACCTCGAAGATTACCGTCGGCGCGGTGGTGATCAGGTCCAGGTCGTATTCGCGCTCCAGGCGCTCCTGGATGATCTCCATGTGCAGCATGCCGAGGAAGCCGATGCGGAAGCCGAAGCCCAGGGCTTCGGAGCTTTCCGGCTCGTACTGCAGCGCGGCATCGTTCAGGGTCAGTTTCTGCAGCGCTTCGCGGAAGTCCTCGAAGTCGTCGGAACTGACCGGGAACAGGCCGGCATAGACCTGCGGCTTGATGCGCTGGAAGCCCGGCAGCACGTCGACGTCCGGGGTGTTGGAGAGGGTCAGGGTGTCACCGACCGGGGCACCGAGGATGTCCTTGATGCCGGCGATGATGAAGCCCACTTCGCCGGCCTTGAGATCAGCCATTTCGGTGTGCTTGGGGGTGAATACACCGACGCTGTCCACCTGGTGGAGCTTGCCGGTGGACTTGACCAGGATCTTGTCGCCCTTCTTCACCCGGCCGTGCTTGACCCGTACCAGGGAGACCACACCCAGGTAGTTGTCGAACCAGGAGTCGATGATCAGCGCCTGCAGCGGCGCCTCGATCTCGCCTTCGGGCGCGGGAATGACCTTGACCAGTTGCTCGAGCACGTCGATCACGCCCATGCCGCTCTTGGCGCTGCAGGGCACGGCGTCCGTGGCGTCGATGCCGATGATGTGCTCGATCTCTTCCTTGACCCGCTCCGGCTCGGCCTGGGGCAGGTCCATCTTGTTCAGCACGGGCATGACTTCCAGGCCCTGCTCGATGGCGGTGTAGCAGTTGGCGACCGATTGCGCCTCGACACCCTGGCCGGCATCCACCACCAGCAGCGCACCTTCGCAGGCGGCCAGCGAGCGGCTGACTTCATAGGTGAAGTCGACGTGCCCGGGGGTATCGATGAAGTTCAGCTGGTAGGTCTTACCGTCCTGCGACTTGTAGTGCAGGGTGACGCTATGGGCCTTGATGGTGATGCCGCGTTCACGTTCCAGGTCCATGGAGTCCAGGACCTGGGCCTCCATCTCGCGGTCGGACAGGCCGCCACACATCTGGATGAAGCGGTCGGCCAGGGTCGACTTGCCATGGTCGATGTGGGCGATGATCGAAAAATTGCGGATATGACTCAGGTCACTCACAGGGTCGACACTCGAAAAAAGCCGCAAGCCGGTTGCTTGCCGAAAAATAGCCGGGGAGTTTACCTGATAGGCGACTCAGGCGTCACGCCCGCATGGCGGAGCGCGGGCATGAAAAAGGGCGACCCTGGTCGCCCTTTTTCAGTGCATCGGATTATTCCGAAAGCTTGAAGGTGATGAAGCTGGCGCGTCCCTGGCGCAACACGCGCATGGACACGGAACGATTCTTCGGCAGTTCCTTGGCCACCTTGGCGAAGGTCTGCACCGAATCGATGGACTGGTTGTTCAGGTGGCTGATCACATCACCCGGGCGCAGGCCCATGAGGGCTGCCGGGCCATCCTGAACTTCCTTGATCACCACACCGCCCTTGATGTCGAGGCTCTTCTTCTGCTCGTTGGACAGCTCGGCGACCAGTACGCCCAGGCGATTGCTGCTGCGCTCGGCACCCTGCGGAGCACCGGTGGAGGTGACTTCCTCACCGTCTTCCGGCAGCGAGCCGATGGTCAGCGACAGGTTCTTGCGGGAGCCTTCGCGAACGACATCGAGGTCGATCTTGCTGCCGGGCTTGAGAGCCCCGACCAGATGTGGCAGGTCGGCGGACATGACGATCGGCTGGCCGTTCATGCTGAGGATCACGTCACCGACCTGCAGGCCACCCTTGGCTGCGGGACCATCGTCCAGCACCTGGGCCACGAGAGCACCGGCCGGCTTGTCGAGACCGAAGGATTCGGCCAGGTCCTTGTTCACTTCCTGGATCACCACACCGAGCCAGCCACGGCTGACCTTGCCTTCGGCCTTGAGCTGGTCGGCCACGCTCATGGCGACGTCGATCGGGATGGCGAAGGACAGGCCCATGAAGCCGCCGGAGCGGGTGAAGATCTGCGAGTTGATACCCACCACCTCGCCATCCAGATTGAACAGCGGGCCGCCGGAGTTACCCGGGTTGATGGCCACGTCGGTCTGGATGAAGGGCACGTAGTTCTCGTTCGGCAGGCTGCGCCCCTTGGCGCTGACGATGCCGGCGGTCACCGAATGGTCGAAGCCGAAGGGCGAGCCAATGGCCAGCACCCAGCTGCCGACCTTCAGCGCGTCGGACTTGCCGAGCTTGACGATGGGGAGATCCTTGCCTTCGACCTTGAGCAGAGCCACGTCGGTACGCGCATCGGCACCGATCAGCTTGGCTTCCAGCTCGCTGCGGTCGGACAGGCGCACGATGATTTCATCGGCATCCGCCACCACATGGTTGTTGGTCAGGACGTAGCCATCCTTGGAGATGATGAAGCCCGAACCCAGGGACTGCGCCTCGCGCTGGCGACCGCCCCCCGGGCTGCGCGGAACCTGCGGCATGCTACGCTCGAAGAACTCACGGAGCATGGGCGGCAGGCCTTCCAGATCGGGCATCGCCTGGTTACCGGCGACCGCACGCGAGGGCAGCTTCTGCCGGGTACTGATGTTGACGACCGCCGGGGAGGCCTCCTCCACCAGCGGCGTGAAGTCGGGCAATTCGGCATGCGCGACAAAGGTTTGACCGAGCAGCAGCACCGCCGCGAACGCGGACAGGCAGGATTTCATGCTTAGCATCGACATACAGCTCCCGTCATGAAACGAGGAATGTGAACCCGGCGCGGGCCGACCGGCCTGGCGGGCAAACGCAATTCGGGCCGGGGGTCGCCCCCAGCCCGAGATAACACAATAGGAATTCTTCTGCTGGAACCGTCGCCGAGGAACGATCAGCCCACGACGCCCAGCGGGTCGCCGTGGTCATGGCCGCTCCGCCCACGGCATCGCTCAATTCACTGAGCTGCCTGGGGGGATGCGGTTCCAGCCGTACGCATAGACAACGCGATACGCTCGGCAGTTCCCACGGGGATCTCACCCACCACAGTGACCATCACGTCACCGTCGCTGGTGCCGAGCCGGCGGGACACGGCCACGGTCGGGCCGAGCTCGACGCGAACGTCTTCCACCGGTGCACCATGCAAGGGCTCGAGGAAGACCGAGAAGCGCGCCAGGCCGTCGCCATAGAGCAGGCAGGCCACTGGATCGGCCGATACGGGGCTCTGCCGCTGGATGGCGCTGGTGAGGGTGAAGCCCTCGGGCAGCCAGTCGGAGCGCCAGTTGTTAGCCAGGGTCTTCGGCGCCTCAGCGAAGCGCACAGGCTTGCAATCCTGCCCTGCCTGAAGCACGGCATCACCCGGAACCTGGGATGTATCGATCTGGGTGAACTGGAAACGCTCCAGCAGCATGCCCTTCTCATTGAGCAGCAGCGACTTGAGCGGCAGGCCGGTCTCCCGGTCCAGGTGCAACTCGAAGCCATAGCGATGCTGATCACGAGGATTGAGCGACAGAACGATTGCCTGTCGCCCCGCAACCCGCGATTCGCCCACCACGCTCATGTCATAGGACTTGGCGATCTGGGCGGCATCGAGGTCGCGGACCGGCCAGACCTGGCCATCGTCCATCTGGTCGGAAAGCGCGCCACTCACGCATTCGGTGCGTCCATCCACGCGGAGGATTTCCTGGGCGGGGCCATCGAGCTGCTGAAGCCTTTCACGCACCTTGCCGGCGGCATCGACGCGATGCCAGACCTGATGGGTGGAAAAGCTGCCACTTCGCTCGTAGACGAAAGTGCCCTGGAAATTCTGCCGCTGTTCGGCATCAGCGAGTCGCTTCAGCCAATCCTGCGCATCGGCGGCGTGGGCGGCCTGAGCCAGCCATCCGCCGCCGAGCAGTACGAAGAGTGGAAATGCGCGCATGTTTCTCCTTAGCGGCTTTCCAGACTGGCAGCACGTGCGTAGGGCAGCGCACTGTCGGTCCCACTCATGGCAGCCTGCTGCGCATGCTGGCGCAGGTACGCCGGCAGACGCTGGTCATGCCAGCCGGACGTCGCTTGCGCGGCACCGGACAGCGGCGGACGCACGCCTTGCGAATCGGTGCTGTAGCCGGCCAGGACGGTGCCCTGGCTCGCCTGCGGTGCACTGATCACCGGCTGCGATGCGCCTTGCTGGGCCAGTTGCTGCGTGCCCACCTCGTCCTGGTTGTACATGCGCACACCTGCCAGCACGGCCAGGGTCACCGAAGCGGCGACGGCCAGGCGGCCAAGGTTGCGCCAGGGACCGCGAACGGGCTGAGCGGGCAACGCTTCATCGGCCAGCGCGGCGGAAACCGCAGCGGCGATGTCGAGGCGCGGCTCGATCAGTTCCTTGTGCATCACGGCACGGGCGATCTGGTAACGGGACCAGGTGGAACGCAGCTCCTCATCGCCGCTGGAAGCGAGCACACGCCGCAACTCCAGTTCATCCGCTTCGTTATCCATCACCGCGGACAGCGATTCCTGCAGGGCTTCACGACTCATGGCGATTCCTCTCTTAGCTGTCGCCGCTGTCTCAGGATTCCTGCAACAAAGGTTGCAGGGCTTTATCGATAGCTTCTCGCGCCCTGAAAATACGCGAGCGAACCGTACCAACCGGACATTGCATGACGCTGGCGATGTCCTCGTAACTCAGACCATCGAATTCACGTAAAGTCAGCGCAGTACGCAAATCTTCCGGCAATTGCTGAATGGTCCGATGGACGGTGCCTTCGATCTCATCCCGCAGCAATGCTCGTTCCGGTGATTCGTTGTCCTTGAGGGCATGATCGCCGTCATAGAACTCCGCATCCTCGGCACTTACATCGCTATCCGGTGGGCGCCGACCGCGCGCCACCAGATGGTTCTTCGCCGTGTTGATGGCGATGCGGTACAGCCATGTATAGAAAGCGCTGTCACCGCGAAAATTACCAAGTGCGCGATAGGCCTTGATGAAGGCCTCCTGAGCAACATCCTGAGCTTCCTGGGCGTCGTGGACGAATCGCACGATCAGCCCCAGTATCTTGTGCTGATACTTCAGCACCAGAAGATCGAAAGCTCGTTTGTCGCCTCGCTGCACCCGTTCGACCAGTTGCTGATCCTGTTCCTGGGTTAGCATGGACACTCCTCGTTGGAGCTCGAGGGGCGTTGCGCCAGCCAGTGGATCGGCTTGCCAAAATAGACTCGGGCGTTGCGCAAAAGTTCTCCCCTCCAAGCAAGCTTCCTACAAGACTGTTTCCGTCTTGCACGGAATCGCGCAGCAAGGCACTGGCCACTGCTGCGCGGATAATTTTTCGCCTGATTTGCCGCTGCCTGGAGCACAGGAAGCGCTCCGCGGCACAACTCAGCAAGCATGTCATCTCATGTGCGACGGAAGTAAGAAACCATGAGGACTAAGAAAGTTCCCAGGATTCTCTACCGGACATAAGCCCGCTATTGTGCCGCCCACCCCCTCTATATACTAGTGGCCGCATTTTCGCGGGAACCCGACATGAGCCAACACTTTCAGCACGACGTCCTGGTGATCGGCAGCGGTGCGGCCGGCCTCACTTTGGCGCTGACGTTACCCGCGCACCTGCGCATCGCCGTCCTGAGTAAAGGTGACCTTTCCAACGGGTCAACCTATTGGGCCCAGGGCGGTGTCGCGGCGGTTCTGGACGACACCGACACGGTGGACTCCCATGTCGAGGACACCCTCGTCGCCGGCGCCGGGCTGTGCCGCGAAGACGCCGTGCGCTTCACCGTGGAGAACAGCCGCCAGGCCATCCAGTGGCTGATCGACCAGGGCGTGCCCTTCACCCGCGACGACGAACATGACCGCGAGGACGGTGGCTTCGAATTCCACCTCACCCGCGAAGGCGGCCACAGCCACCGGCGCATCATCCATGCCGCCGACGCCACCGGTGCCGCCATCTTCAATACCCTGCTGGCACAGGCCCGCCAGCGCCCGAACATCGAGCTGCTGGAACAGCGCGTCGCCGTCGACCTGATCACCGAGCGCAAGCTCGGCCTGGATGGCCACCGCTGCCTCGGCGCCTACGTGCTCAACCGCGCCAGCGGCGAAGTCGACACCTACGGCGCGCGCTTCACCGCCCTCGCCTCCGGCGGCGCGGCCAAGGTCTACCTCTATACCAGCAACCCCGACGGCGCCTGTGGCGACGGCATCGCCATGGCCTGGCGCGCCGGCTGCCGGGTGGGCAACCTCGAGTTCAACCAGTTCCACCCCACCTGCCTCTATCACCCGCAGGCCAAGAGCTTCCTCATCACCGAAGCCGTACGCGGCGAAGGCGGCCTGCTCAAGCTGCCCAACGGCGAACGCTTCATGCAGCGCTTCGACCCGCGCGCCGAACTGGCCCCGCGCGACATCGTCGCCCGCGCCATCGACCACGAGATGAAGCGTCTGGGCATCGACTGCGTCTACCTGGACATCAGCCACAAGCCCGCCGAGTTCGTCAAAAACCACTTCCCCACCGTCTACGAGCGCTGCCTGGACTTCGGCATCGACATCACCCGCCAGCCCATCCCGGTGGTGCCGGCGGCGCACTACACCTGCGGTGGTGTGGTGGTGGACAAGCACGGCCACACCGACATCCCCGGCCTCTACGCCATCGGTGAAACCAGCTTCACCGGCCTGCACGGCGCCAACCGCATGGCCAGCAACTCGCTGCTGGAATGCTTCGTCTACGCCCGCGCCGCCGCCCAAGACATGCTCGCCCAGCTCGACGCCATCCCCCTGCCCGCCAGCCTGCCGGCCTGGGACGCCAGCCAGGTCACCGACTCGGACGAGGACGTGATCATTGCGCACAACTGGGACGAACTGCGGCGATTCATGTGGGACTACGTCGGCATCGTGCGCACCAACAAGCGCCTGCAGCGCGCCCAGCACCGGGTGCGCCTGCTGCTCAGCGAGATCGACGAGTTCTACAGCAACTACAAGGTCAGCCGCGACCTGATCGAGCTGCGCAACCTGGCCCAGGTCGCCGAGCTGATGATCGAATCGGCCATGCAGCGCCGCGAGAGCCGTGGCCTGCACTACACGCTCGACTACCCCGAGCAGCTGGCCGAAGCCCGCGACACTATCCTGGCGCCATCCATCTATGGCGATTGAAACGCAGGTGCATACGCAAGCGCCTGTGGCTCTCGCCATCCAGTGAATCGGCGGGGATGCACAATCCCCGCCCGATCAACGCCCCTTCGCAGCGATAGACCAGCAGCACCGCCATCGGCAGCGCCAGGCTGTCGGGGCTCAGGTGCACGGGAAACCATTCGCCGTCGTGGCGTCGCAACCGCCAGCCATCGGCGTCCAAGCGCAGGCCACGCACGGAAGAGGAGCGGGCCAGCAGCACCTGGCGCGGCAGCACCCAGGCGGCATGGGCCAGGCAGGCGAGAACGCCCAGCAACCGCGCCCACACGGGCAGGTCAGCGCAGGCCACGGCCATCAGGGCCAGGGAAAACAGGGACAAGTAGAGCACCAGCAGGCGCCGCGACGGGCGCCAGTGGCATTCGAAGGCGCTACTTCGGCTGGACACGATCCAGGATCATTTTCACGATGTAGCGCAGGTCGGCGTCTTCCGGCTCGCCGCGCTGCATGAACCAGCCGAACATGTCCTGGTCTTCGCATTCGAGCAGCTTGCGGAAGCGCGCCTGATCCTCCTCGCCGAGGCTCGGGTAGACCTCCCGGACGAAAGGTACCAGCAGCACATCGAGTTCCAGCATGCCACGGCGGCTGTGCCAGAAGAGTCGGTTCAGTTCAGTTGCGTCGGCCATCAGAGCGCCTCCAGGAATGAGGGCGGCAGTATAACGGCCCGAGCGGCATGCGGCACCCGCTGACAACGGGGATGCCGGGCTCTATCATGACGCTCCGGACCTCAATTCCTGCGATATCCAATGGCCGACTCAGCATTCTTCTGCCCGCTCACCCACGAAGGCCTGCTCGCCGTCCGTGGCGTGGACGCCGCCAAGTTCCTCCAGGGCCAGGTCACCTGCAACCTCGCCTACCTCGACGACAAGACCGCCAGCCTCGGCGCCCGCTGCACCCCCAAGGGCCGCATGGTGTCCAGCTTCCGCATCCTTTCCGAAGGCGACGGCTACCTGCTGGCGCTCGATGCCGCCCTGCTGGATGCACAACTGGCCGACCTGAAAAAGTACGCCGTGTTCTCCAAGTCCACCCTCGGTGATGAAAGCAGCGACTGGGTGCGCTTCGGCCTCGCCGGTGGTGACGCCGTGCTGCAAGGCCTGGGCCTGGAGCTGCCGCCGGAAGCCGACAGCCTGGCCCGTGCCAATGGTCTGATCGCCCTGCGCCTGTCCGATGGCCGCAGCGAACTCTGGGCACCGCGTGGCCAGGCCGACACCCTGCACGCACGCCTCGCCGCCGACCTGCCCGAGGCGCCGCTGGATGCCTGGCTGCTCGGCCAGGTCCGCGCCGGCATCGGCCAGGTCTTCGCCGCCACCCGCGAGCTGTTCATCCCGCAGATGATCAACCTCCAGGCGGTCGGTGGCGTCAGCTTCAAGAAGGGCTGCTACACCGGGCAGGAAATCGTCGCCCGCATGCAGTACCTGGGCAAACTCAAGCGTCGCCTGCAGCGCCTCGCCCTGCCCGTCGGGGAACGCCCGGAGCCGGGCGCCGAACTCTTCTCCCCGGTGCACCAGAGCAGCGTCGGCGAAGTGGTGCTGGCTGCCCCGGCAGAAAACGGATTCGAATTGCTCGCCGTGCTCCAGGAAGATGCGGTGAATGACGGACGGATCCACCTGGGCGCGGCCGATGGCCCCGCCCTGACTCTGCTGAACCTGCCTTACGTACTGGATGCCGACCGCGAGATTCAGCGCTAGACAGCACCGACCCGTCCCCTTTTTCCAAGAGAGCATCCATGAGCAAACTCGCAGAACGCGTCCAGCAAGAACTGATCAGCGCCATCGACAACGACGAGCTGGTCCTGCCGACCCTCCCCGAGGTCGCCCTCAAGGTGCGCGAAGCCGCCGAGGACCCGGACGTCAGCATCCCCGCCCTGTCGAAGGTGATCGGCAACGATGCCGCCCTCACCGCGCGTATCATCAAGGTGGTCAACAGCCCGCTGCTGCGCACCAACAAGGAAATCACCGACCTGCAGATGGCCATCAGCCGCCTGGGGATCAACTACACCTGCAACCTGGCCACCGGCCTGGCCATGGAGCAGATGTTCCAGGCCACTTCCGACGTGGTCGACCGCAAGATGCGCGAAGTGTGGAACAAGAGCACCGAGATCGCCGGCATCTGCCACGTACTCTGCCGCCACTACACCCGCCTCGCCCCGGACCAGGCGACCCTGGCCGGCCTGGTGCACCAGATCGGCGTGCTGCCGATCCTCACCTACGCCGAAGAGCACTACGAGCTGCTGGCCGACTCCATCAGCCTCAACCACGTGATCGAGCGCATCCACCCGGTCATCGGCGACCGCATCCTGCGCGCCTGGGAATTCCCCGAGCCGATCGCCCAGGTGCCGAGCCAGTTCCTCGACTTCACCCGCAACTCGCCCAAGGTCGACTACGTCGATATCGTCCAGGTCGCCACCCTGCAGAGCTACCTGGGCAGCGAGCACCCCTACACCCAACTGGACTGGAGCCAGATCCCGGCATTCGCCAAGCTGGGCCTCGACCCGCAGGTGGACATGCAGGCCGACGAAGACCTCTCCGCCGCCATGGAAGCGGCCATGGGCATGCTGCAGTAACGCCAGCGCACCCCGCTCCAACCTTGGGCTCCGGGCATTCCGGAGCCCAAGAGCCCACTGCTCCCCCCCTACCCGGCCTGAATCCGAGCCCCCGTAGCCCGGGCTTCAGCCCGGGAACTCTTGCCCTTCCCCAGCACGCAGCGCCGCCACTCTAGGCCGGCGGAAAGGCGATCCGTACCCGCAACCCGCCAGCGCTGCCGTCATGCAGGCTGATGTCCGCCAGGTGCGCGCGGCAGATGTCCCCGACTATCGCCAGGCCCAATCCGGCGCCACTGGCCTGGGGCGTGCGGCGGTAGAAGCGCTGGAACACCTTGTCGCGGTCCTCGGCGGGAATGCCGCTGCCATCGTCCTCCACTTCCAGCACCGCCGGCGCCAGCACCCGCAGGGTCACGTTGCCGCCCTTGGGCGTGTGGGCCAGGGCGTTATCCATCAGGTTGCTCAGCAGCTCGTTGAGCAGGGTCGGCTCGCCCATCACCCAGGCCACATCCTCAGCCTCCAGCGCCAGGGCCACGCCCCGTGCATGGGCCAACGGCGCCAGGGCCATGCCCAGCTCACGTGCCAGGGCGCCCAGCTCGATGCGCTCGGCGCCCCCTTCGGCGATGGCTCGCGCGCCGCTCTCGATGCGCGCCTGGGACAGCAACTGGTTGGCCAGGTGGGTGAGGCGATCGGTGTTGGCGGCGGTGTCTTCCAGGGTACTGCGCCACTGCTGCGGGTCCTGCTCGCGCAGCCCCAGCTCCACCCGCGCCTTGAGCGCCGCCAGGGGCGTACGCAACTCGTGGGAGGCATTGGCGATGAAATCCGCCTGGCGCTGGAACAACCCGCGCAGACGCTCGGTGAACTGGTTAAGCGCATCCACCAGCGGTTTCAGCTCGGCCTGCACCGCCACCACCGGCAACGGCCGCAGGTCGTCGGCCTGGCGCTCTTCCACGGCATTGCGCAACTGGTTCAGCGGGCGCAGGGCGGCGCTCACCACCAGCCACACCAGGGCCAGGGCCGCCAGCGACATCACCGCCAGGCGCCACAGGCTGTCCACCAGCAGGCCACGGGCCAGGCGCTCGCGGGCCTCCTCGGTCTCGGCCACGCGGATCTCCGCCATGCCATTGATGCTCTCCTCGCTCACCGGCCGCAGCAGGCTCACCACGCGCACGTCCACGCCGTCGTAGCGCGCGTCGTAGAAGCGCGCCAGGGCCGGATAGTCATCGGTACGCGGCGTGCCCTTCGGCGGGCCGGGCAGGTTCTCGTAGCCGGAAACCAGCTTCCCCTCGATATCGGTCACCTGGTAGAAGATGCGCCCCGCGCTGTCATAGGCAAAGGTATCCAGCGCCACATAGGGCACATCGGCCTTGAGCCGGCCATCCGCCTCGTAAAGCCCGGCGGAGATGGCCCGCGCCGAGGCCAGCAGCGTGCGGTCATAGGCGGTGTCGGCGGCATCGCGGGCGCCCCAGTAGGCGCTCATGCTGACGATCACCAGCAGCACCGCCAGCAGCGCCGCCAGGCGCCGCAGCAGTCGCCCCCGCAGGCTGCCGGCTTCACGCATCCTGGTGTTCCAGCAGGTAGCCCAGGCCCCGGAAGGTGACGATGCGCACCGCGCTGCCCTCGAGCTTCTTGCGCAAGCGGTGGATGTAGATCTCGATGGCGTCGGGGCTGGCGTCCTGGTCCAGGCCGAACACCTGGGACGCCAGCTGCTCCTTGCTCATCACCCGACCGGGCCGGGCGATCAGCACCTCCAGCACCGCCTGCTCGCGGGAGGTCAGGGTCAGCACCTCGTCGTCCAGGCTGAAGCGCCGCGTGCCCAGGTCATAGAGCAGGGGCCCGCAGCGCTGCTGCTGTTCGCCGCCGAGCACGCTGCGCCGCAACAGCGCCTTGACCCGCGCCTCCAGCTCGGTGAGCTCGAAGGGCTTGGCCAGGTAGTCGTCCGCCCCCAGGTTGAGGCCGTGCACCCGGTCCTTCACCTCGCCGCGCGCGGTCAGCATCAGCACCGGCAGGGTCTTGCCACGCCCGCGCAGGCGCGCCAGCACCTCGAAACCGTCCAGGCGCGGCAGCCCCACGTCGAGCACCGCCAGGGCGTAATCCTCGCTGGCCAGGGCCAGGTCGGCAGCCACGCCGTCGTGCAGCACGTCCACCGTCCAGCCCACGGCCTTGAAGGCCTGGGCGATGCTCTCGGCCAGTTGGGGGTGGTCTTCGACCAGCAGGATTCGCAAGGCGGGGGTACTCCGGAGAACGGCGATCGGGCTGAAGTGTAACGGCCCGAAAGCCGCTGTGAATGGCACGCGGGATTTCTTTCACGCTGAAAGGCTGGCGAAAGTTTCACCCCCTAGCATCCGGCCAGGGTGGCAAGAACCACCCACAGACGCAGGCTCCTGGTCGGGCCCGCGCTAACAAAAACAAGAATTGGAGACCAACGATGCTCACTGCCTCCCGGCAGGCGCTGCCGCCTGTTCGCACCCTCACCCTAGCCATCGCCGGCTGCACCCTGGCCCCCTTCGCCCAGGCTGACTTCATCAAGGACAGCACGGCGACCCTCGAAGCCCGCAACATCTACCTGAACCGCGACTTCCGCGATGGCGACGGCCAGTCCCGCCGCGACGAGTGGGCCCAGGGCTTCATCCTCAACATCGAATCCGGCTACACCGAAGGCACCGTCGGCTTCGGCCTGGACGCCCTCGGCATGCTCGGCATCAAGCTCGACTCCGGTCGCGGCCAGAGCGGCACCGACCTGCTCCCGGTGCAGGACGACGGCGGCACCCCGGACGAATACGGCAAGCTCGGCCTCACCGCCAAGGTGCGCTTCTCCAAGAGCGAGCTGCGCCTGGGCAGCCACATCCCCGAACTGCCGGTGGTCAAGGCCAGCGACAGCCGCATCCTGCCCCAGGTGTTCGAGGGCGGCCTGCTGACCTCCAAGGAGCTCGACGGCCTGACCTTCAACGGTGGTCGCCTGCGCGAGGTCAAGGACCGCGCCTCGACCAACTCCGAAGACCTCGCCCTGAACAACAAGAACCGCCGTTTCGCCAGCGGCGCCAGCGGTTCGCACTTCGACCTGGCCGGCGCCGACTACGCCTTCAGCAAGCAGCTCACCGGGCGCTACTACTTCGCCGAGCTGGACGACGTCTACCGCCAGCACTTCTTCGGCCTCCTGGCCAGCCAGCCCCTGGGCAGCGGCACCCTCAGCGCCGACCTGCGCTACGCCATCAGCGACGACAGCGGCCGCGCCGACGCCGGCAAGGTGGACAACCGCGCCCTCAACGGCATGCTCAGCTACGGCCAGGGCAGCCACAAGGTCGGCCTCGGCTACCAGCGCATGAGCGGCGACACCGGCTTCGCCTACATCGATGGCACCGACCCCTTCCTGGTCAACTTCGTGCAGATCAACGACTTCGCCAACGCCGACCAGCGGTCCTGGCAGGCCCGCTACGACCTGGACTTCGCCGCCATGGGCGTGCCCGGCCTGAGCTTCATGACCCGCTACATCACCAGCGACAACGCCGAGGTCACCAACAGCGCCGAGGAAGGCCGCGAGTGGGAGCGCGACGTCGAATTCAAGTACGTGGTGCAGAGCGGCACGCTCAAGGACCTCACCTTCCGCGCCCGCCACGCCGGCTTCCGTTCCAACTTCGCCCGTGACGCGGACGAGCTGCGCCTGATCGTCAGCTACGCCCTGCCGATCTGGTGATCCACAATAAGACTCCACAGGAGAACCCCCGATGAAGATCGCCCTCACCCGCCTCGCCCTCGCCGCATCCTGCCTGCTGCTCTCCAGCCAGCTGCTGGCCGAGCCCAAGCGCCCCGAGTGCATCGCCCCGGCCGCGCCCGGCGGCGGCTTCGACCTCACCTGCAAGCTGGCGCAAAGCGCCCTGATGGACGCCAAGCTGCTGAGCAAGCCGATGCGCGTCACCTACATGCCCGGCGGCGTCGGTGCGGTGGCCTACAACGCCGTGGTCGCACAGCGCCCCGGTGACGCCGGCACCCTCACCGCCTGGTCCAGCGGCTCGCTGCTCAACCTCGCCCAGGGCAAGTTCGGTCGCTTCGACGAGAACGCCGTGCGCTGGCTGGCCGGCATCGGCACCAGCTACGGCGCCATCGCCGTGCGCAACGACTCGCCCTACAAGAACCTCGACGACCTGGTCAAAGCCCTCAAGGCCGACCCGGGCAAGGTGGTGATCGGCTCCTCCGGCACCGTCGGCAGCCAGGACTGGATGCAGACCGCGCTGCTGGCCAAGGCCGCCGGCATCGACCCGCGCAACCTGCGCTACGTGGCCCTGGAAGGCGGCGGCGAAATCGCCACCGCGCTGCTCGGCGGGCACATCCAGGTGGGCAGTACCGACATCTCCGACTCCATGCCGCACATCCTCGCCGGCAACATGCGCATCCTCGCCGTGCTCTCCGACGAGCGCCTGCCGGGGGACGACAAGTCCGGCATCCCCACCGCCAAGGAACAGGGCTACGACATCAGCTGGCCGGTGGTGCGCGGCTTCTACCTCGGCCCCAAGGTCAGCGACGAGGACTACGCCTGGTGGAAGGCCGCCTTCGACCAGCTGCTGGCTTCCGAGGATTTCGCCAAGCTGCGCGACCAGCGCGAGCTGTTCCCCTTCGCCATGACCGGCCCGGAACTGGACGCCTACGTGAAAACGCGCGTCGCCCAGTACAAGCAGATGGCCCAGGAATTCGGCCTGACCCAATAAGGCTCACCGCCGCAGCCGGCTGAGCGCCCCGCCAGCCGGCCCTCCGCGCCTTCGATCCGCGAGGAATTCACCATGCTTTTTCAACGCCTGTTCAGTCTGGGCTGGCTCGCTGCATGCCTGGTTTTTGCCGTGCTGGCCTGGGATTACCACGCTGCCTTCTCCTACGAGCCGGTCGGCCCGCGCGCCTTCCCCCTGCTCATGCTCGGGCTGATGGCCGTCGCGCTGCTCTGGCTGACGCTGCGCCCCACCGTCATCGAGCACAAGCACGACGAGCAACCGCTGGACGCCGCCGCCCTGCGCAAGGTCGGTGCCTGCATCGCCCTGCTGCTGGTCTATGCCGGGCTCTTCGAGCCGCTGGGCTTCATCCTCTCCAGCAGCCTCGTCGGCGTCTTCATGGCGCGCCTCTACGGCGGCCGCTGGCTCCCGAGCCTCATCGCCGCGCTGCTGATCAGTGCCGGCCTCTACCTGCTGTTCGACAAGACCCTGGACGTGCCGCTGCCGCTGGGCGTCCTCGACTTCCTGGAGTGATGACATGGAAACCTTGAGCTACCTGGGCCAGGGCTTCGGCGTTGCCCTTTCCCCCTACAACCTGATCACCGCGCTGATCGGCACCCTGATCGGCACCATCGTCGGCCTGCTGCCGGGCCTCGGCCCGATCAACGGCGTGGCCCTGCTGATCCCGGTGGCCTTCGCCCTCGGCCTGCCGCCGGAGTCGGCGCTGATCCTGCTGGCCGCCGTCTACCTGGGCTGCGAGTACGGTGGGCGCATCAGCTCCATCCTGCTCAACATCCCCGGCGAAGCCTCCACCGTGATGACCACCCTCGACGGCTACCCCATGGCCCGCCAGGGCCTGGCCGGCGTGGCCCTGTCGCTGTCGGCCTGGAGCTCCTTCATCGGTGCCTTCATCGCCACCTGCGGCATGGTGCTGTTCGCTCCGCTGCTGGCCAAGTGGGCCATCGCCTTCGGCCCGGCGGAGTACTTCGTGCTCATGGTCTTCGCCATCGTCGCCCTGGGCGGCATGGCCGGCGACCGGCCGATGAAGACCTTCATCGCCGCACTGCTCGGCCTGTTCCTCTCCACCATCGGCATCGACGCCAACAGCGGCGTGTACCGCTTCACCTTCGACAGCATCCATGTCGCCGACGGCATCCAGTTCGTGGTGCTGGTGCTCGGCCTGTTCTCGGTGAGCGAAGTCCTCCTGCTGCTGGAGAAGACCCACCACGGCCACGTCGCCGTGCAGGCCACCGGGCGCATGCTGTTCAACGCCAAGGAAGCCGCCTCGGTGGCCGTGGTCAACCTGCGTTGCGGGCTGCTGGGCTTCATCCTCGGCGTACTGCCGGGCGCCGGTGCCACCCTGGCCAGCGCCGTGGCCTACATGACCGAGAAGAAGCTCGCCGGCGACAAGGGCAAGTTCGGCCAGGGCGACATGCGCGGCCTGGCGGCGCCGGAAACCGCCATCGGCGCCTCCGCCTGTGGCGCCATGGTGCCGATGCTGACCCTGGGCGTTCCCGGCTCCGGCACCACCGCGGTGATGATCGGCGCGCTGACGCTCTACAACATCACCCCCGGCCCGATGCTGTTCCAGAACCAGCCGGATATCGTCTGGGGGCTGATCGCCTCGCTGTTCATCGCCAACCTCATGCTGGTGATCCTCAACATCCCGATGATCCGGTTGTTCACCCGCATCCTCAACGTGCCCAACTGGGTGCTGGTGCCGGTGATCGCCATCATCACCTCCATCGGCGTCTACGCCGTGCACGCCACCACCTTCGACCTGTTCCTGATGGTCGCCATCGGCATCTTCGGCTACATCCTGCGCAAGCTGGACTTCCCCCTCTCGCCGCTGCTGCTGGGCTTCATCCTCGGCGGGCTGATGGAGCAGAACCTGCGCCGCGCGCTGTCCATCTCCAACGGCGAGCTGGGCATCCTCTGGTCCAGCCCCATCACCCTCGGCACCTGGGCCCTGGTGCTGGTGATGCTGGCCCTGCCGCTGCTGCGCATCTGGCGCCGCCGCGCCCGGCAGCGCCGGGAGCTGGCCGGTGCCTGAGAACTGGCGCGCCTGGTGGGCCACCCCACTGGTGGGCGCGATGGGCGGGCTGCTGGCCAGCCTCGCCCACTGGCCGCTGCCCTGGATGATCGGCGCCCTGGTGGCGGTCATCCTGTTCCGCTGCACCACCCCCTGGCAGATCCGTGATCTGCCAGGGGGCCGCAAGACCGGGCAATGGATCATCGGCATCGGCATCGGCCTGCACTTCTCCCCCGCCGTGGTGGAGCAGGTGCTGGTGCACTTCTGGCTGATCCTCTTCGGCGCCCTGTTCACCACCCTCTCCAGCGCCGCCGCCGTGTGGCTGCTGCGGCGCACCGGGGAAGACCCGGCCACTGCCTTCTTCTCCAGCATGCCCGGCGGCTCCGGGGAGATGGTCAACCTCGGCCTGCGCAACGGCGCCTCCCCCAGCCGCGTGGCGGCCGGGCAGAGCCTGCGCGTGGTGGCCGTGGTGCTTTGCGTGCCGGCGGTGTTCAAGCTGCTGCTGGGCGACGGCCCGGCGCTGCACCCGGTCGCCCCGGTGGATTGGGCCTGGCTGGCCCTGCTGGTGCCGGCCGGCGGGCTGCTGGCGCTGCTCTGGCAACGCCTGCGCCAACCCAACCCCTGGCTGTTCGGGCCGCTGCTGGTGAGCGCCACCGCCAGCATCCTCTACGACCTGCACCTGGGCCTGCCCCCCGGCGCCAGCCAGGTCGGCCAGTTGCTGATCGGCAGCGGCCTGGGCTGCCACTTCGACCGGGCCTTCTTCCGCCGCGCCCCCAGCTTCCTCGCCCGCACCCTGCTGGGCACCGCGCTGATGATCGGCGCCGCCACCCTCTGCGCCCTCGGCCTGGGCTGGCTCACCGCCCTGGATATCCGCTCACTGACCCTGGGCATGATGCCCGGCGGCATCGCCGAGATGAGCCTCACCGCCGAGACCCTGCAGCTTTCCGTCCCCCTGGTCACCGCCCTGCAGGTGCTGCGCCTGCTGCTGGTGCTGTTCCTCGCCGAGCCCATCTACCGCCGCTGGCGCCAGCGCGCCCGCCCGTAGATGGGCGCCGGGCGCAGCGAGGCCCGATCGCGAATGAATTCGCTCCCACGAGGAGCGGTCATTTGATTAACGGATATGTCCCCACGCTCCGCTTGGCGGGGGCCCTGTCCTATCCTCTTGCCCATGCCCTGCCGCCCACGGTGATCCCATGCCGCGTCCGCGCGCCCTCGCTCCCCTCCGCTGGCTGCCGCTCTTCGCGGCGCTGCTGCTTCTTGGCGCCTGCAGCCGCCTGGACCTCGCCTACCGCAACCTCGATTGGCTGATCCCCTGGTCCATCGGCGACTACGTCAGCCTGAACAAGGCCCAGCGCGCGTGGCTGGAACCGCGCATCCAGGCGCACCTACGCTGGCACTGCAGCACCCAGTTGCCGCGCTACGCCGCCTGGCTGCAGGAAGTGGAACCCCTGGGCCAGGCCGAGCGGCTGGATGCCGGGCAACTGCTCGAGCACATGCAGGGCTTCAAGGAGGCCATCGACGCCGTCGCCGTGGAGATCACCCCCACCAGCGTTTCGCTGCTGCAGGGGCTCGACTCAAAGCAGGTGGAGGAACTGAACGCCTCGCTGGACAAGAAGGAGCAGAAGCTGCGCAAGGAGCACCTGATCCCGCGCGACGAACAGGTCGAGCAGCGCCGCGAACGCATGGAGAAACGCCTCAAGCCCTGGTTCGGCACGCTCTCCGCGCAGCAGCAGGCGAAGGTGGATGCCTGGGCCGAGGGCCTGGGCGACAGCAACCTGTTGTGGGTGGATAACCGCAAGCTCTGGCAGTCAGCCCTGCGCAGCGCCCTCGCCGAGCGCGACAGTCAGGATTTCGCACCGCGTGTCGCAGCGCTTCTGCAGGACCGCGAAGCCTTCTGGAGCGACGCCTACCGGGCGCACTTCGAACGTGGGCAGGTGGCCCTGTCGCAGTTGCTCGCCGACCTGTTCAATGCATCCAGCGCCAGCCAGCGCGAGCGCCTGCGCAGCCGCCTGCATGACCTGCAGCAGGACATCCGCCAGTTGCAGTGCCCGACGGCCTGAGCCCGCCTCAGCCGCGCAGGCGCGCGCCGATCCAGGCCAGCACCGCCACTGACAGGCACAGGTGGAACAGGTCGACCCGGGGAATCCCGAGCCAGTCGCCCTGGGTGCCGATCCCCAGCCCCGCCAGCAGGAACGCCAGGGAGCCGGCCACCGCCAGCGGCCAGCGCCGGGAACGCCCCGGCCAGGCCAGCGCCACCAGGGCCAGCGCATTGCCCACCAGCGCCACAGGGGGCGGCACCAGCAGCATCGCCGCTGCCAGGGCCAGCAGCGCCAGATGACGCCGCGCGTCCTGCAGCCAGACGAACGCGATCAATGGCAGACCGATGCGCGAGGAAACGAAGGCCAGCTGGCGATGCAGCTCGTCGACGGCGGTGAAGCCTGCGTAGAGCACCGCCCCCGCCAACGCCGCCAGGGCCATGGAAACGAAGCCCGCCGCCCGCCAGCCCTGGCGCTCGCGGCCGTGGAGCCAGGCGGCCAGGAGGCAGGCTGCGGCCAGCAGCAGCTCGCCGCCGACATGGAGGATCAGCATCGGGGTGGAAGCGGGCATGGGGCGTCCTGTCGTGAGCCAATGGGAATGCACGGCAGGCTACAGCGCGGGGCTGACCCGGCGCATGGCGGCTCGCGCCAAAGCGCGTGACGCCATGCGCCAGCGGCGTCAGAGCGGCGGCACGCTCCAATCGATGGGCGCCAGGCCGTGCTGTTCGAGGAACTTGTTGCAGCGGCTGAAGTGGCCGTTGCCGAGGAAGCCGCGGTAGGCCGACAGCGGCGAGGGGTGGGCGGAACGCAGCACCAGGTGCTTGGTGGAGTCGATCAGGCGCTGCTTGCTCTGTGCATGGGAGCCCCAGAGCAGGAACACCAGGTTCGGCTGGTGCGCGCTGACGACCTCAATCACCCGGTCGGTGAAGGGCTGCCAGCCCTGGTTGGCGTGGGAACCGGCGCGGGCCTGCTCCACGGTCAGGGAGGTGTTGAGCAGCAGCACGCCCTGCTCGGCCCAGCTCTGCAGGTGGCCGTGATTGGGCATGTCGATGTTCAGGTCACGCTTGAGCTCCTTGTAGATGTTCAGCAGCGACGGCGGGATGGGCACGCCCGGCTGCACCGAGAAGCACAGGCCGTGGGCCTGGCCGGGGCCGTGGTAGGGGTCCTGGCCGATGATCACCACCTTCACCTCGTCCAGCGGCGTGGAGTTCAGCGCGTTGAAGATCAGCGGGCCGGGCGGGAACACCACCTTGCCGGCGGCCTTCTCGGCCCGCAGGAACTCGCCCAGCGTCTTCATGTAGGGCTTGTCGAACTCGTCACGCAGGGCCTCTTTCCAACCCGCTTCGAGCTTTATCCGATCAACGGTCTCGGTCATGTCTCTTCCAGTTCTCTGGCGCCTTGCGGCGCGGATGAGGCGGGCGAAGGCCGCTCAATGGTCGGGCACCCTAAAAAATGCCCTCTACTCTTGTCAATCAAGGTGGAACATGGAGATCGCATCCGATGGACAACCGCCACGATGGCCTGAAGTTCTCGCTCTACAGCAGCTTCCTCAAGGGCAACGCCAAGGTGCCGCAGATGCCGGAAACCTCGCTGCGCCTGCGCAAGCTGCTGGCCTCCGAGCACGCCTCGCTGGAGCAGGTCACCCGCCTGCTGCACAGCAACCCGCCCCTGGCCGCCTACCTGCTGCAGTTCGCCGAAACGCCCCTGCTGCGCAACCTGCGCCAGGGCGTGAACCTGCAGGAGGTGATCGCGCGCCTGGGCATGCAGCGCCTCAACAACCTGGTGCTCAGCTTCGCCATCCAGCACCTGTTCACCAGCCAGGACCCGGCCCTGCAGAAGGTCTTCCGCGCCCGCTGGAACGCCGCCCTGCTCTGCGCCGCCCACAGCGCCTGCCTGGCCCAGCTGCTGACGCGCATGCCCCTGGAAGACGCCCTGCTCGCCGGTCTGGTGCAGGACATCGGCAGCCTGCCGTTGCTCGACGAGCTGGAGCGCTGGCCGGAGGTCCCCCGCGAGGAAGACGAGCTGCAGCGCCTCTGCGACCAGCTCTCCGCCGACGTCGGGGTGATCGTACTGACCAGTTGGAAGCTGCCGCCGCTGCTCATCGATTGCGCGCGCAACCGCAGCGACTGGTGCCGCGCGCACAAGGGCTCTGCGGACCTGGTGGACGTGGTGCAGGTGGCCCGCCAGCTGGCCGCCCACGAGCTGGACGACGAGCAACTGGTGCAACTGCCCGCCTGGCAGCGCCTGCTGGGCGAACGCATCGACGACCTGCCACCGGAGGCGGTGCGCGCCGAGCTGGCCAGCGAAGTGGGCTTCTGGTTCAAGCTGCTGGGCGGCAAGGGCGCCGGCTGAGCCCCATCAGCCCTGGTGCAGCGCCCGGTAATGGCTGGGCGCCATGCCCACCACCTTGCGGAACAGCCGCGAGAAGTAGTAGACGTCCTCGTAGCCCAACTGCTCGGCGATCTGGCGGATGCCCTGCTCGCCCTCGTCGAGCAGGCGGCAGGCGTGGGCCATCTTCAACTGGATGAAATCCTGGATCGGCGCGTGCCCGGTCAGCGCGCGGTAGGTCTTGGCGAAGTGGAAGCGCGACAGCTTGAACTGCGCGGCCAGTTGGTCGAGGTTGAGGCTGTCGTGCAGGTGCGCGCGCATCACCGCCTGCACCGCGTCGATGTCCAGCACACGCCCGGACTTCAGCACCCCGCGCGCCGGCAGCACGGCGAGCGAAGTCAGCAGCGTCTGCAGCTGGTGGGCGGCGTGGACGAAATGCAGCGGGTTGAGCCCATGGCGGCGCAGCCCCAGCAGGGCATCGAAATCCGCCAGCAGGCGCGGCTGGGCACCGATGCGGCGCAGCCCGGCCGGGCCCAGGGGGCGCAGGAAGTCCTCCACCAACTCCCCTTCGAAGTGCACCCAATAGATGCTCCAGGGCCGCTGCGGGTCGGCGCCGTAGGCGTGCATGCGCCCCTTGGGCAGCAGCAGCAGGTCGCCGCCGACCACGTCCAATCGTCCATCCCCGGTCTCCAGCCAGCCCTGGCCGGCACGGCAGTAGATGAGCAGGTGATCGTCCGGCGCCAAGCGCAGCATGCGGTGCCCGCCAGCCTCCGGGTAGAAGCCCAGGGCCAGGGGGTAACAGCCCGCCGTCAGCGGGTTGCGCGCCAGCAGGCGGCGCAGGCGCGGTGGCGTGGTGAAGCGCACACCATTGGCCGGCAGCGGCCAGTTGGAGGTTTCCACGGAGCGGCTCATGGTTGTTCTTGTCTGGGCCTGCAATCACAAGATCGTCCATCCAGGCGACAAGATCGTCAATCCACATCTGCCGTGCGCGCCGCTATAACGACAAGAAAACAACAAGACGCCCGGCACGGGTGGAGGACGAGATGACCAGGACGATTCCGCAACTCATCGACGGCGAATGGCGCGACAGCCGCTCCCGCGAGCTGATCGAAGTCACCGATCCCGCGACCCAGGCCGTGCTGGCCCTGGCGCCCAAGGCGACGCCCGAGGAAATCGAGGCCGCCATCGCCAGCGCCAAGCAGGCCTTCACCAGCTGGCGCGAAGTGCCGGTGTCGGAACGGGCGCGGCTGATGCTGCGCTACCAGCACCTGCTCAAGGAACACCACGACGAGCTGGCCGAAATCCTCGCCAGCGAGACCGGCAAGACCTTCGCCGATGCCAAGGGCGACGTCTGGCGCGGCATCGAGGTGGCCGAGCATGCCGCCAACATCGCCAGCCTGATGATGGGCGAGACGGTGGAGAACGTGGCCCGGGAGATCGACACCGCCAGCTGGGTCCAGCCCCTGGGCGTGTGCGTCGGCATCACCCCCTTCAACTTCCCGGCGATGATCCCGCTGTGGATGTTTCCCCTGGCCATCGCCTGCGGCAACACCTTCATCCTCAAGCCGTCCGAGCAGGACCCGCTGACCCCCAACCGCCTCGCCGAGCTGTTCCTCGAAGCCGGCGCCCCCAAGGGCGTGCTGCAGGTGCTGCACGGCGGCCGCGAGCAGGTGGACGCCCTGCTCACCCACCCGGACATCCGCGCCATCTCCTTCGTCGGCTCGGTGCCGGTGGGCCAGCACATCTACCGCACCGGCACTGCGCACCTGAAGCGCGTGCAGGCCTTCGCCGGCGCCAAGAACCACATGGTGATCATG
This sequence comes from Pseudomonas sp. PDM13, assembly GCF_025685765.1. Lineage (NCBI taxonomy): Bacteria > Pseudomonadati > Pseudomonadota > Gammaproteobacteria > Pseudomonadales > Pseudomonadaceae > Pseudomonas > Pseudomonas sp. PDM13. Next base: position 48,361 of record NZ_JAOTQU010000026.1, on the reverse strand, counting down.
CCCGACGCCAACAAGGACCAGGTCCTCAGCAACCTGCTGGGCGCCAGTTGCGGCGCCGCCGGCCAGCGCTGCATGGCCATCAGCGTGGCGGTGTTCGTCGGCGCGGCGCGGGAGTGGATCCCCGAGCTGGCCGCGCAGATGGCCGAGCTCAAGCCCGGCCATTGGCAGGACGCCCACGCGGCCTACGGCCCGCTGATCAGCCAGCAGGCCAAGCAACGCGTGCAACGGCTGATCGCCGAGGGCAAGGCCGAAGGCGCCGACTGCCTGCTGGACGGCTCCCACTGCGAAGTGGCGGGCTTCCCCGATGGCAACTGGCTGGGCCCGACCCTGTTCCGCGGCGTGACCACGAAGATGGGCCTGTACCGCGAAGAGATCTTCGGCCCGGTGCTGGCCTGCATGGAGGTGGACGACCTCAACGCCGCCATCGAACTGGTCAACGCCAGCCCCTATGGCAACGGCACCAGCATCTTCACCCGTTCCGGCGGTGCCGCACGGCACTTCCAGCATGCGGTGGAAGTGGGCCAGGTGGGCATCAACGTGCCGATTCCGGTGCCGCTGCCATTCTTCTCCTTCACCGGCTGGAAGGGCTCCTTCTACGGCGACCTGCACGCCTACGGCAAACAGGCGGTGCGCTTCTACACCGAGACCAAGACGGTCACCAGCCGCTGGTTCGACGACAGCCCCGTGAGCGGGCCGAACATGACCATTCAGTTGAAGTGAGAAGTGCGTCGGCCCTGTTAGACCAAAAGATGATCTCACGTTAAAAACGAGCGGCGTAAAAGGTTCCCTGCAGAACAAAAACAAGGAGAACTGCAATGCGCCGATTGACTGCCACTCTGGCCCTCTGGGCCGGAATCACCGCCTGTGCGCAGGCTGCTGAGCCCATCACCCTGGGGCTCAACTACCCGCGCACCGGCTCATACAAGGAAGAGGGATTGGCGCAGATGCGTGGAGCCCTGCTGGCCATCGACGAGCTCAACGCCACCGGCGGGGTGCTCGGCCGCCCCTTGCGCCTGTCCGGCAAGGATTCCGCCTCACGCCCGGAAAAAGCGGTTAAGAACGTCGACACGCTGGCCGCCGAGGGCGCGGTGATGCTCTTCGGCGGGGCCTCCAGCGCGGTGGCCATCGCCGCTGGCGAGCGTGCCCGTGATCACGGCCTGCTGTACTTCGGCACCCTCACCTACTCCAACGACACCACCGGCAAGAACGGCCATCGCTACATGTTCCGCGAGTGCAACAACGCCTGGATGAGCGCCAAGGTGCTCGGCCAGTACCTGAACAAGACCCTGCCCGACAAACGCTATTTCTATGTCACCGCCGACTACACCTGGGGTCACACCACCGAGGCCTCGCTGCGCCAGGCCACCGCCAGCCAGGACCCTGCCCGCCACGCCGGCGTGCACGTGCCCTTCCCCGGCGCACGCCTCACCGACTACCAGGACGCCCTGACCCAGGCCGCCGCCAGCGACGCCCAGGTGCTGGCCCTGGTGTTGTTCGGCGAGGACCTGGTGCGCGCCATGCGCATCGCCAAGGACATGGGCCTGACCGAACGCATGCAGATCGTCGCGCCGAACCTCACCCAGGGCATCATCGAGCAGGCCGGCCCCGACCTGATGCAGGGCGTGCTCGGTACCGAACCCTGGACCTGGCGCGTGCCGGCCCTGGAGAAATCCCAGCGCGGCATGGCCTTCGTCGAAGCCTTCAAGGCCCGCTACCAGATGTACCCCTCCAGCTCCGCCGCCTCGGCCTACAGCATCGTCCAGCAATGGGCCGATGCCGCCAAACGCAGCGGCAGCCTCAGCAGCGAGGCACTGATCAAGGCGCTGGAAGGCCATAAATACAGCCTGCTGAAGGACGAGCAGCAATGGCGCCCCTTCGATCACCAGAACCTGCAGACGGTCTATGCCGTGCGGGTGAAGAGCCGTGACGAGGTGCTCAAGGACCCGCTCAAGCAGGACTTCTTCGAAATCGTCGACCGCCTCGACGCCAGCAGCGCCCTGCCCAGCCTCGCCGACTGGCAGGCCGAGCGGCGCGCCGGCAACCAACCCCCGACCTTGCAATGAGACGCCATGGACTTCGAACTCAGTGATGAACAGCGCCTGCTGGTACACAGCGCCGCCGCCTTCACCCGCCACGAGCTGGCGCCGAACGCAGCGGACTGGGACCGTGACCACCACTTCCCGGTGGAGGTGATCCGCCGCGCCGCCGAGCAGGGCTACCTGGGCCTGTACATCGACGAGGACGACGGCGGGCTGGGCCTCTCGCGCCTGTCCGCCTCGCTGATCTTCGAACAGCTGGCCGCCGGCTGCGTCGCCACCACCGCCTACCTGACCATCCACAACATGGCCGCCTGGATGCTCGCCTCCTTCGGCGATGCCGAGCTCAAGGCGCGCTGGCTGCCGGGGCTGATCAGCGGCGAGCACCTGGCGTCCTATTGCCTCACCGAGCCGGATGCCGGCTCCGACGCCGCCCACCTGCGCACCCGTGCGCGCCGCGACGGCGAGCACTACGTGCTGGACGGCAGCAAGTGCTTCATCTCCGGGGCCGGCAGCACCCAGGTGCTGATCGTCATGGCACGCACCGGCGAAGACGGCGCCAAGGGCATCTCCTGCTTCCTGGTGCCGGCCGACGCCGAGGGCATCCGCTACGGCCGCAACGAAGACAAGATGGGCTGGCGCGCCCAGCCCACCCGCACCATCACCTTCGAGGGCGTGCGTATCCCCGCCGGCAACCGCATCGGCCCGGAAGGCCAGGGCTTCGTCTACGCCATGAAGGGCCTGGACGGTGGCCGCCTGAACATCGCCAGCTGTTCCCTGGGCGCGGGCCAGGCGGCGCTGGAGCAGAGCCTGCGCTACGTCGAGGAGCGCAAGCAGTTCGGCAAGCCCCTGGCCGAGTTCCAGGCCCTGCAGTTCAAGCTCGCCGACATGCTCACCGCGCTCACCGCCAGCCGGCAGATGGTGCGCCTGGCGGCCCACCGCCTGGACCATCGCCACGCCGAAGCCAGCCTCTACTGCGCCATGGCCAAGCGCTTCGCCACCGACCAGTGCTTCGACATCTGCAACGATGCACTGCAACTCCATGGTGGCTATGGCTATCTGAATGACTACCCTCTGGAGCGCTGGGTGCGTGACACCCGTGTGCACCAGATACTCGAAGGCACCAACGAGATCATGCGCGTCATCGTGGCGCGCCGTTTACTGGAACAGGGCGGCAGCATCGACCGCCTGTTGTAAGGAGCACTCCATGAGCACTGCCGTAGAGCCGTACCAAGCCGGCGTTTTCGACCTGACCCACAAGCTCACCGTGGAAAAGCACGGGCACACCGCGCTGATCACCATCAACCACCCGCCGGCCAACACCTGGGACCGCGACTCGCTGATCGGCCTCAAGCAGGTGGTCGAGCACCTCAACCGCGACGACGACGTCTACGCCCTGGTGGTGACCGGCCAGGGGCCGAAGTTCTTCAGCGCCGGCGCCGACCTCAACCTCTTCGCCGACGGCGACAAGGCCCGCGCCCGCGAGATGGCCCGGCGCTTCGGCGAAGCCTTCGAAACCCTGCGCGACTTCCGTGGCGTGTCCATCGCCGCGATCAACGGCTACGCCATGGGCGGCGGCCTGGAATGCGCCCTGGCCTGCGACCTCCGCATCGCCGAACGGCAATCGCTGATGGCCCTGCCCGAGGCGGCCGTGGGCCTGCTGCCCTGCGCTGGCGGCACCCAGGCGCTGTCCTGGCTGGTGGGCGAAGGCTGGGCCAAGCGCATGATCCTCTGCGGCGAGCGCGTGGACGCGGAAACCGCCCTGCGCATCGGCCTGGTGGAGCAGGTGGTGGACACCGGCGAAGCACGCGGCGCCGCCCTGCTGCTGGCCGCCAAGGTGGCGCGGCAGAGCCCGGTGGCGGTGCGCACCATCAAGCCGCTGATCGAAGGCGCGCGCCAGCGCGGGCCGAACACCTGGTTGCCGGAGGAGCGCGAGCGCTTCGTCGACCTGTTCGACGCCGAGGACACCCGCGAAGGGGTCAACGCCTTCCTCGAGAAGCGCGACCCGCAATGGCGCAACCGCTGAGCCGCCAGCCCGAAGACACCCGTTGGGAGAAGTGATGAATATCCAGTTCGAAGAACGCGTCGGCCTGCACGGCGCCCGCATCGGCATCGCCAGCCTCGATGCCGAAGCCAGCCTCAACGCCCTGAGCCTGCCGATGATCGAGGCCCTCGACGCCCGGCTGCAGGAATGGGAAAGCAACCCGGAGGTCGTCTGCGTGCTGCTGCGCGGCAACGGCCCGCGCGCCTTCTGCGCCGGCGGCGATGTGCGCAAGCTGGTGGAGGCCTGTCGCGAACACCCCGGCGAGGTGCCCCCGCTGGCGGCGCGCTTCTTCGCCGACGAATACCGCCTCGACCACCGCATCCACACCTACTCCAAGCCGCTGATCTGCTGGGCCCACGGCCATGTGCTGGGCGGCGGCATGGGCCTGATGCAGGGCGCGGCCATCCGCATCGTCACCCCCTCCAGCCGCCTGGGCATGCCGGAGATCAACATCGGCCTGTACCCGGACGTCGGCGGCAGCTGGTTCCTCGCCCGCCTGCCCGGCCGCCTGGGGCTGTTCCTCGGCCTTACCGCCAGCACCATCAACGCCCATGACGCCCTGGACCTGGGTCTCGCCGACCGCTTCCTGCTGGAAGACCAGCAAGCCGAGCTGCTCGACGGCCTGGTGCAGTTGAACTGGCGCGAGCAGGCCGGCGCGCAGCTCACCAGCCTGCTGCAATCCCTGGAACACCAGGCCCGCGGCCAGTTGCCGGCGGCCCAGTGGCTGCCTCGCCGGGCGCGCATCGACGCCCTGCTGGACGTGGCCGACCTGCCGACCGCCTGGAAGGCCATCACCGCGCTGCAGCACGACGATGACGCCCTCCTCGCCCGCGCCGCCAAGACCCTGGCGGGCGGCTGCCCGCTCACCGCGCACCTGGTCTGGGAACAGATCCGCCGTGCCCGCTACCTCTCCCTGGGCGAAGTGTTCCGCATGGAATATGCCATGAGCCTGAACTGCTGCCGCCACCCGGAATTCTCCGAAGGCGTGCGGGCGCGCCTGATCGACAAGGACAACACGCCGCGCTGGCACTGGCCCGATGCCGCCGCCATCCCCCGCGCGGTGATCGAGGCGCACTTCGAAGCGGTGTGGGATGGCCCCCATCCGCTGGCAGCGCTTTAGCCCATCCACAACGGCCAAGGAGAACAACAATGAAAAAGATCGCCTTCATCGGCCTCGGCAACATGGGCCTGCCAATGGCCCGCAACCTGCTCAAGGCCGGCCATGAGCTCAAGGTCTTCGACCTGGTGCAAAGCGCGGTGGACGAACTGGTGGCCGAAGGTGCCAAGGCCGCCAACGATGCCCACGATGCCGTTTCCGGCGTCGAGATCGTGGTCAGCATGCTGCCCGCCAGCCGCCATGTGGAGGGCCTGTACCTGGGCGATGACGGCCTGCTCGCCTTCATCCGCGCCGGCACCCTGGTGCTGGAGTGCTCGACCATCGCCCCCGACTCGGCGCGCAAGGTGCACGCCCAGGCCAAGGCCCTGGGCATCGACCTGCTGGACGCACCGGTTTCCGGTGGCACCGCTGGCGCCGCCGGCGGCACCCTGACATTCATGGTCGGCGGCGACGGCAACACCCTGGAAAAGGCCCGCCCGGTACTGGCGGCCATGGGCAAGAACATCTTCCACGCCGGCCCGGAAGGCGCCGGCCAGGTGGCCAAGGTATGCAACAACCAGGTGCTGGCGGTGCAGATGATCGCCACCGCCGAAGCCATGGCCCTGGGCGTGGCCAACGGCCTCGACCCCAGCGCCCTGGCGGAGATCATGCGCCAGAGCTCCGGCGGCAACTGGGTGCTGGAGCGCTACAACCCCTGGCCCGGCGTGATGGCTGCGGCGCCGGCGAGCAACGGCTACCAGGGTGGCTTCATGGCCGAGCTGATGGCCAAGGACCTGGGCCTGGCCCAGGAAGCCGCGCAGCTCACCCAGAACAGCACCCCCATGGGCGCCCTGGCGCTGCAGCTCTACAAGATGCTGCTCAAGCAGGGCAAGGGCCGCCAGGACTTCTCCGTGGTGCAGCAGCTGTTTATCGAGCCCGAGGCCTGACCGCTCGCCCCATCCTGCGAACGTTGTTTCTTCCAAACGCAAAAAGGGCCCCGAAGGGCCCTTTTTCATTCCACCGTCGCCTCAGACCAGGGTCAGGGTGACGTCGATGTTGCCGCGGGTGGCGTTGGAGTAGGGGCAGACGATGTGGGCTTTTTCCACCAGCTCACGGGCCTTGTCCTTGTCCATGCCCGGCAGGCTGATCTGCAGTTCCACTTCGATGCCGAAGCCGGTGGGGATGGCGCCGATGCCGACGATGCCTTCGATGGAGGCGTCCGCCGGAACGGCGTACTTGTCACGGGCACCGACGAACTTGATCGCACCCAGGAAGCAGGCCGAATAACCGGCGGCGAACAGTTGCTCGGGGTTGGTGCCCTCGCCGCCCGCGCCACCCAGTTCACGCGGGGTGGTCAGGGAGACGTCGAGGACGCCGTCGGAGGAGATGGCGCGGCCTTCACGGCCACCGGTGGCTTCTGCATAGGCGCGGTACAGGACGTTTTCGATGCTCATGATGTGTTCCTCTTGATGGCGATTGGGGGTTATTTGGCTCGCTGTAGATTTGTGCGCTAAGCGATTCCATGGAGCGAACATTAGTGCGCATTTATTTTGTGCGCAATATTAATTTAAAGAAGAATTGGCAATAAGCACTCGATTGAATGGCATAAGCAGGCGGGCTGCGGCTCGCAGCCCTACCGGGGCGAGCGAATACAGGATAACGGCGGGTGGGGATGCACTCAGCCGAAGCTGCGCACCTTGTTGCGCCCGGAGTGCTTGGCGGCGTAGAGGGCCGTGTCCGCACTCTGGATGAGCATTTCGGGCAGGTCGTCGGGGCGGGGGATCATGCTGTGGATGCCGATGCTCACGGTCACCACGCCGGCCTGGGCCCCCAGGTGCTCTATGTGCTTCGTCTCGACCGCGGCGCGCACGCTTTCGGCGATCACCTGGGCGCCGGCCGGCGCCGTGTGCGGCAGGATGATGGCGAACTCTTCGCCGCCGTAGCGGGCGATGAGGTCGGTGGAGCGGATCTTGATCACCTTGAGCGCCTCGCTTACCGCCTTGAGGCACAGGTCGCCGGCACGGTGGCCGTAGGTGTCGTTGAACAGCTTGAAGTTATCCACATCGATCATCAGCAGCGAGATGGGCTGGCGGATGATCGCCGCGCGCTGGAATTCCTCGTTGAGGGTCTTGTCGAACTGCCGGCGGTTGGCGATGCCGGTCAGCCCGTCTATCGCCGCCAGCTGCGACAGCTCCTCGTTCTCCAACTGGATGCTGCGGGCCGCCAGCAGGCGCTTGCGGGTACGCCGCACCAGCACCACGCCGATGCTCATCAGCGCCAGCACCAGGCCGGTGACCAGGGTCACCAGCACCACGGCCTTCTGCCGCCATTCGGTGAGCACCTCGCTCTTCTGCATCGCGGCCACCACCAGCAGCGGGTAGCCGTCCAGCACCCGGTAGGCGTAGACGCGCTCGCGGCCGTCCAGGCTGGAAAGGCCGGCGCCGGTGCCCACCGGCGAGTTCTTCAGGTCGTCCATGAACAGCGGGCTGTCCTTCAGGTTGCCGGTCCCGGGCTCCATGACCGGGCGCCGCACCACCAGGGTGCCGTCGTTCTCGGCCAGGAGGATGGCGCCGTTGCGGCCGATGTCGAAGTCCTTGTAGAAGGCATTGAAGTAGCTGATGCGGATGGTCGCCAGCACCACCCCGGCGAACTCGCCATGGGGGCCGTTGAGGCGGCGCGAGATGGGCAGCACCCACTCGCCGGTGGAACGGCTCTGCATGGGCGAGCTGACTTCGATATCGCGGCTCACCGAGTTGAGGTGGTGCTGGAAGTATTCCTGGTCGGCATTGCTGGTGGTGGGCGACGGCGGCGCGCTGGTGTAGTGGAGCCAACGCCCGCTGCTGTCGAACACGTAGATGCCGGAGAGCTGCTGCGCCCGCAGCTTGTAGGCGTTGATCAGGCCCTTGATGCGCTGCTGGTCATGCAGGTCGGCGCTTTCCAGCAGGTAGACCAGGCCGCTGAGGATCAGGTCGGCTTCCTTGATGGTCTCCTCCGCGTGCTGGGAAACCGAGTAGGCCAGGTTGGCGTTGGATTTGTCCGCCTCGCTGAGGTAGTGCGTGCGGGAATCGAACACCTGATAGAGGTTGACGCCGATGGCCACCACACCACCGAACAGGATCAGGAAGTAGGCCAGCCACAGAGCCAGGCGCGTCCGCAGGAACAGCGCCAGGCGTTTGGCTTCTACTTTCTCCATCCGTCGCTCCCCTGTGGGCCGGCTGCATGCAGCGGCTGATGTTGATGGTGGTTGAAGCCGGCTCTTCGCTTCAGACAAGAAGCTTAGCCAGCGGTGCCCGGAACGGGCCTGAAATGACGGCGGCAGGCGGAAGATTGCAAAATGCCATCACGCAGGTGGATGCTACGCGATTGTGCCCCTTGCGCGCACCCGCGCTGTCGAGCCGGCGACAGGCATGACGCTTTGGGAACAATGCATCGGCAGAATGGCCGCCAGGGTACCCGGCAGCCCGTAGCGCCTCAGAAGCCGGCGCGGGACAGGGCCTGGGCCAGTGCCAGTTGGTAGTGGCCATGACAATGGAGCACGCCGTGCTCGTCCGCCACGCCAAGGCCGAAACCCTCGTCCGCCTCTTCGAAGTAAAGGAGACCGCTGGGCAGTTCGGCGACGACCAGCACCGGCTCCAACTCGCCGAGGCGCAGCCGGGTGTGGGCATAGAAGGGAACGCGACAGGCGGCGAACACCACCTGTTGGGCAGGGGAACAGTCGTGCAGTTGCTGATGGACCAGGTTCTTCAATTCGGCAGCGGAAATGCTCTGACAAGTATCCATGGCGGGTCCGTCCTGTTCTTGTTGGGTAACCGGGCCTGGCGAAAGGATGATCGAGACCGAGGACGAAAATCTAGCAGCCTGGGAGCGCCTTGCCACCCCCATCTGTATCAGGATTCGACGAAAGCTCGGGTAGACCTTCAGCTCTGGGAGAAGCGCGGGCCCAGCAGGATGACCAGCGCACCCGCGACGCAGAGCGCCGCGCCCAGCCAATCACTGGCCAGCGGGCGTGTACGTTCCACCAGACCCAGCCAGAGCAGCGAGGTGATGATGTAGATGCCGCCATAGGCTGCGTAGGCGCGACCGGCGTAGGCCGCTTCGACACGGGTCAGCAGCAGGGCGAAGCACAGCAGGCTGAGCAGCCCGGGGGCGATCCACCAGGCGCTGCGATCCAGGCGCAGCCACATGAAGAAGGCATAGCAACCGGCGATCTCGAAGAGTGCAGCGAGGAAGAACCAGAGGTAGTTGAGCATGGGGTGATGTCCTCGTCTGGAGCCGATCTGGGCGCGGCTCACACTGCAGCGCATTGCAAAGAGCTGAATGCAAGGAGCGCGCCCGGTGTTCAGCCGCGCAACGCGCCTTCGCGTTCCCAGGCGCAGCGTACGCGCAGGTTGGCTTCCTGGGGGCTGTGGAAGCCCTGTTCGCTTTCCCAGCGGAAGGTGTGGGTGCCGTTGAGCTCGGTCTCCAGGTGCACCACCGCACTGCCCCAGTAGAGCTGCTTGAGCAGGGCCTCGAACTGTTGCACCCACAGGTTCCACTCGTACTCCACCGCCGCATAGCTGGCACCGAAGTGGATCACCTGGGTCTGGTAGAGCCCCTGGCCGGGGTGGGCGCTGAAGGAGAACATCTCGCGCCCGAGGAAGGGCCAGATGTCACCGGCAGGCAGGCTTTCGATAACGCGGCGGTTGGTCGCGCGGCGCAGTTGCCGCACCTCGTCGTCGTCCGACGGCCAGTCGCGGATGCAGCCATAGACGATGGATTCAGAGTCCACGCGAGCACTCCAGAAAAACAGTGGCAGCCTTCTATCACAGGGCTGCCAGGCAGGAAAGGAATTGCCGCTGATTTCCTCGACCAGGCCCCATCAGGCCCGGCGCCGGCCCAACATCCAGGCCAGCACGCACATGGTCACCGCCAGGCCGGTGAAGACCATGAAGGGCAACTGGTAGTTGCCGCCCAGGTCGCGACCGAGGCCGGCGAGCACCGGCGTCAGGCTGCCCAGGCTGTACCCGGCGAAGAGCATCATCGCCGTCCAGCGGCTCACCGCCAGGGAGGTGTTCACCTCGTACAGCGGCAGCACCATGGACAGTGCGAAGGAACCGGAAAGCCCCAGCCCCAGCAGCACCGCCCAGACCTCGGGGTAGAGGCCGGGGGCAAAGGTGATCATCCCCAGGCACAGCGAACTGGTGATGCCGCAACCGAGCAACAGCTGATAGCGGTTGTCGTAGCGCTGGGCCAGCCAGGGCAGGATGAAGGCGCTGGGCAGCCCCACCAGCATGAACAGGCTGAACAGGCTGTTGCTGCGCAGCACGCTGAAGCCGGCCTCGTGGTAACGCGCCACCAGCCAGGTGGTGAGGGCATAGAACAGCCCCGCCTGGATGGCGAAGAAGGCGGTGATCAACCAGGCACGCGGCTCACGCCAGGGCAGCCCGCCGGAGCCACCGGCCTCGCTGCTCGTCTCCGCGCGGTTGGGCAGGAACAGCCAGAGGATCATCGCGGCCAGTGCCGGCAACGCCCAGAACGCCAGGCCCATCGACCACTCGTTGGCCAGCGCCTGGGTCACCGGCTCGGTGAGCACCGCACCGGAGGCGCCACCAATCGTCATGCTCAGGGAATACCAGGCGACCACGCGGCCGACCTGGTCATGGAAATGACGCTTGATGAACCCGGACACCAGCGGTCCGGCGATGGCGATGCCGGCGCCCAGCAGCACCGCGCTGCCGATCAGCACCGCACTGGTGTGCCCGGCCACGCGCACGCCGCAGGCGATGACGATGAGCAGCAGGCACAGGGCGATCACCCGTTCCAGGCCAAAGCGCATGGCCAGGCGCGGTGCCAGGGGCGCCAGCAGGCCCATGCACAGCACCGGCAACGCGGTGGTAAGGCTGATCAGCCCACGGCTCAGGTCGAGCTCGCTGGCGATGCGTTCGATCAAGGGGGCAAGGGAGGTGATGCCAGGGCGCAGGTTGATCGCCGCCAGCACCAGAGCCAGCATGAACAGGGCTCGGGAAGCAGGTTTCACAGGGAGTCCAGAAGGTCGTCGGCATGCACGCCGGGGGTGCAACCCTACTCTGCGCAAGCGCAGCCGGGCAAGACGTCGGCACGCACAATCTGACCGAGCGGACAGAAAATTCTCACCCCCGGTGGAACCCCAAGGGCAAGAAAGCCGGCTCCACGGGCGTGGAGCCGGGTCGGGCGGGCTCAGGCCTGCTGGCGGCCCTTGGCGCGCATCTTGTCCGACATGTTGGCCATCTCGTCGTAGAGCATCTGCGGGTTCTTCTGCTTCACCGCCCAGGCCATGCGGCCCTGCTCGTGGGGCAGGATCATGAAGGTGCCGGCAGCCACTTCGTTGAAGATGTAGTCGGCGATATCGGACGCGCTGATCGGCGAGCTTTCCAGCAACTTGCCCACCTGCTGCTTCATGGCCGGGGTCGGGCCGCGGAAGGAGTCCAGCAGGTTCGTCTGGAAGAACGACGGGCAGACCACGTGCACGCCGACGCCTTCCTGCTTGAGTTCGATCAGCAGGCTTTCCGAGAGCGCCACCACGCCGGCCTTGGCCACGTTGTAGTTGCTCATCGCCGGGCCCTGCATCAGCGCGGCCATGGAGGCGATGTTGACGATGCGGCCCTGGCTGCGCTGCAGCAGCGGCAGGAAGGCCTTGCAGCCCTTGACCACGCCCATCAGGTTGATCGCGATCTGCCAGTCCCAGTCTTCCAGGGACAGCTCCTCGAAGAAGCCACCGGAGGCCACGCCCGCGTTGTTGACGATGATGTCGATGCCGCCGAGCTTCTGCTCGCAGGCCTGGGCGAAGGCGGTGAGCTGGCTGTAGTCGCGCACGTCGCAGCGTTGGGTGAAGCCGTCGCCGCCCGCTTCGCGGACCAGTGCGAGGGTTTCCGCCAGCCCGGGCTCGTTGACGTCGGAAAGGGCCAGCTTGCTGCCTTCACGGGCCCAGCGCAGGGCGATCTCACGGCCCAGACCGGAGCCAGCGCCGGTGATCATGATGCGGTTCTGCATGGTGAGGTTGCCTTCTTGGTATGTGCGTTGGTGCTCCGCAGTTTAGCGAGGCGTCACCCGCCAAAGCGCGAAATCAGGGCGCTGAATGACGGGGGCAAATCAACGCATTGGCGCCTTGCGCGCACCCTCGACAGGCGCTAGCGGGCGCGACGTAGCAGGCGCACCAGGAGAACGCCATACACCAGCAGGTTGAGGCCGACGACGATGCCGCCGAGCCAGAGCTGGATGCCCGGCGTGAGGCCCGCCGGGTAGATCACCGGCAACACGTGGTGCTCGATGAAACCACCTTCGTAGCCCTGCTCGCCGGCCGCGCGGCGCAGGGTGTTTTCCAGCGGCGTGAGGGGGCAGATCAGGTGCAGCCATTCAACGGTCACGCCCCAGCAGGCGGCGGGCAAGTGCAACAGCGCCAGCTTCGGCCAGCGCAGCACCAGCAAGCCACCCAGCAGCACGAAGAGGATGAAACCCAGGTGGAAAAGCACCACCGCGTCCGCTGCAATCCGATAAAGCATCCTGCTATCCCCGTTCGTTTCCGTGGCCCGCCCTAACTTCTGATAGTCGGCAAGCCCTTGTTTTCATTCGGCAAAAACGCCCGCGCAAGAATCTTTCATGAACCTTTGCAAAACAGGCGAAGTCGGAATTTACAGGAGCGGTCACTCACCTTGCATGCAGCGATGCATGAAGTGTGCGGCGGCTCCGGGAAGTCCAAGAACAAGGTTCATAGAAGGAGTTCCACCATGGGTATCAGTACCATTCTGCTCGTCATCCTGATCCTGCTGCTCATTGGCGGCCTGCCTGTATTCCCCCACTCCCGTGGCTGGGGTTACGGTCCCTCGGGCATCATCGGCACCCTGCTGATCATCCTGCTGGTTCTGATGATATTGGGCAGAATCTGACGACCGCTCTCTCCCGGGCCACATTGGCGGATGTGGTTCGCGAGACGAGCACCCCCTCCTCTCTTCTCCTCTCCCTTCTCATCCCCTCCCCCTGCACAGCCCATATGCCACACAACCCAGGCACCGGGTGGACGTAGCATGCACATAGGGTGGGCGTAGGGTGGGCTTCAGCCCACCGCCTCTCCGAAGCTGACCCCAACCGCGTAATCCACCCTTGCTGATCCTTTCTTTCTCGCCCACCCCCGCCCCAAACAAAAAGGGCAGCCCGAAGGCTGCCCAATGTCACGGAGTGTTACGTGGATCAGTGAGCGGCTGCACCGCTGGCGCCCAGGCCGGTCTGCGAGCGGACGAACTGCGGGAAGAAGCGTGCGCGTTCCTCGTCTGCAGCGGCGGACTTGTCGGTGATGGAGAAGAACCAGATACCCACGAAGGCCACGAGGATCGAGAACAGCGCCGGGTACTCGTAGGGGTAGATGGCTTCGGCATGACCGAGGATCTGCACCCAGATGGTTGGGCCGAGGATCATCAGGCCGACCGCGGTGATCAGGCCCAGCCAGCCACCGATCATGGCGCCACGGGTGGTCAGCTTCTTCCAGTACATGGAAAGGATCAGCACCGGGAAGTTGCAGCTGGCAGCGATGGAGAAGGCCAGGCCCACCATGAAGGCGATGTTCTGCTTCTCGAACAGGATGCCCAGGCCGATGGCCAGGACGCCAAGTGCGACGGTGGTGATCTTCGATACGCGCAGCTCATCCTTCTCGTTGGCTTTGCCCTTCTTCAGTACCGAGGCGTACAGGTCGTGAGACACCGCCGAGGCACCGGCCAGGGTCAGGCCGGCGACCACCGCGAGGATGGTGGCGAAGGCCACGGCCGAGATGAAGCCGAGGAACAGGCTGCCGCCCACGGCGTTGGCCAGGTGCACCGCCGCCATGTTGTTGCCGCCCAGCAGCGCGCCGGTGGCGTCCTTGAACATCGGGTTGGTGCTGACCAGGAGGATGGCGCCGAAACCGATGATGAAGGTGAGGATGTAGAAGTAGCCGATGAAGCCGGTGGCGAAGAACACCGATTTACGGGCTTCCTTGGCATCGCTGACGGTGAAGAAGCGCATCAGGATGTGCGGCAGGCCGGCCGTACCGAACATCAGCGCCAGGCCGAGGGAGATCGCCGAGATCGGGTCCTTGACCAGGCCGCCGGGGCTCATGATGGCCTCGCCTTTCGGGTGAACCTTGATGGCTTCGCTGAACAGGGTGCCGATGTCGAAGTTGACGTGCTTGAGCACCATGATCGCCATGAAGGAAGCGCCGGAGAGCAGCATCACCGCCTTGATGATCTGCACCCAGGTGGTGGCCAGCATGCCGCCGAAGAGCACGTAGAGCACCATCAGCACGCCCACCAGGACCACGGCCACGTGGTAGTTGAGGCCGAACAGCAGCTCGATGAGCTTGCCGGCACCGACCATCTGGGCGATCAGGTAGAAGGCCACCACCACCAGCGAACCGCAGGCGGACAGGGTGCGGATTTCCTTCTGCTTGAGGCGATAGGAGGCGACGTCGGCGAAGGTGTACTTGCCGAGGTTGCGCAGGCGCTCTGCGATCAGGAAGAGGATCACCGGCCAGCCGACGAGGAAGCCGATCGAGTAGATCAGGCCGTCGTAGCCGGAGGTGAACACCAGTGCGGAAATACCCAGGAAGGACGCCGCCGACATGTAGTCACCGGCGATCGCCAGGCCGTTCTGGAAACCGGTGATGCTGCCGCCGGCGGTGTAGAAGTCGGCGGTCGACTTGCTGCGCTTGGAGGCCCAGTAGGTGATGTAGAGGGTGAAGCCGACGAAGGCGACGAACATCACGATGGCGGAGACGTTCAGCGGCTGGCGCTGCACGTCGCCTTCGAGGGCGCCGGCGGCCCACAGGGCCGGGGCCACGGCCATCAGGCCGACGATGCCGCAGATGGAAAGGATGCGCGCGATCATTGCTGCGCCTCCTTGAGGACTTCGCGGTTCAGGCGGTCGAACTCGCCGTTGGCCCGGCGCACGTAGATGCCGGTGAGCACGAAGGCGGAGACGATCAGGCCGACACCGATCGGGATGCCCCAGGTGATGGAGGAATCAGGGCTGAGCTTGGTGCCGAGCACCTGGGGCTCGAAGGCGATGAGCAGGATGAAGGCCAGGTACAGGCCGAGCATGATGGCGGAGAGAATCCAGGCGAAGCGTTCGCGCTTGGCGACCAACTCCTGGAATCGCGGATTCTCGTGAATCCGCTGGTAGATGCTGTCGTTCATTGTTGTTGTCCTCTACACAGCACGTTAGTGGTGAAAACAACTCTAGAACGCTCGTACATACACAACAGACGACCTTAGTCGTAGCGTCGGGGCTTTCTCGACCAAGGTCGTAGGCCATTCATATAGGCGCTCTATCAGCACCATTTCCCATGCATATTTCCTTGCATGGAACAGGGCCTCTACTCTGCACGCAACTCGGAATCATTCCCATCTGCAGGGAGACCCATCATGCTCAAGACCGTCACCTTCACCGTCATGCACTTCGGCATCGCCTTCACCGTTGCCTACCTGCTCACCGGTAGCGTCGCCATCGGCGGCCTGGTGGCGATCGTCGAGCCGCTGGTCAACTCCGTAGGCTTCTACGTCCACGAGAAGGTCTGGAAGCGCTTCGAGAAGGCCAAGGCCGAAGGCTCGACTGCGCTTCGGGGCAACTGGCTGCACCAGCACGCCTGAGCGGGCCGGAAAACACCTCGGTAATGCGCTGAAACCAGTTAGCAGGTGGCCAGCGCATTCCTACCGAACAGCTGAATCCGCTAAGATGCGCGGCTTTGCCGCCACCACGCGCCCTTAGCCCATGAGCCAGACCCGTCGATTCCCCGTTCTGCCCTACCTGCTCGCCTCGATCGCCGCCCTGCTGCTGCTCGCCGCCCTCTGGTACGGCCAGGGCAAGCCGGTGATCCTGCCCGATGCGGCCACCCCGACGCACAAGCTGCAATGCGCCTCCTACAGCCCGTTCGACAAGGACCAGTCGCCGTTCGACCAGCCCTTCGTGCTGCGCCCCGAGCGCATGGACGCCGACCTCGAACTGCTCGCCACCCGCTTCCATTGCGTGCGCACCTACTCCATGACCGGCCTCGAAGCCATCCCGGAGCTGGCCCGCAAGCACGGCCTGAAGCTGATGCTCGGCGCGTGGGTCAACGGCAACCCGGTGGACACCGGCAAGGAGATCGACGCGCTGATCAAGGCCGCCAACGCCAACCCGGACGTGGTCGAGGCGGTGATCGTCGGTAACGAAACCCTGCTGCGCAAGGAAGTCACCGGTGCCCAGCTGGCCAAGCTGATCGGCCAGGTGAAGGCCCAGGTCAAGCAGCCGGTCACCTACGCGGATGTGTGGGAATTCTGGCTCAAGCACCCCGAAGTCGCGCCGGCGGTGGACTTCCTCACCATCCACCTGCTGCCCTATTGGGAAGACGACCCCGCCGGCATCCACGAGGCCCTGGCCCACGTGAAGGACATCCGCGAGGAGTTCGGCACGCGCTTCGCACCCAAGGACATCGTGATCGGCGAAACCGGCTGGCCCAGCGAAGGCCGCCAGCGCGAAACCGCCCTGCCCAGCCGCGTCAACGAAGCCCTGTTCATCCGTGGTTTCGTGCACATGGCCGAAGAGAACGGCTGGCGCTACAACCTGATCGAAGCCTTCGACCAGCCCTGGAAGCGTGAAAGCGAAGGCGCTGTCGGTGGCTACTGGGGCCTGTTCAGCGCTGACCGCACCGAGAAGGGCGTGCTCGCCGGCCCGGTTTCCAACCTGCCGAACTGGCCGCTGTGGCTTTCCGTCAGCGGGCTGATCTTCGCCCTCACCCTGATCGTCGCCGGGCGCCCCGCCTCCAGCCGCGCCGCCCTGCTACTGCCCCTGCTGGCCGCACTGGGTGCCGGCTGCATCGGCATGTGGGCCGAACTGGCGCGCATCACCGCCCGCTTCGCCGGTGAATGGGCCTGGGCGGCCTTCATCGTCGGCCTCAACCTGGTGGTGCTGATGCACGGCGCCCTGGCGCTGTCGACCCGCAAAGGCGCCCGTGGCCGCCTGTTCGCCTGGCTCGACACCCGTGCCGGCTGGTGGCTGTCCGCCTCTGGCTTCGCCGGTGCCGTGCTGATGCTGGCCCTGGTGTTCGACGCCCGCTACCGCAGCTTCCCCAGCGCTGCGCTGCTGCTGCCGGCGGTGGTCTACCTGTGCCGCCCGGTGAAGGCGCCACGCCGCGAGATCGCCCTGCTGGCGCTGTTCGTCGGCCTGGGCATCATCCCGCAACTCTATGAAGAGACCCTGGGCAACATCCAGGCGATCGGCTGGGCCGCCACCGCCCTGCTGCTGACCCTCGCCCTGGTACGCAGCCTGCGCCTCGGCCGCTGAGCCAGGAGCAACGAAAAAGGGATGCCTCGGCATCCCTTTTTTATTGCCTGCGATAACCGGCTTGCTGGCGTGGGAGCGGTTTCAACCGCGATGCAGCGGGCAGGGTCTTTCGCGAATGAATTCGCTCTTACAACAACGCCCCAGGGCATCCCGCACACAAACGCCGGGTTGCACCCGACCTACAAGCCCATCCAGGCCATGTAGGGGCGACTTCAGTCGCCAAGCAGGCCGCAGGGCTGCCACTGCAGGGTGTTCCCCGGCAGCACCGCCTGGTGGATGAGAAGAGCGCCATCCACCCTACACAGCCCGACGCAGCGAAGCCGAACCTGGCATGCAGCCCCGACCCGCAGGCGAAAAAAAGGACGCCGAAGCGTCCTTTTTCGTCCCGCACCGAGTCTTCAGGCGATGCTCAGCCCACCACGCGGCGCGCGCACCAGGCGCAGGGCGGCGATGACGATGGCGAACACGCCGAGGCTGGCGCTGTAGAGCACCAGGGCCGGCAGGGCGAAGAGCATGGCGGCCACGCCCAGGCCCCAGCCGGCGCGGCCGGGTACGAAGAAGGCCACCAGGGACAGCACCAGGGCGCTCCAGGCGATGACGCGGAAGTGGATGAGCAGGCCGAGGTTGGCGCGCACCTGGCATTCCCAGCGCTGGGCATTGTCGACGCACAGGCCGACCCACTGGCCGTCCTCCATCAGGCCGTAGCGCAGGCCATAGCTGGCCGCCAGCCAGAGCGACAGGACCACCAGCAGGATGATCAGGGGCAGACGGCGTGACATGGTTCTCTCCGAAGAATTGAAAGCGGCGCCAAGGATAAACGCACGCTCGCCGTATGCAAGACAAAGTCTGTAAACAGCGCTAACAAGGAGGCCTGGACCCGCCTTTGCGCCGGGTGCATGCTGTCCGGCGCCCAGTGAAGGCATTTCGCCTTCCCTCACGGCACTTTGGCGAGCCCGCACTTGTCATAGCATCGGTATCCCCTCAGCCCGACTTCCTGCAAAGGGACTTGAACCTCATGCTTCGTCTCCGCCTCGCTGCCCTGCTCGGCAGCCTGCTTCTGAGTGCCCCGCTGTGGGCGGCCGATATAGATGCTGCCGGCTATGGCTTTCCATTGACCAACCCCTTCGAGGCGACCATCGCCACCACGCCACCGGAGCTGCGCCCCGAGCTGCCGGCGGACGAGGACATCGACCAGGCCGACTACAGCCTCAAGCTGCGCCCCGAACGCGAGTTCAAGCTGCCGGACAACTTCTGGCCGGTGAAGACCATGGGCTACCGCCTGGCCCAGCAGGACCACGCCGCGCCACTGGTGTTCATCATCGCCGGCACCGGTGCCCACTACTCCAGCACCCTGGCCGAGTACCTGAAGAAGCTCTTCTACGGTGCCGGCTTCCACGTGGTGCAGCTGTCCTCGCCCACCAGCTACGACTTCATGGCGGCCGCCTCGCGCTTCGCCACGCCGGGGCTCTCCCGGGAGGACGCCGACGACCTCTACCGGGTGATGCAGGCGGTGCGCGCCCAACACCCGCACCTGCCGGTGACCGACTTCTACCTCACCGGCTACAGCCTCGGCGCCCTCGAGGCGGCCTTCGTCAGCCAGCTCGACGAGACCCGCCGCAGCTTCAACTTCAAGCGCGTGCTGTTGCTCAACCCGCCGGTGAACCTCTACACCTCCATCACCAACCTCGACCGCCTGGTGCAGACCCGGGTCAAGGGCATCGACGACAACACCACCTTCTACCAAGTGGTGCTGGGCAAGCTGACCCGCTACTTCCAGCACCAGGGCTACGTCGACATCAACGACGCCATGCTCTACGACTTCCAGCAATCCAAGCAGAAGCTCTCGGACGAGCAGATGGCGATGCTCATCGGCACCTCCTTCCGCTTCTCCTCCTCGGACATCGCCTTCACCTCGGACCTGATCAACCGTCGCGGCCTGATCACCCCGGTGAAGCTGCCGATCACCGAAGGCACCAGCCTCACGCCCTTCTTCAAGCGCGCACTGCAGTGCGACTTCGACTGCTACATCACCGAGCAGCTGATCCCCTTCTGGCGCGCCCGCTTCGATGGCGGCAGCCTCACCCAGCTGATCAACCAGGTGAGCCTCTACGGCCTGGAGGATTACCTGAAACAGAGCAAGAAGATCGCCGTGATGCACAACGCCGACGACGTCATCCTCGGCCCGGGCGACCTGGGCTTCCTGCGCCGCACCTTCGGCGACCGCCTGACCGTCTACCCCCATGGCGGCCACTGCGGCAACCTCAACTACCGCGTCAACAGCGACGCCATGCTGGAGTTCTTCCGTGGCTAAGAAAGTCCTCCTCCTCGCCCTGCTGGCGGCCAGCGCCTCCACCTTCGCCGATGAACGCCAGGGACCGGACGGTTTCACCGAGCCGCTCCAGCGCCTGCAGTTCAACCCCGGGCTCGACCAGCGCGAATTCGAGCGCTCGACCTTCGACGCCCTGGAGGTCTACGACCCGCTGGAGTCCTGGAACCGTCGCGTCTACCACTTCAACTACCGCTTCGACCAATGGGTGTTCCTGCCCGTGGTGCGCGGCTACACCTACGTCACCCCGCGCTTCGTGCGCAGTGGCGTGAGCAACTTCTTCAGCAACCTGGGGGATGTGCCCAACCTGCTGAACAGCCTGTTGCAGTTCAAGGGCCAGCGCTCGATGGAGGTCACCGGGCGCCTGCTGCTCAACACCACCCTCGGCGTGGCCGGGCTCTGGGACCCGGCCACGATGATGGGCCTGCCCAAGCAGAGCGAGGACTTCGGCCAGACCCTGGGCTTCTACGGCCTCGGTGGCGGGCCCTACCTGATGCTGCCGATCCTCGGCCCCTCCAACCTGCGCGACACCGGCGGCCTGGTGGTGGACTTCGTGGCGGACAACCAGATCAACTTCCTCAACGTGCCCGAGGTCAGCCGCGACCACCCGGAGATCAGCCTGCTGCGGGCGGTGGACAAGCGCTACACCACCAGCTTCCGCTACGGCCAGCTCAACTCGCCCTTCGAGTACGAGAAGATCCGCTACGTCTACACCGAGTCGCGCAAGCTGCAGATCGCCGAGTGATGCAGCCCCGAGCTGGCGCCGACCATGGCGCCAGCCCGGAGCACAGCACCCATCCAACGGTTCGATAGGAACCACGCAAAATCACGCACCATCGATTCGATTCCCTGGATTAGCATCGCCCCATTCTTTTCCAGGGAGGCTCCTATGAACAGCTATCGCCAGATCATCGAACAACGCCCCGGCCAGCCCGCATCCGACGGCGCCGGGGTCAACCTGACCCGCGTCTTCGCCGAGCAGGGCATCCCGCGCTTCGACCCCTTCCTGATGCTCGACGAGTTCGGCTCGGCCAACCCGGACGACTACGTCGCCGGCTTCCCGCCCCACCCCCATCGCGGCTTCGAAACCATCACCTACATGATCGAAGGGCGCATGCGCCACGAGGATCACCTGGGCAACGTCGGCCTGCTGGAGAACGGCGGCGTGCAGTGGATGACCGCCGCGCGCGGCATCATCCACAGCGAGATGCCGGAGCAGCAGGAGGGCGTGATGCGCGGCTTCCAGATCTGGCTCAACCTGCCGGGCAAGGACAAGCTGGGCGACCCGGGCTACCGCGACTTCGCACCGCACGAGATCCCGCGCCTGCGCACCTCGGGCGGCGTCGACGCCCTGGTGATCGCCGGGCGCTTCGATGACGGCGAGGTGCAACAGGACGGCGCCGTGCAACGCCCGCACACCGAACCGCAACTGTTCGACCTGCACCTGCAGGCCGGCGGCCGCGTGGCCCCGCGCCTGGCGGATGGCTTGCGGGTGCTGCTCTACGTCTACGAGGGCGAGGTGCACGTCAACGGCAACCCGGTGGCCAAGGGTCGCCTGGTGCGCCTCTCGGAGCAGGGCGCGCTGGAACTGGCCAGCACCGAGGGTGCCCGTGTGCTGCTGCTCGCCGGTCGCCCTTTGGGGGAGCCCATCGTGCAGTACGGTCCCTTCGTGATGAACACCCGTGAGGAAATCGAACAGGCCCTGCGCGACTACCGCGATGGCCGCCTGGCGGGCTAGTAGGTCACCGGCGTCGGCACCACCGACGCCGTTTCCAGGCCGAGGAAGCTTTGCAGATCGGCCTTCTGCGCCATGGCGTCCTGGTAGCCCAGCTCGATCAGTTCGTTGCAGTAGCCGGGTTCGAACAGCAGGTAGCTGATCACCCCGGCGCCACTGGCCTTGGTCGCCCCCGGCCCGCGCAGGAAGGTGCGGATCGCCCGCGGCATCTCCCGTCGGTGGCGCGCGGCGATGGTGTCCAGCGGCCGGCTCGGCGAAATCACCAGCACCTCCACAGGCTTCAGGCCCAGGTTGCGCGGGCGCAGCCCGGACGGGATCGCCTGGCTCAACTGGTTGATGCGTTCCAACAGCTCGATGTCGCTTTCCAGGTTGTCGACGAAGGTGCTGTTGAGCATGTGCCCGCTGATCTGCGCCAGGCTCGGCGGGTTGCCCGTACTGGCACGCACCACGCCATCGTTGACGTTGCCCACCCGCGGGTTGCCGCTCACCCCCACCACCAGGACGCGATTGGCCCCCAGGTGCAGGGCCGGGCTGATGGGCGCCGACTGGCGCACCGCGCCGTCACCGAAGTATTCGCGGTTGATCCGCACCGGCGGGAAGATCAGCGGAATGGCCGCACTGGCCAGCAGGTGGTCCAGCCCCAGACGCGTGGGCACGCCGACGCGGCGGTGGCGGAACCAGGGGTCGATGGTGGCGCGGCCCTGGTAGAAGGTCACCGCCTGGCCGGATTCGTAGCCGAAGGCGGTCACCGCCACGGCCCGCAACTGGCGCAGGCGTACGGCGGCGGCGATGCCGGTGAAGTCCAGCTCGCGCTCCAGCAGGTTGCGCAGGGGGGCGTTGTCCAGCAACGCCACCGGCGCGTGGCGGTTCATCCCCAGCAGGCTGTGGCCGAAGAAGCGCGCGCTCTGGCGCAGCACGCCGGGCCAGTCGCTGCGGTACACCTGGGATGTATGGAAGCCTTGCCAGACGGCGGTGAGACGGCGGATCGCCTCGCTGAAATGCAGGGCGCCGCAAGCCAGGCCCACGGCGTTGATGGCGCCGGCCGAGGTGCCGACTATCACCGGGAAGGGGTTTTGCATCGAGTCGGGCAGCAGGTCGGCGATGGCCGCCAGCACGCCCACCTGGTAGGCCGCTCGCGCGCCGCCGCCCGAGAGGATGAGTCCGGTCACGGGCTTGGCTGCGGCGAGTTCACTCATGAAAGGCTTCCGAGGTTTTTCCGCGAGTATAGGGCCCGCGTGGGGCCGGCGCTGCTCAGTAGAGCTTCGGCTCACCTTCCGGCCGGGTCTTGAAGCGGCGGTGGGCCCAGAGGTACTGCTCGGGCAAGCGGCTCACGGCCTGCTCGATCCACTGGTTGATGCGCAGGCAATCGGCTTCTTCGCTTTCGCCCGGGAAGTCCACCAGCGGCGGGTGGATCACCAGGCGGTAGCCGGAGCCGTCGGCCAGGCGCTCCTGGGTGAAGGGCACCACCCGGGCGCGGCCCAGGCGGGCGAACTTGGTGGTGGCGGTGACGGTGGCGGCGGTGATGCCGAACAGCGGCACGAACAGGCTCTGCTTGCGGCCGTAGTCCTGGTCCGGCGCGTACCAGATGGCACGTCCGGCACGCAGCACCTTGAGCATGGAACGCACGTCGTCACGCTCGATGGCGGTGGCTTCCGCATTGTGGCGCTCGCGGCCCTGGCGCTGGATGAAGTCGAACAGCGGGTTCTTGTGCTCGCGGTACATGCCGTCGATGGTGTGCACCTGGCCGAGCAGCGCGGCGCCGATCTCCAGGGTGGTGAAGTGCAGCGCCATGAGGATCACGCCCTGGCCTTCCGCCTGGGCCTGGCGCAAGTGCTCCAGGCCTTCTATATGGGCGAGCTTGCGCAAGCGCGCGGCGGGCCACCACCAGCTCATGGCCATCTCGAAGAAGGCGATGCCGGTGGAGGCGAAGTTCTCCCTGAGCAAGCGCTCGCGCTCGGCAACGGACAACGCGGGGAAACACAGCTCCAGGTTGCGCCGGACGATGTGTCGACGCGAACCGGCGACCCGCAGCATCAGCCAGCCCAGGGCGCGCCCCAGGCGCAGCAGCACCGGGTAGGGCAACAGGGTAATCAGCCACAGCACCGCCAGGCCCAGCCACAGGGGCCAGAAGCGCGGGTGGAGGAAGGCGGCGCGGAAGCGGGGACGTTCCATCGGTGGATCCGTAGGGCTGCGTGGACAAAGGCCGGCATTCTACAGAAATAGCTGCCGGCCGGCGCCCATCCCGCCCCGCGCGTCTTGCGACGGCCCGGCGTTCTCGCTATAAGTCCTGCCCATCAGACCCAGCAGAAAGACCATGAGCCAAGCTGACCTTCTCGACCAAGATCCCGTGTTCCAGCTCAAGGGCAGCATGCTCGCCATCACCGTGATGGAGCTGGCGCACAACGACCTCGAACGCCTCGACCGGCAACTGGCCGACAAGGTCGCCCAGGCCCCCAACTTCTTCCAGAACACCCCGCTGGTGATGGCCCTCGACAAACTGCCGGCCAGCGAAGGCGAAGTGGACCTCGCCGCGCTGCTCGACGTCTGCCGCCGCCACGGCCTGCGCACCTTGGCCATCCGCGCCAGCAACGAACAGCACATCGCCGCCGCCAACAGCCTCGACATCCCCGTGCTGCCGCCCTCGGGCGCTCGCGAGCGGGTCATCGACCCGGTGGAGCCCGGCGCCAAGAAGGCGGCGAAAGCCCCGGAGAAGCCCGCCGAACCCGTGGCCCGCCCGACCAAGGTGGTGACCACCCCGGTGCGCGGCGGCCAGCAGATCTACGCCCCCGGCGGCGACCTGGTGGTGGTCGCCCCCGTGAGCCCGGGTGCGGAACTTCTCGCCGATGGCAACATCCATGTGTACGGTCCCATGCGTGGCAGGGCACTGGCAGGCATAAAGGGCGATACCAAGGCCCGGATCTTCTGCCAGCAACTGGCCGCCGAACTGGTGTCGGTAGCCGGTCAATACAAGGTCGCCGAAGACCTGCGGCGCGAGCCGCTCTGGGGGCATTCGGTGCAGGTCAGCCTGTCGGGAGATGTGTTGAACATCACCCGCCTTTAACGGATACTGCCGCGAATTTTCAGGGACCTGAACGGGAGCCAGGACGGCCGACCAAGGCCTGCAAGTTCCCGCTTTTCTTATTATTTGGGGTGAATCACCTTGGCCAAGATCCTCGTTGTCACGTCCGGCAAGGGTGGCGTGGGCAAAACCACCACCAGCGCCGCCATCGGCACCGGCCTCGCTCTGCGCGGGCACAAAACCGTCATCGTCGACTTCGACGTCGGCCTGCGTAACCTCGACCTCATCATGGGCTGCGAACGCCGCGTGGTGTACGACTTCGTCAACGTCATCAACGGCGAAGCGACCCTGACCCAGGCCCTGATCAAGGACAAGCGTCTCGAGAACCTCTACGTCCTGGCCGCCAGCCAGACCCGCGACAAGGACGCGCTGACCCTCGAAGGCGTCGGCAAGGTCATCGAAGAGCTGGCGCAGAACTTCGAATACGTGGTCTGCGACTCCCCCGCCGGCATCGAGAAAGGTGCCCACCTGGCCATGTACTACGCCGATGAGGCGATCGTCGTGACCAACCCGGAAGTCTCCTCGGTACGCGACTCCGACCGCATGCTCGGCCTGCTGGCCAGCAAGTCGCGCCGCGCCGAGAAGGGCGAGGAGCCGATCAAGGAGCGCCTGCTGCTCACCCGCTACAACCCGGAGCGCGTCACCAAGGGCGAAATGCTCGGTGTCGAGGACGTCGAGGAAATCCTCGCCATCCACCTGCTCGGTGTCATCCCGGAATCCCAGGCGGTGCTCAAGGCATCCAACCAGGGTGTTCCGGTCATCCTCGACGAGCAAAGCGACGCCGGCCAGGCGTACAGTGATGCCGTCGATCGCCTGCTCGGCAAGGAACTGCCCCACCGGTTCCTCGACGTGCAGAAGAAAGGACTCTTGCAACGCCTTTTTGGAGGCCGTGAATGAATATTCTTGACTTCTTTCGCGAGCGGAAGAAGCAGAACAGCGCTTCGATCGCTAAAGAACGACTCCAGATCATCGTCGCCCACGAGCGCGGCCAGCGCAGCCAGCCGGACTACCTCCCGGCGCTGCAGAAGGAACTGGTTGAGGTGATCCGTAAGTACGTCAACATCGACCAGGACCAGGTCCAGGTCCTGCTCGAGGACCAGGGCAACTGCTCCATCCTCGAGTTGAACATCACCCTGCCCGATCGCTGATCACTGATCGGGCTGGTGTGCTGGACGGCGGCTGCGGCCGCCGTCTTCATTTCCGGAATAGAACCATGCCTCTCTCGCAGATCGAAATACTCCACCAGGACCCGGCCTTCCTGGTCATCAACAAGCCGACCCTGCTGCTTTCCGTGCCGGGCCGCGCCGATGACAACAAGGACTGCCTGATCACCCGGCTGCAGGAGAACGGCTACCCGGAAGCGCTGATCGTCCACCGCCTGGACTGGGAGACCTCGGGCATCATCCTCCTGGCCCGCAACCCCGACAGCCACCGCGAGCTGTCCCGCCAGTTCCACGACCGCGAGACCGAGAAGGCCTACACCGCCCTCTGCTGGGGCCAGCCGGAACAGGACAGCGGGCGCATCGAACTGCCCCTGCGCTACGACCCGCCGACCAAGCCGCGCCATGTGGTCGACCACGAGCAGGGCCGCCACGCCCTGACCTTCTGGCGGGTGCTGGAGCGCTGCGGCAACCACTGCCGCGTCGAGCTGACCCCCATCACCGGTCGCTCCCACCAGCTGCGCGTGCACATGCTTTCCATCGGCCACCCGCTGCTGGGCGACCGCCTCTACGCCCACGACGAAGCCCTGGCCGCCCATGAGCGCCTGTGCCTGCACGCCAGCATGCTCGCCTTCAGTCACCCGGTCACCGGCGAGCGCCTGCGCTTCGAGTGCCCGGCGCCGTTCTGAGGCGATGACCGACAGCCTCTACTACGACCGCACCCAAAGCGCCCCGCCCTGGCCGGCCCTGCTGATGGCCATCGAGGCCCTCGGCCGCCCGGGCACCCGTGGCATCGACCTCGGCTGCGGCGCCGGCCGCGACACCCTGGAAATGCTCCGCCGTGGCTGGGAGGTGCTGGCCATCGACCGCGAGCCCGAAGCCATCGAACGCCTGCTCGGCCAGGTGTCGCCCGATCAGCTGCCGCGCCTGCAACCGCTCTGCGCCCGCTTCGAGGACTGCGAGCTGCCGCCCGCCGACATCGTCAACAGCGCCTTCGCCCTGCCCTTCTGCGCCCCGGCGGACTTCCCCGCCCTGTGGCAGCGCATCGACGATGCCCTGGCAGGCGGCGGTATCTTCTGCGGCAACCTGTTCGGCGAGCGTGACGACTGGGCCGGCCCCGAGCTGAGCATCTTCAGCGAGGACCAGGTACGGCAGCTGTTCGCCGACTGGGAGCTGCTGCACTTCGAAGTGATCGACCGCGAAGGCAGCACCGCCCGTGGCCGCACCAAGCGCTGGCACCTGTTTTCAGTGGTCGCGCGGCACCGCTGAAACCACGACGGCCGGCACAAGAACCCTGCTATCGCCGCCATGGTGAAAATTCACCGGCCTGCGCCTCCTAATCACCAAGCCCGATGCGATAAACTCCGGCCCATCGCTGTCTGGAGTCCGTTATGCGCGAAGAGTTGAACCAGGGCCTTATCGATTTCCTCAAGGCCTCCCCCACCCCCTTCCATGCCACCCGCAGCCTGGCCCAGCGCCTGGAGGCCGCGGGCTACGTGCACCTCGACGAGCGTGATGCCTGGCGCGCCGAGGCCGGTGGGCGCTACTACGTGACCCGCAACGACTCCTCGCTGATCGCCATCAAACTGGGCAAGCGCCCCATGCTCGACGGCGGCCTGCGCCTGGTCGGCGCCCACACCGACAGCCCCTGCCTGCGGGTCAAGCCCAACCCGGAACTGCACCGCCAGGGCTTCTGGCAACTGGGCGTCGAAGTCTACGGTGGCGCCCTGCTGGCGCCCTGGTTCGACCGCGACCTGTCCCTGGCCGGCCGCGTCACCTACCGCGCCGCCGGCAAGGTGGAAAGCCAGCTGGTGGACTTCCAGGCGCCCATCGCCGTGATCCCCAACCTGGCCATCCACCTCAACCGTGAAGCCAACCAGGGCTGGGCCATCAACGCCCAGACCGAACTGCCGCCGATCCTGGCCCAGCTGGCCACCGGCGAGACCCGCGAGTTCCGTGACCTGCTGGCCGAGCAACTGACCCTGGAGCACGGCGTCAGCGCCGATGCGGTGCTGGACTACGAACTGAGCTTCTACGACACCCAGAGCGCCGCCGTGATCGGCCTTGGCGGCGACTTCATCGCCGGTGCGCGTCTGGACAACCTGCTCTCCTGCTACGCCGGCCTGCAGGCCCTGCTTGCTGCCGAAGGCGACGAAAGCTGCGTGCTGGTGTGCACCGACCACGAGGAAGTGGGCTCCTGCTCCGCCTGTGGCGCCGACGGCCCCTTCCTGGAGCAGGTGCTGCGCCGTCTGATGCCCGAGGGCGATGCGTTCGCCCGCACCATCCAGCGCTCGCTGCTGGTCTCGGCCGACAACGCCCACGGCGTGCACCCCAACTACGCCGACAAGCACGACGGCAACCACGGGCCCAAGCTCAACGCCGGCCCGGTGATCAAGATCAACAGCAACCAGCGCTACGCCACCAACAGCGAAACCGCCGGTTTCTTCCGCCACCTGTGCCTGGAAAACGAAGTGCCGGTGCAGAGCTTCGTCACCCGCAGCGACATGGGTTGCGGCTCCACCATCGGCCCCATCACCGCCAGCCAGCTGGGCGTGCGCACCGTGGACATCGGCCTGCCGACCTTCGCCATGCACTCCATCCGCGAACTGGCCGGCAGCCATGACCTCGCCCACCTAGTGAAGGTGCTGGCCGCCTTCTACTCCAGCCACGACCTGCCCTGAACGGAGACAGCCGCATGCTCAGCCACATCCGCAACAGCCTCGAGGAAGCCCGGACGGCGCTGGACAACTTCATCGCCAACGAGCAGGCCCTGCGCAGCATCGAGCGCGCGGCGGAACTGCTGGTGGAAAGCTTCGAGAACAAGGGCAAGGCCTTCTCCTGCGGCAATGGCGGCTCCATGTGCGACGCCATGCACTTTGCCGAGGAACTGACCGGGCGCTACCGCAAGAACCGGCCGGGCATCGCCGCCATCTCCATCAGCGACGCCAGCCACATCAGCTGCGTGGCCAACGACTTCGGCTACGACCACATCTTCTCGCGCTACATCGAGTCCCACGGTCGCGAAGGTGACGTGCTGCTGGCCTTCAGCACCAGCGGCAAGAGCCCCAACGTGATCAAGGCCGCCGAAGCCGCCAAGGCGCTGGGGGTGAAGGTCGTCGCCCTCACCGGCAAACCCGGCTCGCTGCTCGAAGGCCTCGCCGACGTGTGCATCTGCGCCCCCGGCGGCGACTTCGCCGACCGCGTGCAGGAGCTGCACATCAAGGTGGTGCACATCCTCATCGAGCTGGTGGAGCGCAAGCTCTCCCCCGAGAACTACGTTTAGAAGCAGCGACAAGCGACAAGCCTCAAGCGGCAAGACCGCTCGTGTAGGGGCGAATTCATTCGCCCAGCGGGCCGCAGGCCCGCCCTTCCCTCCGGTTCCCGGGCTGAGCCCGGGCTACCCCGCTGCAACCTCCCCTTCGCCCCACCACTTGCAGCTTGAAACTTGCCGCTTGCAGCTGCCCTTATTCCGGCACCTCCACGCTGACGTGGATCGCATCGTGCCGCCAGAACTCCAGGTCGCAGTCGATCAGCCGGCCGTGCTGATCGCGGTTGACGCGGGTGATGCGCAGCGCCGGGCTGCCGGGGGCGACCTTGAGGGTCGAGGCGGCTTCGGGGTGCAAGGCCGTCGGCACCATGTCGAAGCGCACGCGGCCGTAGCGGATGCCGTATTCGCTGCCGTAGAGATCGGTCAGCGAGCGGGTCAGGTCGAAATCGAGGATGCCGGCGAAGTACTGCGGGTTGAGGTAATGCTCGACGTAGAGCACCAGCCGCCCGTCGATGCGCCGTGCCCGGCGGATCTGGTAGACGCTGGACAGCGCCGGCAGCTCCAGCAGTTCGCAGACTTCCACAGTCGCCGGCATCAGCCGTGCGCTGAGCACTTCGGTGGCCGGAACCCGGCCCTGCTCGCCGACCATGGCGTGGAAGTGGCTGCGCACCAGGGGGTTGTAGGCCACCCGTGGCGGCGAGACGAACCAGCCGCGGCGCTCCTCGCGGTAGATCAGCCCTTGCGCCTCCAACTGGCCCAATGCCTCGCGCAGGGTGATGCGGGTGGTGTCGAACAGCTCGCTCAGCTTGCGCTCGGCCGGCAGCTTGCCGCCCAGGGGCAGCAGGCCGTGTTCGATCTGCTCCTGCAGCGCTCGGCAGATGGCGGTAACGGTACGGGGCGCCTCTTCGCGCATCGAAAAACTCCAATCTGGAATAGACCAGCACCATAAAAGTGCGATGCCGACGGTGGTGTGACCATCCTATGCAGCCTAGATGACTGTCCCGTGACAGCACCTGCGACGTGCAGGGTGCATGCCAGCGACACCGTCCCACACCAAGCACCATGGGACGTGCGGCCATGGTCTACGCTTGCTGACGCCGGAAGAACGGGGCCCGCAGAGCCGCGCGGTGCAATGAAACCGTCATCTATGGCCTTTAGATTGGCCTGGGTCTTGCTGATCTAGACCAATACTCAACCCTGCTAAGGAGCTTCATATGAAACGCCTGCTGCTGGCTTCACTGATTGGAACCACCCTGGCCCTGAGCACCCAGGCCATGGCGGATGACGCTGCACTGAAGGCCCTGGAAGACGCCGCCCGCAAGGAAGGCGCGGTGAACAGCGTGGGCATGCCCGACAGCTGGGCGAACTGGAAGGACACCTGGGTCGACCTGCAGAAGAAGTTCGGCCTCAAGCACATGGACACCGACATGAGCTCGGCGCAGGAAATCGCCAAGTTCGCCGCCGAGAAGGACAACGCCACCGCCGACATCGGCGACGTCGGCGCGGCCTTCGGCCCCATTGCTGCCCAGCAGGGCGTCACCCAGGCCTACAAGCCCAGCACCTGGGACCAGGTCCCCGCGTGGGCCAAGGACCAGGACGGCCACTGGGCCCTCGCCTACACCGGCTCCATCGCCTTCATCATCAACAAGCAGCTGGTGAAAGAACCGCCGAAATCCTGGGCCGACCTGGAGAAAGGCAAGTACAAGGTCGCCATCGGTGACGTCAGCGCCGCCGCCCAGGCCGTAAACGGCGTGCTGGCCGCCGCCATCGCCAAGGGCGGTGACGAGAAGAACATCCAGCCGGGCCTGGACCTCTTCGCCAAGATCGCCGAACAGGGCCGCCTGTCCCTGTCCAACCCGACCATCCAGACCCTGGAGAAAGGCGAAGTCGAAGTCGGCATCGTCTGGGACTTCAACGGCCTGTCCTACCGCGACCAGATCGACCCCAGCCGCTTCGAGGTGCTGATCCCCTCCGACGGTTCGGTGATTTCCGGCTACACCACCATCATCAACAAGTACGCCAAGAACCCGAACGCCGCCAAGCTGGCTCGCGAGTACATCTTCAGCGACGCCGGCCAGATCAACCTGGCCAAGGGCAACGCCCGCCCGATCCGCGCCGAGCACCTGACCCTGCCGGCCGAAGTGCAGGCCAAGCTGCTGCCCAACGAGCAGTACGCCAAGGTGCAGCCGATCAAGGACGCCAAGGCCTGGGAAGAAACCTCCAAGGCACTGCCGAGCCTGTGGCAGGAAAACGTCATCATCAACATGGAATAATGTGACGCACGGGCGCCGGCCCTGGCCGGCGCCTCGTCACATCTGGGTGCCCGCTCATGAAGCACAAAGCAATCCTGGTCCTGCTGGACGGCCTCAACCACGGCGTCGCACAACACGCCATGGGCCACCTCCAGGCTTATTGCGCCGCCGGCCGGGCCGCGCTGTACAAACTGGAATGCGAGCTGCCGGCGCTGTCCCGCCCCCTCTACGAATGCATCCTCAGCGGGGTGCCGCCCATCGACAGCGGCATCGTGCACAACGACGTCTCGCGCCTGTCCAACCAGCGCAGCGTGTTCCACTACGCCCGCGACGCGGGGCTGACCACCGCCGCCGCGTCCTACCACTGGTTCAGCGAGCTGTATAACCGCTCGCCCTTCGACGCCGCCCGCGACCGCCACACCGAGGCGCCCGAACTGCCCATCCAGCATGGCCACTTCTACTGGGCCGACCACTACCCGGACGCGCACCTGTTCGCCGATGCCGAGAGCCTACGCCTGCGCCACGCACCGGACTTCCTCCTGGTGCACCCGATGAACATCGACGACGCCGGCCACAAGCACGGCCTCGACACGCCGCAATACCGCAACAGCGCGCGGGTCGCCGACATCATCCTCGCCGAGTACCTGCAGCGCTGGCTCGATGCCGGCTACCAGGTGCTGGTGACCGCCGACCACGGCATGAACAACGACCGTTCGCACAACGGCCTGCTCACCGAAGAGCGCGAAGTGCCGCTGTTCGTCCTCGGCGACGCCTTCAGCCTCGACGGCTATGCGCAGCCGAAGCAGACCGACCTTTGCGGCACCCTTTGCGAACTGCTGGGCGTGCCCCACGACAAACCTGTATGCCGGGAGCTGTTGAAGTGAATTCAGCCAACCGCGGCAAATGGCTGGCGCTGCTGTGCCTGCTGCCATTCGCCATTTTCTTCATCGCCTTCCAGATCGCGCCACTGGCCTGGGTGGCGATCAACAGCCTGAACAGCCCCGAAGGCTGGGGCCTGGGCAACTACGCCAAGGTGTTCGCCTCCAAGTTCTACCTGCAGGCGATCAAGCACAGCCTGCAGATCGCCTTCTGGTCGAGCCTGATCGGCATCTTCATCGCCATCCTCGGCAGCTACTCGCTGCGCCAGGTGGACAGCCGCCTGCGCGACTTCGTCATGGCCTTCTCCAACATGACCAGCAACTTCGCCGGCGTGCCCCTGGCCTTCGCCTTCGTCATCCTCCTGGGCTTCAACGGTGCACTGACCCTGCTGCTCAAGCAGAGCGGGCTGATCGAGGACTTCAACCTCTACTCCAAGACCGGCCTGATCGTGCTCTACACCTACTTCCAGATCCCCCTCGGCGTGCTGCTGCTCTACCCCGCCTTCGACGCCCTGCGCGCGGACTGGCGCGAGTCCGCCTCGCTGCTCGGCGCCAGCACCTGGGACTTCTGGCGGCACATCGGCCTGCCGGTGCTGACCCCGGCGCTGCTGGGCACCTTCATCATCCTGCTGGCCAACGCCCTGGGCGCCTACGCCACCGTCTACGCCCTGACCACCGGCAACTTCAACGTGCTGCCGATCCGCATCGCCGCCATGGTCGCCGGCGACATCGCCCTCAACCCCAACCTCGCCAGCGCCCTGGCCATGGTGCTGGTGGGCCTGATGGCGCTGATCACCGTGGTCCACCAGTGGCTGCTGAAGAGGAGCTACCATGTCGCGCGCTGAAGCCCCTGCAGGCAACCTCTACCACCGCATCGTGGTCTGGCTGCTGTTCCTGATCCTGCTGCTGCCCCTGGCCGGCACCCTGCTCTATTCGCTGTCCACCAGCTGGTCGGCCTCCATCCTCCCCGATGGCCTGACCTTCAAGTGGTACCTGGCGCTGTGGAGCGACGCCCGCTTCCTCACTGCCTTCGGCCAATCGCTGCTGGTGTGCTTCGGCGCCCTGGCACTGTCGGTGGTGCTGATCCTGCCGCTGCTGTTCGTGGTGCACTACCACTTCCCGAAGCTCGATGCGCTGATGAACATCCTCATCCTGCTGCCCTTCGCGGTGCCGCCGGTGGTGTCTTCGGTGGGCCTGCTGCAGCTCTATGGTTCCGGCCCGCTGGCCATGGTCGGTACGCCGTGGATCCTGATCGGCTGCTACTTCACCGTGGCGCTACCGTTCATGTACCGGGCCATCACCAACAACCTGCAGGCGATCAACCTGCGTGACCTGATGGACGCCGCCCACCTGCTCGGCGCCAGCACCTGGAAGGCCGCGCTGCTGGTGGTGCTACCCAACCTGCGCAAGGGCCTGATGGTTTCGCTGTTCCTGTCGTTCTCCTTCCTCTTCGGCGAGTTCGTCTTCGCCAACCTGCTGGTGGGCACGCGCTACGAAACCCTGCAGGTCTACCTGAACAACATGAAGAACAGCAGCGGCCACTTCAACAGCGCCCTGGTGATCTCCTACTTCTTCTTCGTGCTGCTGTTCACCTGGGCAGCCAACCGCCTGAACAAGGACAAATCATGAGTTTTCTGAGCATTCAGGGGCTGCACAAAAGCTATGCCGCCACCTCGATCTTCAGCGACATCAACTGCGAGATCGGCCAGGGTGAGTTCGTCACCCTCCTCGGCCCTTCCGGCTGCGGCAAATCCACCCTGCTGCGCTGCATCGCCGGGCTCACCGAGGTCAATGGCGGCAAAATCATCCTCGACGGCCAGGACCTGGTGCCGCTGTCGCCGCAGAAGCGCGGCATCGGCATGGTGTTCCAGAGCTACGCGCTGTTCCCCAACATGACCGCCGCGCAGAACGTCGCCTTCGGCCTGCGCATGCAGAAGGCCAGCAAGGAAGAAAGCGCCCGCCGCGTGCAGGAAGCCCTGGCCATGGTCGAGCTGGACACGTACGCCGACCGCTACCCGCACCAGCTCTCCGGTGGCCAGTGCCAGCGCGTGGCCCTGGCCCGCTCCCTGGTCACCCGCCCGCGCCTGCTGCTGCTCGACGAGCCGCTCTCGGCCCTCGACGCGCGCATCCGCAAGCACCTGCGCGAGCAGATCCGCAGCATCCAGCAGGAGCTGGGGCTGACCACCATCTTCGTCACCCACGACCAGGAGGAGGCGCTGACCATGTCCGACCGCATCTTCCTGATGAATGCCGGGCGCATCGTCCAGAGCGGCGACGCCGAAACCCTCTACACCGCCCCGGTGGACGCCTTCGCCGCCGGCTTCATCGGCAACTACAACCTGCTCGAAGCCGAAGACGCCGCACGCCTGCTGGCGCGCCCGGTGGCCAGCCGCATCGCCATCCGCCCGGAAGCCATCTCGCTGAGCCGCGACGGCGCCATCGAGGCGGAAGTCCGCAGCCACAGCCTGCTGGGCAACGTCATCCGCTACCGCGTGGAAGCACGGGGTGTGGAACTGGTGGTGGACGTGCTCAACCGCAGCGCCGACGACCTGCATGGCAAGGGCCAGCGCATCGGCCTGTCCATCGACGACAACGCGATCCGGGAGGTGGCGTGATGACCCTGGCGATCTTCGATCTCGACGACACCCTCATCGACGGCGACTGCGCCAGCCTGTGGAGCGAACACATGGCCGCCATCGGCTGGGTGGACGGTGAGTCCTTCGTCAAGAAGGACCACGAGCTCATGGCGCTCTATGCCGAAGGCAAGCTGGCGATGGAGGACTACATGGCCTTCAGCCTCTCGCCCCTGGTGGGCCGCACGCCGGAGGAAGTGGCCTTCGTCGTCGAGCCCTTCGTCGAGGACGTGATCGAACCCATCTTCCACAGCGACGCCACCCGCTGCCTGGCCAGCCACCGCGAAGCCGGCGACCGCATCCTGGTGATCTCCGCCTCCGCGCACTTCCTGGTCAGCGCCATCGCCGAACGGCTGAAGATCGACGAGGTGCTGGCCATCGACCTGGAAGAGCAACACGGCCACTACAGCGGCAACACCCGCGGTGTGCTCACCTACCGCGAGGGCAAGGTCACCCGCCTGCACGCCTGGCTCGAGGCCGAAGGCGAAAGCCTCGACGGCGCCTACTTCTACTCCGACTCGCGCAACGACCTGCCGCTGCTCAAGCTGGTCAGCAACCCCCGCGTGGTCAACCCCGACCCGGCCCTGCGCGAACACGCCGAACAGGCCGGCTGGCCGATCCTCGACTGGCGTTGAGTCACCCCGCCCTGCGACATGCCGTAGGGCGGGTGAAACCCGCGTGCCTGGTTTGCCGAGAACTCAGCTATCGCCGTGGGCGAAAGCCTTGAGCTCGTCGCCGGCCATGCGGTAGCGCACCCACTCGTCCTGGGGGCTGGCGCCGATGGATTGGTAGAACTGGATGGCGGGCTCGTTCCAGTCCAGCACGCTCCACTCCAGGCGGCCGCAGCCGCTGTCGCAGGCCAGGCGCGCAAGGTGGCGCAACAGCGCCTTGCCGGCACCGACGCCGCGTTGCTGGGGAGAAACGTAGAGGTCTTCCAGGTACATGCCCTTGCGGCCCAGCCAGGTGGAGTAGCTGTAGAAATACACGGCGAAGCCGATGGACGTGCCGTCCAGCTCGCAGATCAGCGCGCGGGCCGGGGTGTCGCCCTCGAACAGGCTCTGCTCGATATCGGCGACGGTGGCGATGACTTCGTGTTCGGCCTTCTCGTAGATGGCCAGTTCGGTGATGAAGGCGAGAATCTGGGGGGCATCGCTGCGCACGGCATCGCGGATATGCAGGCTCACGGGAATTCCTTTCAGGGGGTGTCGGCGCCGAGGCGCGAAGGCGAACATGCTAGGCGCCGGCTGGCCAGCAAGAAAGAGGGCCGAGCATAATCGGCGTTCGTGGCCGCCCAGGAGAGTCGCTCATGCTGTCCCATGTCTGCATCGGTACCAACGACTTCACCCGTGCCCTGGCCTTCTACACACCGCTGATGGAGGCACTGGGGCTGCCGCAGAAATTCTGCGACCTGTCCCGACCCTGGGCGGGCTGGATGCCGGCGGATGCACCGCGTCCGTTGCTGGTGCTGGGCGCGCCGTTCGATGGCGAGGTAGCGGCCGTGGGCAATGGCCAGATGGTCGCCCTGCTGGCGCCGGACCGCGCCAGCGTCGACCGCTGCCACGCCCTGGCACTGGCCAATGGCGGCCATTGCGAAGGAGCACCAGGCCTGCGGCCGCACTATCACCCCGACTACTACGGGGCCTATTTCCGCGACCCGGATGGCAACAAGCTGTGCGTCTGCTGCCACCGGGCCGAGTGACGCTCAAGGCACCGTATTGTCGCCCTCGCCGGGCAGCTCTGGCTCGTGGTGGCGTGGTCGCAGGTCAGGCTGGGGGTCGCGCGGTTTCTGCAGGCGCTCCACCTCGGCCTGGTTCTCCACTTCCTCGTCGGGGGTGATCTCGGGCAGCTCGCCGTCCTCGGTAACGCTCGGGTCCCTGTCGATCATGGCGCGCCCTCCCTCAGGTGCCGTACTTCAGGCGCTGGACGATGCGGTCCTTGGCCAGCAGGCGCTCGGCCTTGAGCCTGTGCATATCCTCGTCCGATACGCCGAGACCGGCGTTGGAGCCCAGCTCCACCAGCTTGAGGTCGGCCGACTCGTAGTCGTCGATCAGGCGCACCAGCTTGCGGTCGTCGCGCTTGCGCTGCTCCAGCTCGCGGGCATCGATGCCGATGTCCTGGCTCAGGTCATGTTTGACGGGCATGTTCCACCTCGTGGTTTCGTGGTCGTCAGGAGTTGTGAGGGAGGTGGCCGGTGAAGGTTCGAGGTATTTGGTCGGTCCTGCCGTCGTGGCAGAATCTGCCCCTCAATCACGCAGGATGCAGGAGCTCACCATGAGCAATGGACCGGATGTCGAGGTAAGCCGCTTCCTCAGCTTTGTACTGAGGCACAAACCCGAGGCCATCGGCCTGCAGCTGGACAGCGAAGGCTGGGCCGATATCGAGGCGCTGATCACCGGTGCCGCACGCACGGGCAAGGAACTCGATGAGCTGGCGATCCGTCGCGTGGTGGCGAACAACGACAAGAAGCGCTTCGCCATTTCCGAGGACGGCCGGCGCATTCGCGCCGTACAAGGCCATTCGACCGCCTCGGTGCAGCGCCAGTACGACGCCGTGGTGCCGCCGCAGCGGCTGTTCCACGGCACCGCCAGCCGCTTTGTCGACAGCATCCTGCAGAAGGGCCTGATCGCCGGCTCACGTCACCACGTGCACCTCTCCGAAGACCGTGAAACCGCCACCCAGGTGGGCGAACGCTATGGCGAGCCGGTGATCCTCGAGATCGCGGCCAGCGCCATGCACGAGGACGGCTTCGAATTCCACCAGGCGGAAAACGGCGTGTGGCTGACGGCGCGGGTGCCGGTGGATTACCTCAAACGGGAGGGGTGAGCGCGGACATCACCGTCCCGGGCTGAAGCCCGGGCTACAAGGTCAGAACGGCCATGAAAAAAGGCAGCCCGAGGGCTGCCTTTGTTGTTGGAGCGGGGTGGATCAGGTGGTGCGGATCAGGTGGTCGAAGGCGCTCAGGGAGGCCTTGGCACCCTCGCCGACCGCAATCACGATCTGCTTGTAGGGCACGGTGGTCACGTCGCCGGCAGCGAACACGCCGGGCAGCGAGGTCTCGCCACGGGCGTCGACGATGATCTCGCCGCGCTGGCTCAACTCGACGGTGCCCTTGAGCCAATCGCTGTTGGGCAGCAGGCCGATCTGCACGAAGATGCCTTCCAGTTCCAGGGCCTTGAACTCGTCGGAGTTGCGGTCCTTGTAGGTGAGGCCGGTGACCTTCTGGCCATCGCCCTTCACTTCGCTGGTCAGCGCGCTGGTGATGATGTCGACGTTGCCGAGGCTGCGCAGTTTCTTCTGCAGCACGGCGTCGGCACGCAGCTGGCTGTCGAACTCGATCAGGGTGACATGGGCGACGATGCCGGCCAGGTCGATGGCTGCTTCCACGCCGGAGTTGCCGCCACCGATCACCGCCACGCGCTTGCCCTTGAACAGCGGGCCGTCGCAGTGCGGGCAGTAGGCGACGCCACGGCCACGGTATTCCTGCTCGCCGGGTACGTTCATTTCGCGCCAGCGGGCGCCGGTGGAGAGGATCACGGTCTTGGCCTTGAGGCTGGCACCGCTCTCGAACTTCACTTCATGCAGCTCGCCTTCGGCCTTGGCCGGGATCAGCTGGCTGGCACGCTGCAGGTTCATGATGTCGACGTCGTATTGCTTGACGTGCTCTTCCAGGGCACGGGCCAGTTTCGGGCCTTCGGTCTCCTGCACGGAGATGAAGTTCTCGATGGCCATGGTGTCCAGCACCTGGCCGCCGAAACGCTCGGCCGCGACACCGGTACGGATGCCCTTGCGGGCGGCGTAGATGGCGGCCGATGCACCGGCCGGGCCACCGCCGATCACCAGAACGTCGAAGGCGTCCTTGGCATTGAGTTTCTCGGCATCACGGGCGGAAGCGCCGGTGTCGATCTTGGCGAGGATTTCCTCCACGCCCATGCGGCCCTGGCTGAACAGCTCGCCGTTCAGGTAGATGCTCGGCACCGACATGATCTGGCGCTGCTCGACTTCATCCTGGAACAGCGCGCCATCGATGGCGACGTGACGGATGTTCGGGTTGAGCACGGCCATCAGGTTCAACGCCTGGACCACATCCGGGCAGTTCTGGCAGGACAGCGAAAAGTAGGTTTCGAAGTTGAACTCGCCCTGGATGCCCTTCACCTGCTCGATCACATCGGCTTCGAGCTTGGAGGGGTGGCCGCCGACCTGCAGCAGTGCCAGCACCAGGGAGGTGAATTCGTGGCCCATGGGGATGCCGGCGAAACGCAGGCTGATATCCGCACCGGGGCGTTCCAGCGAGAAGGAAGGCGTGCGGGCATCGCCACCGTCTTCGCGCAGGGTGATCTTGTCGGTCAGGCCGACGATGTCGTGCAGCAGGTCGCGCAG
Source organism: Pseudomonas sp. PDM13 (assembly GCF_025685765.1). Classification (NCBI taxonomy): domain Bacteria; kingdom Pseudomonadati; phylum Pseudomonadota; class Gammaproteobacteria; order Pseudomonadales; family Pseudomonadaceae; genus Pseudomonas; species Pseudomonas sp. PDM13. The sequence continues at coordinate 9,174 of NZ_JAOTQU010000026.1, read as the reverse complement.
CTCCTTGGATTTGTCGCTGTCATCGAGGGACGCGACGATCTCGAACGGCTGGGTGACCTTTTCCAGATAGGCCTTCAACTGGGTTTTAAGATTGGCGTCCAACATGATTCGGCTCCTGCTTGTTTCGGGCAAAGGGGACCCCGCGGCGGACGCGTGCGCGTCCGCCCTGCTCGCTCGGATTCGGGCTTTTTGCAGGGTGGTCGGCATGAGGCCGACCACCGGGGGGAGGTACTGCGTTTTGTAGCTTAGATCTTGCCAACCAGGTCCAGGGACGGAGCGAGGGTCTTCTCGCCTTCCTTCCACTTGGCCGGGCAGACTTCACCCGGGTGGGCAGCGGTGTACTGGGCAGCTTTCAGCTTGCGCAGGGTCTCGCCGACATCACGAGCGATTTCGTTGGAGTGGATCTCAACGGTCTTGATGATGCCTTCCGGGTTGATCACGAAGGTGCCGCGCAGAGCCAGGCCTTCTTCCGGGATGTGCACGCCGAAGGCGTTGGTCAGCTGGTGGGTCGGGTCACCGATCAGCGGGAACTGGGCCTTGCCCACTGCCGGGGAAGTCTCGTGCCAAACCTTGTGGGAGAAGTGGGTATCGGTGGTCACGATGTAGACCTCGGTACCGGCCTTCTGGAACTCGCCGTAGTTGTTGGCGGCGTCTTCGATCTCGGTGGGGCAGTTGAAGGTGAAGGCTGCCGGCATGAAGATCAGGACCGACCACTTGCCCTTGAGGGATTCTTCGGTGACTTCGATGAACTTGCCGTTGTGGAAAGCGTTGACCTTGAAAGGTTGAACTGCGGTGTTGATCAGAGACATCGAGTGGACCTCTTATGAGTTGGAAGTGTGGGTTGAGAAATTTACCAGACGAATACTAGGTGGTTGCGCTGTAAAGAGCTTATTGATTGAAGGAATCGACCTCATTGATTTCCTATATCGCTCTGAAGCCCAGTAACCACGGGCCTTCCAGCCTGTCACCCAGGGTATCGAAAGGAAACTAGACGAGGGATTCGTCCAGTACGACAACCACCTTACCCGACACCTGGTTACTGTTCAGAGCGGCGAAGGCGGCTTCCACGTCCTTGGCGGCGAAGCTTTGTTCCAGCTGCGGCTTCAGGCGGCCTTCGGCGAACAGCGGCCAGGCATGCTGGCCAAGATCACGCAGCAGGTCGGCCTTGAAGGCGTCGTCGCGGTTGCGCAGGGTCGAGCCGATCAGCTGGATGCGCTTGCCCAGCACCAGGGCCATATCCAGCTCGGCCTTGCGGCCGCCCATGAGGCCGATATTCACCCAGCGGCCATCGCGGGCCAGCAAGTCGAGGTTGAGCGCGGCATAGTTGCCGCCGACCGGGTCGAGGATCACATCGAAGGGGCCGAAGTCGCGCAGGCTCTCCAGCGTCTCGCCGCGCAGTGCGCCGCCCTGGGCGCCGAGGCCCTCGCAATAGGCCAGGCGCTCGGCAGAACCGACGCTGACCCAGACCGGGCTGCCAAAGGCCTTGCACAGCTGGATGGCGGCGGAGCCGACGCCGCTGGCCCCCGCGTGCAACAGCACCTTCTCACCGGGCTTCAGGCCGGCCAGCTGGAACAGGTTGAGCCAGGCAGTGGCGTACACCTCCGGCAGCGCTGCGCCCTCCGCCAGGCTGAGGCCCTCGGGCACCGGCAGCACGTGACCAGCATCCACCACCACGTCTTCGGCCATGCCGCCGCCAGCCAGCAACGCGCAGACACGGTCGCCCACCTTCCACGCCGCACCCGCCCCCACTTCGGTAATCACGCCCGAACACTCAAGGCCGATGATGTCGCTCGCACCGGGAGGCGGAGGGTAATGCCCCGCCGCCTGCAACAGATCGGCGCGGTTCAATCCCGCGGCCGCCACACGAATGCGGACCTGCCCCACATCACAGTCAGGAATGGGGCGTTCAGCCCATTCCACGCGCCCTTCAACGCCTTGCAATGCTTTCACGCTGCCTCCATAGTGACCCAGGACTCGCCCGGCGGCTGACCGCCGGGCTTTTGCTTTGCGCCGATGGAACCCGGCGCCCTCAAATACGGCCTAATATGCGTTATCACCTCCCCCGACGTCGAATCAGCATGAAGCGTTCACTGATCTGCTCCGCCCTTGCGTTTGTATTCAGCATCAGCGTTCTGCCGCTGCATGCGTCCACCACCTCGGCAAGCGACAGCTGGGACTCCATCCAGCCCGACCGTGAGCAGGTGATAGCCAGCCTCAATGTGGTGGAGCTGCTCAAGCGCCACCACTACAACAAGCCGCCACTCAACGATGAGCGCTCGGTGAAGATCTACGAGGGCTACCTCAAGCTCCTCGACCCGGCGAAGATGTATTTCACCGCCGGCGACATCGCCGAATTCAACCAGTGGAAAACCCAGTTCGACGACTTCCTCAAGAGCGGCGACCTGGACCCGGGCTTCACCATCTACAAGCGTCATCTCGACCGCCTCAAGGAGCGCCTGGACTTCGCCCTGGCGATGCTCGACAAGGGCGTCGACAAGATCGACTTCAGCGTCGACGAGAGCCTCGAGACCGACCGCGAGAAGGCCACCTGGGCCAAGGACCGTGCCGCCCTCGACGACCTCTGGCGCAAGCGCGTGAAGGACGAAGTCCTGCGCCTGAAGATCGCCAATAAAGAGCCGAAGGCGATCCAGGAGCTGCTGGTCAAGCGCTACAAGAACCAGCTTTCGCGCCTCGAGCAGACCCGTGGCGAGGATGTGTTCCAGGCCTATATCAACGCCTTCGCACAGACCTACGACCCGCACACCCAGTACCTCTCCCCGGATAACGCGGAGAACTTCGACATCAACATGAGCCTGTCGCTGGAAGGCATCGGTGCGGTGCTGCAAAGCGACAACGAGCACGTCAAGGTGGTGCGCCTGGTGCCTGCCGGCCCCGCCGAGAAGAGCAAGCAGATCGCCCCCGCCGACAAGATCGTCGGCGTCGCCCAGGGCACGGGCGAGATGGTCGATGTGATCGGCTGGCGCCTGGACGAAGTGGTCAAGCTGATCCGTGGCCCGAAAGGCTCGGTGGTACGCCTGGAAGTGGTCCCCGCGAACAACGCGCCCAACGACCAGAGCAGCAAGATCGTCTCCATCACCCGCGAGGCAGTGAAGCTCGAAGAGCAAGCCGCGAAGAAGTCCGTGCTCAACCTCGAACATGAAGGCCACACCTTCAAGCTCGGCGTGATCGAAGTGCCGGCCTTCTACCTCGACTTCAAGGCGTTCCGCGCCGGTGATCCCGAGTACAAGAGCACCACCCGCGACGTGAAGAAGCTGCTCGGCGAGCTGCAGAAGGAGAAGGTCGACGGCGTGGTCATCGACCTGCGCAACAACGGCGGCGGCTCTCTGCAGGAAGCCACCGAGCTGACCGGTCTGTTCATCGACCAGGGCCCGACCGTGCTGGTACGCAACAGCGACGGCCGTGTCGACGTGCTGGCCGACGAGAACACCGGCATCTTCTACAAGGGTCCGATGGCCGTGCTGGTGAACCGCCTGTCTGCCTCGGCCTCGGAGATCTTCGCCGGCGCCATGCAGGACTATCACCGTGCGCTGATAATCGGTGGCCAGACCTTCGGCAAGGGCACCGTGCAGACCATCCAGCCGCTGAACCATGGTGAGCTGAAGCTGACCCTGGCCAAGTTCTACCGCGTCTCCGGCCAGAGCACCCAGCACCAGGGCGTGATCCCGGACATCGAGTACCCCTCGGTGGTCGACACCAAGGAAATCGGCGAAAGCGCGCTGCCCGAGGCCATGCCCTGGGACAGCATCCGCCCGGCCATCAAGCCCGAGGTCGACCCCTTCAAGCCCTTCCTCTCCGAGCTCAAGGCCCGTCACGATTCGCGCACTGCGCACAATCCCGACTTCGTCTACAGCCGCGAGCGCCTGGCCCTGGCCCAGAAGCTGATGAAGGAAACCACCATCACCCTCAACGAGGCCAAGCGTCGTGCCCAGCAGGCCGATATCGAGGCCAAGCAGCTGGCGATGGAAAACACCCGTCGCAAGGGCAAGGGTGAGGAGCCGCTGAAGGAACTGAAGAAGGAAGACGAGGACGCGCTGCCGCTGGACGATGACAAGACCAAGCCGGAAGACGATGCCTACCTGACCGAGACCGGGCAGATCCTGCTCGACTACCTGGGTCTGAATTCGACGGTCGCCAAGCACTGATCGAACGTCATCAGAACGTCACGAAACTGTCGTGAAATGCAGGGGCCGCTGATGCGGCCCCTTTGCTTTTGAGCCGCATTCACGAGAGCCAACATGACAGTCACCGAGCAGTTGAGCGCCTTGGGCCAGATCCTCGCTCACGGCGACCTGAACAGCCTTTTCCAGCCGATCATCTCGCTTTCCGAACGCCGCATCCTGGGTTACGAGGCCCTTACCCGAGGCCCCTCCAACAGCCCCCTGCACTCCCCCGTCACCCTGTTCGCCGTCGCCCGTCATGCAGGGCGCCTCAGCGAGCTGGAAATGGCCTGCCGCAAACGCGCCTGCACGCGCTTCCACGAGCTGAAGCTCGACGGCAAGCTGTTCCTCAACGTGTCCCCCGAATCCCTGCTCGACCCGGCTCACCAGCCCGGTCGCACCCTGCAGTTGCTGCAGTCCTTCGGCATCCCGCCGGGCCAGGTGGTGATCGAGCTGACCGAGCACGCCCCCACCGAGGACTTCGGCCTGCTGGACACCGCCCTGCACCACTACCGCGCCATGGGCTTCTCCATCGCCCTGGATGACCTGGGTGCCGGCTACTCCAGTCTGCGCCTGTGGTCGGAACTGCGCCCCGACTACGTGAAGATCGACCGCCACTTCATCGACGGCATCCACCAGGACGCGGTGAAGCGCGAATTCGTCGGCTCCATCCTCAAGATGGCCAAGGCTTCGCGAGCGCAGGTGATCGCCGAAGGCATCGAACTGCCCGAAGAACTGGCAGTACTCGCCGAGATGGGCCTGGATCTGGTCCAGGGCTACCTGCTCTGCCGCCCCCAGGAGCAGCCGCCCCGGGATGCCCGGCCGCTGCTGCCACAACTGGAGAGCACCAGCACCCTCGCCGACGATGGCTCCGACCTGCAGGCCCTGCTCAACGAGCAGGCAGCGGTGGACCAGAACACCCCCATCGCCGTGGTCCTGGAAGCCTTCCGCGCCCAGGCCAACCTCAACTCCCTGGCAGTGATCGACGCCCAACAGCAGCCGGTGGGCATCGTCCATCGCCACCTGCTTTCCGATGCCCTGCTCAAGCCCTTCGCCACTGATCTGTTCGCGCGCAAACCCATCAGCCGGCTGATGAGCGACGACTTCCTCGCGGTGGAGCTGAGCCAGTCCCTGCAGCGGGTCAGCCGCCTGCTCACCAGTCGCGCGCGTCAGCGTATCGAGGAAGACTTCATCATCGTTTCCGAAGGCCGCTACCTGGGCCTGGGGCGGGTGATCGACGTGCTGAAACTGATCACCGAGATGAAGATCCAGCAGGCCCGCCATGCCAATCCGCTGACCCTGCTGCCTGGCAACGTGCCCATCCAGCAGTGCCTGGCGCGCCTGCTGCAGCAGAGCCGCCCGGCGATGGTCTGCTACGTGGACATCGACAGCTTCAAGCCCTTCAACGACCTCTACGGCTACGCCAAGGGCGATGAAGTGCTGCTGTGCCTGGCGCAATGCCTGAACGAGCGCGTCGATCCCGCGCGGGACTTCGTCGGCCATATCGGCGGCGACGACTTCATGCTGGTGCTGGGCTCGGAAGACTGGCGCGCCAAGCTCAACTACCTGCTGGAGGATTTCCAGGGCCAGTGCCGGCGCTTCTATCGCAATGACCACCTGCAAGCGGGCTGCTTCATCGCCCACAACCGCCGTGGCGAGCGCGAGGAGTTCCCGCTGCTGTCACTGTCCATCGGCGTGGTCAATCTCAGTGCCGACGCCTGCGCCCACTTGGATGCCAGCCAGCTCGCCGCCCTCGCCTCGGAAGCCAAGCGCCACGCCAAGGAAGTGCCCGGCTACAGCCTGCACATCATCGACGCGGTTTGATCCGAGGTGATCGGCGGTGGGGTCAGAAGCCCCGTTGCGCGGCGCTGGCAGCCATGCGCTCGGCAGCGGCTGGGTCGGGTGCCAGGCCGGGCCCACCATCACGGTACAGGTCGGCCAGGCGCTTGGCCGCCAGCGGGTGCCCGGCGGCCTCGGCGAGCGCCCACCAGGACGCGGCTTCACCGGCGTCCGGCGGGTTACGGGTATCGCCTGCCAAGGTCACCACACCGAGCTGGTAGGCGGATTTGCCGTCACCGGCGTGGGCCGCCAGGCGCAGCATGCGGATGCCCTCTTCCCGAGCACCGAAGCCCTGGCCACGGTGCAGCAGGAGATGGCCATAGAAGCTCTGTGCAGCCACATCGCCGAGGTTCGCCATGCGCGCGTACTGGCCCTGCATCCAGTTCCAGGCACGCGGCTGGCGGACCAGCGAAGGCCAACGCAGCAACCAGCGGGCGACCCGGTAGCCAACATGGGCCCGCAGCTTCCACAGCAGCATCAGACTTCCTCGGGGTAGGTGAACTCGAATACCCGGACCACTTCCGCGGCATGCCAGGAGGCCGCGGCGATGCCATCCGGCGGGCCGGGAAAACGCCCCAGGCGTATCACGCATTCGAAGAAGCCGGTGCGCGGCAGGCGGCTGGCACCCTGGCTGATCACCAGCGAGCTGCGCAGCGGGCGTTCGGCCCGGGCATCCAGTGCAGCCAGGTGCTCCAGCGCAGCGGTAAGGGTCTGCATCGCGGGGGTGGGGAGCTGCAGCCGCTCAACCAACGCGCGATAGGTCAGCAGGTGGCGCTGGCGGCGCGCATCTTCGAGCTCACCGAGCAAGGCCTGCCAGTGCTGGCGGCTGATGCGCACGCTCAAGATTCGGACTCCCAACCGGCGACACCCAGAATATGGGCCAGCGAGCGCTTGATGGCCGTATCCGGCTCGCGCTCGCCGCTCTCGATCAGGGCCAGGTAAACCGGGCTGATACCAACGGCGCGGGCCAATTGTTCCTGGCTCTGCCCCTGCGCCTCACGCAATGCCTGCAGCTGCGAGAAAGCAGGGGTGGCGGCGGCGCTGCTGGGCGCCTGGGTGGCTTGTCCGGCAGCCTGTAGCAGTGCCTGGTAATCAGCCCAGGGCAACACTGCGTACTCTGCTTCACCGTCACGCATGATCACTTGCACGTTCATTGAAACTCCCGTGGACAGCAGTGCCGACAGCTTCAGCACTTTCCTTGCAGATCGCCATATTAACAGGGCGAATCAGCCTCCGGGGGCCATCAGTGAACAAGCTGTGAACCGTGTGCGCCTGCACTTCGCCGGCCTCAGAGCACCTCGTCGATCACCTCTTCACGAGCCGGTATGCGCTCCAGGGAAGCGCTCACTTCCGGCGTCTGCACCTCGCGCCAATGGCGGAAGGCGTCGATCTCGGCGCTCCAGGTCTTGAGCACCCAGGCGAGCACGCCGAGGTCATCGATCAGGCCGACACCGAGCACCCAATCAGGGATGGCATCCACCGGGGTGAGGAAATACACCAGGCCGGCGACGATGGAGAGCAGCGCCTTGGGGCTGATGTCACGGTACTGGCCACGCAGGCGCGCCACGCAAAGGGCCAGTAACACCTGCAGGTCGTCCTTCACCGCACCCAGGCGGCCGCTCTGTTTCGCGCTCTTGCGGGTCACCGCCAGCAACAACGCAGGCAATCTTCCGCGCGCCAGGAAACGCCGCGCAATGGGCAGGTAACGCTCGAGATTCGGGGGTATTTTCATGGTCGCTCCTCGGCAAACCGCATGGGAACGGGCCTATGGGCGGTTACCCACAGAAGCTGTGGATAACCTTGTTAGCAGTTTATCCCGACAACCTGCAAAAGCCCGCGCCACGCGGCTTCGCTACAGATCGGCGATTTTTTGGCCAAGCTAAAAACACCAACAAAATCAACTGGTTGAAAATCGACCAGCGCCTGCGACAGCAAACCGCAGTGACAAGTCCCGTGGTTACTCGGTCATGTGCATAACCGTAACACCAGGATGCCGGAACACCTTCGTTCAGACCCAGCAGTCAGCGTCAGGTTCGCTCCGCGACCGCACCGGCAAAAACGGTTACCGAAACGCAGCGCGGCTATCCGAAAGAGTGGCCCCGACCGCAGAAACGAAAACGCCCCGCAATGCGGGGCGTCTCGAAAGACAACGGCTTACTGCTGGGGAGCGGCAGCCGGGTCCTTGATGCCGATCAGTTCCAGGTCGAACACCAGAACGGAGTTCGCCGGAATCGCCGGGCTCGGGCTCTGCTCGCCGTAGGCCAGCTCGCTCGGGATATAGAGCTTGTACTTCTCGCCAACGTGCATCAGTTGCAGGCCTTCGACCCAACCCGGGATCACGCCGTTGACCGGCAGGTCGATCGGGCTGCCACGCTGGATGGAGCTGTCGAAGACGGTGCCATCGGTCAGCTTGCCTTCGTAGTGAACGGTCACCACGTCGGTGGCCTTGGGCTGCGCGCCATCGGCCTTCTTCACAACTTCGTACTGCAGGCCGGAAGCGGTGGTAGTCACGCCCTCACGCTTGCCGTTCTCTTCGAGGAACTTCTTGCCCGCCTTGGCGGATTCCTCGTTGAGCTTGGTCATGCGCTCTTCGGCACGCTTCTGCAGGAAGGCGAAGGCTTCGACCAGCTCGTCGTCCTTCAGGCGCTGTTCCTTCTTGCCGATGGCATCTTCGATGCCCTGGGCGACAGCTTTGGAATCCAGATCGTCCATGCCTTCCTGGGCCAGGCTCTTGCCCATGTTCAGGCCGATGCCATAGGAGGCCTTCTGTGCCGGAGTCTTGAGCTCGACGCTGGTCTGCGAATCGCAGCCCGCGAGCACCAGGCCCACCAGAGCCACAGCCGCTGCCAACCGATGTTGTTTCATGCTGATTCCTTGTCTGTCCGCCGTGATGGCATGTTCTATGAAGTCGCGAGCTTAGCAGGCCCCTGCGACCAGTGGCTATGGGCATATAGGATCGAAGAACAGGCAAATAGTTCAGCGCTGGACGGCGAGAAACGCATGAATTGCCAGCATTTTTTTGCGGAGGCGGGACGGGACGTCGGGAGGCTTTTTCGCAGGCAAAGAAAAAGCCCCCAGGTATCGCTACCTGAGGGCTTTCTATATATGGCGCAGCGGACGGGACTCGAACCCGCGACCCCCGGCGTGACAGGCCGGT
>NZ_JAOTQU010000025.1:0-114664 GCF_025685765.1 Pseudomonas sp. PDM13 | reverse complement strand
CAAGCACCTATACCAAACCCCCGATCTTCGTAAGAAGGTCGGGGGTTTGACTTTGCGCCGCGGAAAAGTTGGCGCGGCGATATAAACGCCTGGCAGAGCGGACTCCCGAGAATGGAAGCCAAGGTGCAATGGCACGGCTCTCCGGGGCGACTGTAGGGGCGACTTCGGTCGCCAAGCAGCCCAAAGGGCTGCCATGCTTATGAGTCTTGCTGCAGCCGATCCCGTTATTTCCGCTGAGCCGAAGAGCCCCCGGACTGAAGTCCGGGCTACATCCGGCCCACGCCTGACTACACAGGCGATATGATCGGCAGGATCTACGCACAACAAAAAGGCCACCCTAGGGTGGCCTTTTGCATTTGCGCAGGAGAAGAGTCAGTCACCGCGGTACTCGCAACCACTGGTGCAGGTCTCGTGGATGCGCACGCGGCTGAGCTCGGGTAGTAGCGGCTTGAGCTGTTGCCAGATCCACTTGGCGAGCACTTCGCTGGTGGGGTTTTCCAGGCCAGGAATGTCGTTCAGGTAGTTGTGATCAAGCTGCTCATAGAGCGGCTTGAAGATCGCCTTGATCTCGGAGAAATCGCGTATCCAGCCGGTATAGGGATCGACTTCGCCTTCGATGTAGATGGCGACGCGGAAGGAGTGGCCGTGCAGACGCCCGCACTTGTGGCCGGCGGGGACGTGAGGGAGGCGATGAGCCGCCTCGAAGATGAATTCCTTGAACAGTTCCACGAATGACGCTCTGAAGATGACGGCCCGGTACCGGCCTGGAAGGGGCGGGAGTTTACCAGTTCCTCCTACCCTTTACCGCTCACCGGACGAGCCGCCTCTCCGTCACTTGATGCCCAGGCGCTTGGCCAGACGCAGCAGGTTGGCGCGATCCAGTCCCAGCTCCCGAGCGGCTGCGGCCCAGTTGCCTTCGTTGCGCTCCAGCGCTGCGGTCACCAGTCGCTGCTGATAGACGTCTACCGCCGCGCGCAGATCGCCGACAGCGGCTGGCAGCTCTTCGACGTCCGTCTCGTTCACTTGCGCAGGAGCTCCCGAGCTCGGTAATGCCAGGTCCGCTGCCGTCAGGGTGAGGATGCGCGGCCGATCCGGCTGCGACACCCGCGCCTTGAGCCCCGCCCGCCCGATCAGGTGTTCCAGCTCCCGTACGTTGCCCGGCCAGTCGTAGCCGAGGAGGGCGGTTTGGGCATCCTGGCTGAGGCGCAAGCTGCGCAGCCCCAGTTGGGCGCGGTTGTTCTCCAGGAAGAAGCCGGCGAGCAGCAGCACATCACGGCCACGATCACGCAGCGGCGGTACACGCATGGGGTAGACGCTGAGACGATGGTAGAGATCGGCGCGGAAGCGGCCATGGCGCACTTCCTCAGCCAGGTCGCGGTTGGTGGCGGCGATCACCCGTACGTTCACCCGGTGCTCGCGATCCGAACCCACCCGCTGCAACTGGCCACTCTGCAACACCCGCAGCAGCTTCGCCTGGATCGCCAGGGGGAGCTCGCCCACCTCGTCGAGGAACAGGCTGCCACCGTCGGCCAGCTCGAACTTGCCGCGCCTGTCGCCCACGGCACCGGAGAAGGCGCCACGCACATGGCCGAACAGCTCGCTCTCCACCAGGGTGTCCGGCAGGGCTGCGCAGTTGAGGCTGATGAGTGGCTGGTTGCTGCGTGGCGACTTGGCGTGGATCGCCTGGGCCACCAACTCCTTGCCGACACCCGTTTCGCCGCTGATCAACACCGTCAGCTCACTGCCGCCGACCACGGCGATCTCCTCCACCAGCGCCTTGTGCGCAGGGCTCTGGCCGATCATTTCCTGCGGCCGTGCCTGTCCAGCGGCCTGGCGATAGACCTCCGCCCGCTGCTGCTCGTCCGCTGCTAGGCGTTCCAGTCCGTGCATACGCTCGGCTGCTTTCACCGTAGCGGCTGCCAGGACGGCGAAGTTGTCCAGGGTTTGCAGGTCCTCGCTGGAGAAGCGCGACGGGTTCAATGCATCCAGCGTCAGAAGGCCCCAGGGACGATCATCCAGGAACAGCGGGCAGCCGAGGCAATCATGTACTTCCAGGTGCTCCAGGTGGCCTTCCACCAGGCCGTCGTAGGGATCGGGCAGGTCGCAGTCGGCTGGGAAACGGGTCGGCCCGCGATTCTCCAGCAGCGCTTGCAGGCGCGGGTGTTCGGTGACCTTGAAACGTCGCCCCAAGGTATCCGCGCTCAGCCCGTCCACTGCGAGCGGTACCAGCTGTTCGCCATCGAGCTGCAGCAGGGCGGTGGCGTCGCAAGGCAACAGGTCGCGCAATGCGCCAAGGAGGCGGCGATAGCGTTCGCGCTCCGGCAGGTCGCGAGAAAGATCGGTCACCAGGGGGATGAGCGTCTGCAGCAAGGATGGAGTTGTCATATTGACTTCTTGATGTCGGATTGACTCGAAATTGATTGTAGTCAAAACAACTCGTAAAACTACAACTAGTTGATTTTAAATAAATTAAAACCTGGCACGGAAGATGTAATACCTACAGCGTGATTCAGACCCAGCTAAAAAAACGGAGTCCAACCATGCTGTCCAGCCAAGTGCGTGCAATCGTCAAATCCACCGTCCCCCTGCTGGAGACCGGTGGCGAAGCCCTCACCACCCACTTCTACAAGATGATGCTCACCGAGTATCCGCAAGTGCGTCCCCTGTTCAACCAGGCCCACCAGGCCAGCGGCGACCAGGCTCGCGCCCTCGCCAACGGTGTACTGATGTACGCCCGCCACATCGACCAGCTCGAAGTGCTCGGCCCGCTGGTCAGCCGCATCGTCGCCAAGCACGTCGCCCTGCAGATCCTCCCCGAGCACTACCCGATCGTTGGCGACTGCCTGCTGCGCTCCATCCGTGAAGTACTGGGCGAAGACATCGCCACGGACGAAGTCATAGACGCCTGGGCCCAAGCCTATGAGCTGCTCGCCGGCCTGTTGATCGGTTCGGAAGAGGAAATCTATGCCGCCAGCGCCGAAGCCCCCGGCGGCTGGCGCGGCGCGCGCGGCTTCATCGTCGAGCGCAAGGTCGCGGAGAGCGAGGAAATCACCTCCTTCCACCTGGTGCCCGAAGACGGTGGCGCGGTGCTGGATTTCGCACCCGGCCAGTTCATCGGCCTGCGCCTGGAAATCGATGGCGAAGAAGCGCGGCGCAACTACTCCCTGTCCGCTGCCGCCAATGACCGCTCCTACCGCATCAGCGTCAAGCGTGAAAAGGGCGGCAAGGTCTCCAACTTCCTCCACGACCATATCGTCGAAGGCGATCGCGTCGAACTGTTCGCGCCGGCCGGCGATTTCGTCCTGCGCCCCAGCCGCAAACCCCTGGTGCTGATCACGGCGGGTGTCGGTATCACCCCTGCGTTGGCGATGCTCGAAGTGGCGCAGCACAGTGACCGGCCGATCCACTTCATCCACTGCGCGCGCAACGGGGCGGTACACGCCTTCCGCGACTGGGTGGAAGAGATTGCCGCCCGGCGCCCGAACCTCCAGCACTTCGTCTGCTACAGCGAGCCGGCCGCAAGCGATCGTGCCGACGGCACCGGCTTCCTCACCCACGAGCGCCTGGCGGGCTGGCTGCCGGCCGAGCGCGACCTGGACGCCTACTTCCTCGGGCCCAAGCCCTTCATGGCCCAGGTGAAGAAGCACCTGAAGGCGCTGGGCGTACCCGGCGAGCAATGCCACTACGAGTTCTTCGGGCCCGCCAGTGCCCTCGACAGCTGATCGACCCCGCCCGGCGCTCAAGAGGCGCCGGGCCTTGAACGAGGAAACCACCATGACCTTCTTCAACTCCCCCGACGCTCTTCTGCGCTTCGCTAACCAGGTGCTGTGGGTTGGCCTGATCATGCTGCTGGTCGGCATCCTGTGCGGCTACATGCTCGACCAGTTCTTCGGCCTGCTGCCGCTGATCGCCTTCCACGGCATGGTCATCTTCGGGCCCACGCTGCTGAAGCTTGGCTACGTCATGCGCCTTACCGCCCAATACCAACTGCGCAAGGAGGCGCTCCATGCAGTTGCGTGACCGTAAACGGGAATTGGCCATCGCGCCGCTCTGGCGCCTTGGCTTCCGCCCCTTCTTCCTCGCCGGCGGGCTCTTCGCGCTGATCGCCATCGCCCTTTGGCTCGCCGCGCTCGCCGGCCATCTTGCCGTCTGGCAACCCGTGGGTGGCTGGCTAGCCTGGCATCGCCATGAAATGCCCTTCGGTTTCGGCGTCGCCATCATCGCCGGCTTCCTGCTGACCGCCGTGCAGAACTGGACGGGCAGGGCAGGGCTCTCCGGGCGCCCGCTGATGCTGCTCGCCGCACTCTGGCTCGCCGCGCGCCTGGCGTGGTTGCTGGGTGCCCCGCTGGTCATGCTGGTCCCCTTGCAAGCCGCTTTCCTGCCGCTGCTGGCCCTCGTCATCGGCCGCAGCCTGTGGCAGGTGCGCCAGCGCAACAACTACCCGGTAGTGGCCGTATTGCTCCTGCTCGGCAGCGCCGATGCCCTGGTATTGACCGGCCTGGCACTGGGCGACGACGGGCTGCAGCGCCAGGGCGTGCTCGCGGCGATGTGGCTGATCGCGGCGCTGATGGGCCTGATCGGCGGGCGGGTGATTCCCTTCTTCACCCAGCGTGGCCTCGGCCTCACCCAGCAGGTGAAAGCGCTGCCGTGGCTGGATCGCGCCACCCTCGGGTGTGCCTTGTTGGTGGCGGTGCTGACCGCTTCGGGCCTGGCGCTGAAGGCCAGCCCCTGGGTGGCGCTGCCGTTCGCCTGCCTGGCACTGGGCAACGCCGTGCGCCTGGGGCGCTGGTATAACGCGGGCATCTGGCGCGTGCCGCTGCTCTGGTCACTGCACCTGGCCTTCGCCTGGCTGGTGGTGGCGCCGCTCGGCCAGGCGCTGTGGCACCTGGGACTGCTGGGCAACCCGAGCCTGCCGCTGCACGCGCTGGCGGTGGGGGCGATGGGGGGGCTGATCCTGGCGATGCTGGCCCGCGTCAGCCTCGGCCATACCGGTCGGCCGCTGTCCCCGCCGAAGGCGATGGGCGTCGCCTTCGCGTTGGTCAATTGCGGTGCGGTGGCGCGGGTCTTCCTGCCGGGGCTGCTGCCGAACCTGGCATTGCCCCTGGCCGGTATATGCTGGCTGGCCGCCTTCGCGCTGTTCCTGGCGCACTATGCGCCGATGTTCTGCCGCGCGCGGGTGGACGGCCAGCCGGGTTGAGACTCAGGGCCGGGCTGCGCGCAGGCGCGCCAGCTCGGCCTTCAGCCACTCGGCGGAGAGCTGTTCCTGGCCGTTGCAGCGCACCTTGTACGGCTTGCCGCTCATGCTGCTCTCGGTGGCGGCGCGGGCGATGAAGTCCTCGCTTGAGTCCACCAGGCCCTTGTCTTCCAGGTAGTCGAGCTTCTTCTTCAGGTGGTCGCGAGCCTCAGTGGCTTCGTATTCACTGCCGTTGCGGATGAACAGGCAGCCACTCGACGCCACGAACGTCAGCAGCCCCGCTATCTCTTGCTGGCTCCGGGCGTCCGGCGCCGCCTGGCTGGGGCTCATCGCAAGCAGCAAGCAACTGGCGCAGATGGCCTGCCAGGTAACGGTGAAAACGCGCATCTTCCCAATACTCCATATGGCTCAGGGGTGTGTGCCGCTTGTACCAGGGGCCGACCGGCATGGCGCGGTCCTCCTGCACGACGGCAGCGTAGTTCTGCAGGGGCCGCAGCGGGTAGCCGAGCGCATCTGCCGGGGCATAGACATTCAGCCAGCGCGCCTGTTCGCGCACCCGTTCCTCCAGGCAATGGCCGGGGAAGCGGATGGGTTGCACGGGATCGTAGGCGAAGGTGAACAGGGGGATATTGCAGCCGAAGGTGACCAGCCCGGCCAGTGTCTCCAGCGCGATGAACGGGTCGCGCGGGCAGCTCGGCGTGTCGTTGAGTTTCTGCTGATCCCAGATGAAGTTGGAGAAGATGTGCCCGCCCAGCGAATGGGCCAGCACCACCAGCGGCGTGGTTGGGCCGACCCGGGCGCGCAGGGCGTTGAGGCCGGCGCGCAGGCACTGGTGCACTTCTTCATAGGTGGTGTCGTAGGCCTGGCTGACCTGGCGGTAACCGCTGGCGTCGCCGAGGAACAGCGTCACCGCTTCGCGCAGCCAGCGCCAGGTCACGGGCTCGCGCTCCAGGCGGTCGAGATAGGCCTGCTCACGCTTGTCCAGCACGCTGGCCCAATAGCAGCTCTGGAAGGCGATCTGCTCGGCGTCGCTGCCCAGGCGTTTGCGCAGGCCGCGGATTAGCCCCTGGGCGAAGCTGTGCTGGCCGTCGTCGTCACGCAGGTCCTGCTGGTTGCCAATGCCATGGATGATGGCGACGGCGAGCTTCATCGGTTCTCTCCCTGAATCGTCGCGCGGCAGCCTACCCCGAGGCAGGCCGCGCGGCAATCGGGCCGATCAGAGCGGTTGCAGGCGCTCGGCGAGGCGGCCGCTGTCCACCAGTTCGAGGAACTCGTCGCCCAGGCGCTGGCTCTCGCTCATCGCCTTGCGCCAGTAGCGCTCGCGGCCGGCGTCGTCGCCCAGGTAGCGGGTGAAGTCCTTGCGGTCCGGCAGCTTGCCGTGGGGCAGGGTGGCCAGGTACGCCCGCGAGGGGGCCAGCAGCAGCACGTCCTGCAGGCGCACCGCGTCGCCACGGCGCCAGGGCAGGCCCTTGTCGAACCAGCCGGGAATCACCTTGTCGGTGAAGTGCGGGTAGAGCACCACGCCGTCGCCGCTGTAGGGCAGGTCGAGGTGGTAGTCGAGCAGGCCGCCGTCGCGGTAGGTACCGGGGCCGGCGCCGGGGATGTCGCGCACACCTTCCATCACCATGGGGATAGAGCCGGACGCGAGCAGGGCGTGGCGCAGGTTGCCGGCGTCCAGGGCCAGGCAGCGCGAGGGGAAGTCTTCCAATGCGGCGAGGGGCGGGGCCAAGCGGCCGTCATGCAGGATCACCCGCTCGAAATGCCGGGCCAGGCGCGGGCGCCCCAGCAGGTTGGAGCCGATCACCGAACCCAGTCCCAGGCCCAGCGCGCCACGGCGATCATGGGCGAGCAGGCCGTGGCTCTTCACCACGACCACGTTGAGGCGGTAATGCGGGTTGCTCAGCACCTGTTCGTCCTGGCCGTCCAGCAACTGGTCGAGCATCTGCGCGCAGAGGCGGCTGACCTCGGCCATGGTCACGCCCTTGGGGAAGCGCTGCGCGGTGTACAGCTCGCCCAGACGGCTGATGCCCTTGGCGGCATCCGGCAGGCACGCGCTGGCGAAGCGCCAGGAGCCGATGGAGGCGCCGATCAGCGAGCGCTCCTGGGGGGCGCGCGGCAGCCAGTCGCCGAACAGCGCCAGGTCAAGGCCCTGGATGCCGAGTGCCTTGGGGCCGCCGGCGGCGCCGGGAAGAATCTTCACGTCGGCCGGCTGCAGGCCGCGCTCGCGGATGCGTGCCAGGGCACGGCTGCCGGCGCGCAGGGTGAGGGCGGGCGACTTGATGTGAATGGCGCTCATGGGGGCCTCCGAAAAAAGCGAGGCAGCGATTATAGTGGCCCGCGCCGTCAGTCCAAGCGCCTTCACCGCGTGAATGATGCGCCCATGCCCATGCGCAGGGAATGATTGGCGGAAACCGGGATATCGACTGCACTGAGCGAAGCGGCCGTAAATTCAGCTTGAGTTAATTGGCCTTCGCTAAGGTGTACCCATCGAAGACAGATATCCCCCCAAGGAGATGCACCATGAAAAAACTCACTGCCCTGTTCGCCGTTGCCACCCTCGCTGCCACTGCCGGTATCGCCCAGGCCCGTGACCTGGGACCGGACGAAGCCCTGAAGCTGCGTGACGCCGGCACCATCCAGTCGTTCGAGAAGCTCAACGCCGCCGCCATCGCCAAGCACCCCGGCTCCACCGTCAACGAGACCGAGCTGGAAGAGGAATACGGCCGCTACATCTACCAGGTGGAACTGCGTGATCCCCAGGGCGTGCAGTGGGACCTGGAGCTGGACGCCACCAATGGCCAGATCCTCAAGGATCACCAGGACGACTGATGCGACTGATCATGCGCTACAGCGGCATCGTCGCCCTGGTCCTGGCGGTCTTCGCCCTCGAAGCGGTCGCCCGTGACCTGGACCAGGACGAAGCCCTGAAGCTCCGCGAGGAAGGCGTGATCATGCCCCTCGAGCAACTGCTGCACCGAGCCCTGGGGTTGTACCCCGGGGCTCGCTTGTTGGAAGCGGAGCTGGAAGAGGAAGACGATGTCTATGTCTACGAAGTCGAGCTGCTGACCACCGAAGGCGTGGTGCGGGAACTGGAACTGGATGCCCGTGACGGTCGCATCCTGAAGGACGAGGAAGATGACTGATGCGCCTGCTGCTGGTTGAGGATCACGTACCCCTGGCGGACGAACTGCTGGCCGGGCTCGGCCGCCAGGGCTACGCGGTGGATTGGCTGGCCGACGGCCGCGACGCCGCCCACCAGGGGGCCAGCGAACCCTATGACCTGATCGTGCTGGACCTCGGCCTGCCCGGGCGCCCCGGCCTCGACGTGCTGCGCGAGTGGCGCGCCGGCGGCCTGGCCACACCGGTGCTGATCCTCACCGCGCGGGACTCCTGGGCCGAGCGTATCGAAGGCCTCAAGGCCGGCGCCGATGACTACCTGACCAAGCCCTTCCACCCGGAGGAGCTGGCCCTGCGCATCCAGTCGCTGCTGCGCCGCGCCCGCGGCCTGGCCAACCAGCCGCACCTGGAAGCGGCCGGCCTGCAGCTGGACGAGGGGCGCCAATGCGTCACCCGGGGCGGCGAAGAGGTGGACCTGACCGCCGCCGAGTTCCGCCTGCTGCGCTACTTCATGCTCCACCCCGGCCAGTTGCTGTCCAAGAGCCACCTGGCCGAGCACCTCTACGATGGCGAGACCGAGCGCGATTCCAACGTCATCGAGGTCCACGTCAACCACCTGCGGCGCAAGCTCGGCCGCACCGTGATCGAAACCCGCCGAGGCCAGGGCTACCGCTTCACCGGTGCCACCGAGTGAGGTCCATCCAGCGCCAGCTCAGCATCGGCCTGGTGACCCTGCTGCTGGTGGTCGGGCTGCTGCTGGCCCAGGTCAGCCTGTGGCTGTTCGACGACGGCCTGCGCCGCCACCTGGAAGGCAACCTGCGCAGCGAGGCGGAAAGCCTGCTGGCCGCTCTGGTGCGCGGGCCCAACGGCATCCAGCTGGACGAACAGAAGCTCAATCCGGTGCACCAGCAGCCCTATTCCGGGCGCTACTTCCTGATCCGCATCGATGACAAACCCTGGCGCTCGCGCTCCCTCTGGGATACTGAGCTCGCCATGCCCGAGCGGCCCGGCCTCACCGCCGAGCTGCTGCCCGGCCCCAACGACCAGCAGTTGCTGACCTATCGCGGTGACTACCGCCGCTTCGGCCGCCAGGTGAGCATCGCCGTGGCCCAGGACTACACGCCCATCCTCGACAGCTTCCGTCGCGTGCAGTGGACGGGTGTCGCCCTGGGGGCTGCCGCCTTGCTGCTGGTGCTCGCCCTGCAACGCTATACCGTGCGCCGCGCCCTGCGCCCGCTGGAGCGGGTGCGCCGGCAGATCGCCCAGCTGCAGCAGGGCCAGCGCAGCGAACTGGACGCCCGCGTGCCCCTGGAGCTGGAGCCGCTGGTGGGCCAGGTCAACCACCTGCTGGCCCACACCGAAGACACCCTGCGCCGCTCGCGCAACGCCCTGGGCAACCTTGGCCACGCGTTGAAGACGCCTCTGGCGGTGCTGGTCAGCCTGGAATCCCGCGACGAGCTGCGCGAGCACCCGGAGCTGCGCGCCACCCTGGCCGAGCAGCTGGAACAGATCCAGCAACGCCTGGCCCGGGAACTGGGCCGCGCGCGCCTGGCCGGGGAAGCGTTGCCGGGCGCGCATTTCGATTGCGATGCGGAGTTGCCGGGGCTGTTCAATACCCTGTCGATGATCCATGACAGCCAGCTCGACCTGGACTGGGACGCCGCCGCCGGGCTGCGCCTGCCCTGGGACCGCGAAGACCTGCTGGAGCTGCTGGGCAACCTGCTGGACAACGCCTGCAAATGGGCCGAGACCCAGGTGCTGCTGTCCATCTCCGTGCAGGCTGGCAGCTACCGCCTGAGCGTAGACGACGACGGCCCCGGCATCGCCGAGGAACAGCGCGAGTCGGTGCTGGACAGGGGCTCGCGGCTGGACGAACAGGTCGCCGGTCACGGCCTGGGGCTGGGCATCGTGCGGGACATCGTCGACGCCTGGGGCGGCAGCATCCGCTTGCTGGAAAGCCCCCTCGGCGGGCTGCGTGTGCTGGTGGAACTGCCGGCGCCGGCTGCTCGCGCCTAGCCCGCCAGCAATCGCGCCACCGCCGCCAGGGCCAGGCGCTGGCGCTCCTGCCAGTCACCGCCCAACACCTCGAAGCGCTGCCCGTTGGCCACCAGCCAGTCCTGGCTGGCGCTGAAGAAGGCCTGGCGTTCGCTCAGCTCCGGCTGGCAGCGCTGGCCATCGCCCAGCCACTCCACCCCTTCAGGACGCAGCAGCAGGTGCAGGTCGTAGTGCCGTGCCAGCAACTCGGTCTCCAGCCAGGCGGGGCAGTCGCCGAACAGGGTGCGGCTCCAGAGCATGTTGCTCAGCAGATGGGTGTCGAGGATCAGCAGGGCAGGGCGCCGGGCGCGGGCCGCGTCTTCGCGCTGCAGCTGGCCACGGGCAATGGCAGGGATGTCGGCGTAGCAGGTGTCGCGGCGCTGCTCGTCGATGAAGTCGCGCACGTACTCACTGACCACCTCGCCGCCGAAGCGCGCTTGTAACTCACTCGCCAGCCAGCTCTTGCCACTGGATTCCGGCCCCGCCAGCACCACCACCTTCATGCTGGGCTCGCCTGCGGCTGCCGCCATTGGCGCCAGCCGTGCACGGCCAGCAGGGTGAACAGCACGTAGAGCGCGGCGGTCAGGTACAGCGCCTTGCTGATGAACAGGCCGACGAAGATCACGTCCACCACTATCCACAGGGCCCAGCATTCCAGGCGCTTCTGTGCCATCCAGACCTGGGCCACCAGGCTGAAGGCGGTGAGGGCGGCGTCCAGCCAGGGCGCCGCGGCGTCGGTGTGGGTGGCCATCAGGTAGCCCAGGCTCAAGGCGCCGGCGGTACCGAGGGCCAGGCTCAGCAACAGGCCGTTGCGTGCCAGGCGCGTCACCTCGCGGCCCTCGTGGCGATCTCCGCCTCGGGTCCACTGCCACCAGCCGTACAGCTGCAGCACGGCGTAGATCATCTGCAACAGCATGTCGGAGTAGAGCTTCACCTCGAAGAAGATCCAGGCATAGATCAGCACCATGACCAGGCCGATGGGCCAGCACCAGCGGTTCTGCCGGGTGGTGAGCCAGACGGCCAGCACGCCGATCGCGGCGGCGAAGAGTTCAAGTGGCGACACGGGCGGCCCTCGTGAAATAAGCCGCCGATTGTAACGGCTTCAGCCGGCGGCGGGCGCCCTGGTTGCGAGGCGTTGCTGGTCCTGGCGTTCGCGTTCGGTGCCCAGGTAGGGCTCGCGTGTGCCCAGCAGGTGGTCGAACCAGGGCCGGGTCACGCACCAGTTGGCATGGGGGTTGGGGCCCATGTGGTGGTCGTAGTGCCAGGGCAGGTGGCTGCGGGCCCAGTCCGGGTCTTCGTGGGAGCGACGGTGCACACGGTAGTAGTTCGCCGCGCAGTACCAGAGCGTCGCGGTGAACCAGGGCGCCAACAGCCACAGCGGGCTCGCGGCCAGGCTCGCCAGCAGCAGCGCCCAGGCTTCCTTGCCCTGAGCGTGCAGGCCCAGCGGGAAGCGTTCGTAGCAGGGGTCGCGGAACCCATGGCGGCGGGCGTTGCCATGGTGTTCGTGGAAATGGAAGCTCCAGAAGCGCCCGCGCACCCGGCCCAGGCCGTGGAGCACATGCTTGTGGAAGAACCATTCGATGAAGTTGGCCAGCAGCAGGCCGGCGATGACGCTCAGCGGGGCTTCGAGGTACCAGGGCATGGCGGTGGGTTTCCTTGGCGGGTCGTGGGTCGACTCTAGCCAGGAGGGCGATGCCCGGTCTTGCCCCTGCTGCCCGGTTTACCGGGCGCCCGGGGCAAGCCTCAGCAAACCAGGCTGTCGGCCTGGCGGTAGAGCATCAGCAGCTTGCGGGTGATGCTCTGCTGGATATCGTCGCGCTCGAAGGTGGAGAGGTGCGGCAGCTTGTGCACCTGCAGGCGGTGCAGGTGGATGTAAGGCATCTGCTGGTCGAACTCGCGCAGGTCGCCCTTCATCAGAATCGGCAGGAACACGTCGCCGCGCTTGCGCTGGTTGCTGATGATCTGCGCCAGCGCCGGCTTGAAGGGCATGGTCTTGGGCTTCGGCCCGCCTTCCTCGATGCGCGTGCTGAGCAGCAGGCCCGGCTTGCCGAGCACCACGCCGGGCAGCACGCAGAGGCCGGTCTTGAGCACTGCGCTGGCCTCGATCCCGTGCAGGGTGTCGTGGAAGGCATAGGGGTTCGGCAGCACCACCATCTTGCGCCCGAGGTCGGCGGGGAAGTGCAGGTCGTAGTTGGTGTACAGCTGGCGCGTGGACTCGGAGTACACGCACAGGCGGTTCTCGAAGAGGCGGATGAACCGCTCGGCCAGCTCGCGGCGGGCGATGCTGTCCAGGTCCCAGATCAGGTCCTGGTTCTGCTGTTGGCCGAGGTCGACCTCTTGGTGTTCCATGTTGCCCATGCCGGTCCTCAAACGCGGAATTGTCTCAACAAGCGGTTCAATTGTTCGGCCAGTTGGCTGAGCTGCTGGCTGGCGGCGCTAGTCTGCTCTGAAGCCATCGCGTTGTCATGGGCCAGGCTGGCTGCCTGGGTCACATTCTGGTTGATGTCTTCCACCACGTGGGATTGTTGCAGGGTGGCGCTGGCGATGGAGGCATTGAGCCCGGTGAGGTTGCGCAGCGACTGGGCGATCTGCCCCAGGCTCTCGCCGGCCTGGCTGGCCTGCTCCACGGTCAGTTGCGAGGCGCGGCTGCTTTCGTTGATCACCTTCACCGCCGCCTCGGAGTTGCCCTGCAGGCGCTCGATCATGCCGTGGATCTCGGCAGTGGATTTCTGCGTGCGCTGGGCCAGCAGGCGTACCTCGTCAGCCACCACGGCGAAGCCGCGGCCCTGTTCGCCGGCGCGGGCGGCTTCGATGGCGGCGTTCAGCGCCAGCAGGTTGGTCTGTTCGGCGATGGAGCGGATCACCTCCAGCACGGAGCCGATCTGCGAGCTTTCCTCGGCCAGCGAGCGGATCACCTCCACCGCCTGGGCGATGGTGTCGGACAGCTGGCCGATCTGCCGCAGGCTGCTGTCGATGTTGCTCTGGCCGAGGCGCGCCTGGTCTTCGGCGGTGCGCACTTCACTGGCGGCGTGCTCGGCGTTCTTCGCCACGTCCTGCACGCCATAGGTGACCTCGTTGATGGCCGTGGCCACCAGTTCCATCTGCTGGGACTGCTGTTCGCTCTGCCGTTGGCCGTTGCTGGCGATGCCACCGAGGGAGCCGGCGGCCTGGTCCAGGGCACCGGCGGCGTCCAGCGACTGGCGGATGACCCCGCGCAGCTTGCTGGTGAAGGCGTTGAAGTGGCCGGACAGTGCGGTGATCTCGTCGCGCCCCTGGCTGTCCAGGGCGCTGGTCAGGTCGCCCTCACCGCTGGCGATGGCGGCCATGGCGGCGACCACTTCCTCGAGCGGGCGGGTGATGCTGCGGGCGATCACCACCACCAGCACCGCCATGATCAGGGCGATCACCAGGCCGATGGCCGAGGCGTGCAGGGCCTGGGACCAGAACTCGCCCTGCATGTCGTCGATATAGATGCCCGAGCCGATCACCCAGCCCCAGGGCTCGAACAACTGCACATAGGACACCTTGGGCACCGGGTCGCTGGCGCCCGGCTTGGGCCAGCGGTAGTCGACGAAGCCGGCACCCTTGCTGCGGGCCACGGCCACCATGTCGTTGAACAGCGGCTTGCCGTCCGGGTCCTTGTAGCCGGAGAGGTCCTGCCCCTCCAGCTTCGGGTTGGTCGGGTGCATGACCATGCGCGGGGTCAGGTCGTTGATCCAGAAGTAGTCGTTCTTGTCGTAGCGCAGGGCGCGGATGGCCTGCATGGCCTGCTTCTGCGCCTCCTCGCGGGGCAGGGTGCCGGCGGCTTCCTGGGCCTGGAAGTGCTGCAACACGCCGGCGGCGGTCTGCACCACGTGCTGGGTCTTGAGTTCCTTGCCGTGCAGCAGGTCGGTGTGGATCTGCTGGAGCATCACCACCCCGAGGATCACCAGCATCGACACCGAGACGATGAGGATCAGCCAGAGACGGCGGCTGATGGGCAGACTGCGAAGATTCATGGTCCGGCGCTCCTGGCTTGTTATTGTTCGGCAGCGGATTTCGCGTTCCGGAGCGGTCTTTGCCGCGCGCGAATCCATAGCATGTCTGATAGCATTTCGGCCCTTGGCCGGCAAACCTGATAACAGATCGTCGGCCGGGAACCCGCGTCCTCGTGGCTGGTCTCAGCCGCGCGCGGTACCCGCCTGGGGCCATATCACTTACACATTCGCAAGAGCAGGCCGCCGCTTGGCGCGCCTTGGGGAGTTCCGATGGATTTTTGGACGGCCTTTCAGGCCCTGATACTGGGCGTTGTCGAAGGCATTACGGAGTTCCTGCCGATCTCCAGCACCGGCCACCAGATCATAGTCGCTGATCTGATCGGCTTCGGCGGCGAACGCTTCCAGGCGTTCAACATCATCATCCAGCTCGGCGCCATCCTCGCCGTGGTCTGGGAATACCGGCGCAAGATCCTCGAGGTGGTGGTCGGCCTGCCCCGCGAGCGCAGTGCCCAGCGTTTCACCGGCAACCTGCTGGTGGCGTTCTTCCCGGCCGTGGTGCTGGGCGTGGCCTTCGCCGACCTGATCCACCACTACCTGTTCAACCCCATCACCGTCGCCACCGCCCTGGTGATCGGCGGGGTGATCATGCTGTGGGCCGAGCGCCGCGAGCATGCGATCCAGGCCGAGACGGTGGATGACATGAACTGGAAGCAGGCCCTCAAGGTGGGCCTGGCCCAGTGCCTGGCACTGGTGCCCGGCACCTCGCGCTCCGGCGCCACCATCATCGGCGGCCTGCTGTTCGGCCTGTCGCGCAAGGCGGCCACCGAGTTCTCCTTCTTCCTCGCCATGCCCACCATGGTCGGCGCGGCGGTCTACTCGGGCTACAAGTATCGCCACCTGTTCCAGCCGGCGGACCTGCCGGTATTCGCCCTCGGCTTCGTGGTTTCATTCATCTTCGCGATGATTGCCGTGCGCGCCCTGCTCAAGTTCATCGGCAACCACAGCTACGCCGTCTTCGCCTGGTACCGCATCGGCTTCGGCTTGCTGATCCTCGCCACCTGGCAGTTCGGCCTGATCGACTGGGCCACCGCGCAAGGCTGAGTCCCGAGCATTCGCGATATCGATAAAGGCGTGCCCCAGGGCGCGCCTTTGTCATAGTGGGCGCCTGCACCGCTACGGATGAAGGAAAGCCCATGAGCGCGCTCGAACATCGCCTGCTGGAGGTCAACGGCATCCAGCTCGGCCTGCATTGCGCCGGCCCCGAGGATGGGCGGCCGCTGTGGCTGCTGCACGGCTTCCCGGAATGCTGGCATTCCTGGCGCAACCAGATCGAGCCGTTGCTGGCCGCCGGCTACCGGGTGCTGGTGCCGGAGATGCGCGGCTACGGCAGCAGCAGTGCCCCGGCCGACCCCGCCGCCTATGACCTGATCACCCTCTGCGGCGACATCCAGGCCGCCATGGACGCCCTCGGCCAGCACGAGGCCTGCGTCATCGGCCACGACTGGGGCGCCCCGGTGGCCTGGCACCTGGCCCTGCTGGAGCCGCAGCGGG
Source organism: Pseudomonas sp. PDM13 (assembly GCF_025685765.1). Classification (NCBI taxonomy): domain Bacteria; kingdom Pseudomonadati; phylum Pseudomonadota; class Gammaproteobacteria; order Pseudomonadales; family Pseudomonadaceae; genus Pseudomonas; species Pseudomonas sp. PDM13. The sequence goes on along the minus strand of NZ_JAOTQU010000025.1, from coordinate 98,791 downwards.
TCAAGGCGGTGGTGGGCATGGCGGTGCCCTTCGGTGGCCGCCCGAAGCAACCGGCCACCGAGGCGATGCGTCAGCACTTCGCCGACCGCTTCAACTACATCCTCTATTTCCAGGAGCCGGGCGTCGCCGAGCGTGAGCTGGATGCCGACATACCGCGCACCCTGCGGATGATGATGCACAACAGCTCCGCCGCCGTGCCCCGGGACTTCTTCCTCCAGGACAAACCCGCCGGCGCGACCCTGTTCGACGGCATGCAGGACCCCGGCCGATTGCCGGACTGGTGCGACGAGGCCGCCTTCGCCGAATACCTGAAGACCTTCGAGGGGCGCGGCTTCCATGGTGCGCTCAACTGGTACCGCAACTTCGAGCGCAGCTGGCAGCGCAACGAGCCGCTGCAAGGCCGCCAGGTGCTGCAGCCGGCGTTGTTCCTCATCGGCGACAAGGACCCGGTCGGCACCCTCGAAGCCCACAGCATCAAGGTCATGCCGCGCAGCGTGCCCGAGCTGGAGCAGCACGTGATCGCCGAGTGCGGGCACTGGCTGCAGAACGAAAAGCCGCGCGAGGTGAACGCCCATCTGCTGGGCTTCCTGGCGCGGCACTATCCGAACGACACATGATCTTCAGGGGGGATGGGCGGCAGCGAATTCATTCGCGATTTCCGGCACCGAGCCCATCGCGCTTGAAACCGCTCCCACGGGATTGGGCGACTGAAGTCGCCCCTACAAAGAGAGGGTCGGGAAGGTTGTAGGGGCGAATTCATTCGCCCGCTTCTGGTTCGCCCCTACAGGTCTCCCGGGTCAGCTGGCCAGCAACTGGCGCAGCACGTAGTGGAGGATGCCGCCGGCCTTGAAGTACTCCACCTCGTTGAGGGTGTCGATGCGGCACAGCACCTCGACCTTCTCCGTGGCGCCGTCTTCGCGGGTGATCTCCAGGGTCAGCGGTATGTGCGGGCGCAGCTTGACGCCACTGAGGCCGTGGATGCTGATGGTCTCCTTGCCGGTCAGGCCCAGGCTCTTGCGGTCGGTGCCGTCCTTGAACTGCAGCGGCAGCACGCCCATGCCCACCAGGTTGGAGCGGTGGATGCGCTCGAAGCTCTCGGCGATCACCGCCTTGACCCCCAGCAGGTTGGTGCCCTTGGCCGCCCAGTCGCGGGAGGAGCCGGTGCCGTATTCCTTGCCGGCGAAGATCACCAGCGGCGTGCCTTCCTCCTGGTAGCGCATGGCCGCGTCGTAGATGGCCAGCTTCTCGCCGCTGGGCACGTGCAGGGTGTTGCCACCTTCCTCGCCACCGAGCATCTCGTTACGGATGCGGATGTTGGCGAAGGTGCCGCGCATCATCACTTCGTGGTTGCCGCGCCGCGAGCCGTAGGAGTTGAAGTCCCGTGGCTCCACGCCGTTCTCCCGCAGGTAGCGCCCGGCGGGGCTGTCGGCCTTGATGTTGCCGGCGGGGGAGATGTGGTCGGTGGTCACCGAGTCCCCCAGCAGGGCGAGGACCCGGGCCTTTTGCACGTCTTCCACCTTGGGCGGCGCACCGGCGATATCGGCGAAGAAGGGTGGGTGCTGGATGTAGGTTGAGTCAGCCTGCCAGGCATAGGTGTCCGCTTCGGGCACCTGGATGGCGCGCCACTTCTCGTCGCCGGCGAAGACTTCGGCGTATTCCTTGCGGAACATCGCGGTGTCCACCTTGGCGATGGCGTCGGCGATCTCCTTCTGGCTCGGCCAGATGTCCTTCAGGTACACCGGCTTGCCGTCCTTGCCTTCGCCCAGCGGTTCGCGGCTGATGTCCAGGCGCACGCTGCCGGCCAGGGCATAGGCCACCACCAGCGGCGGGGAGGCCAGCCAGTTGGTCTTCACCAGCGGGTGCACGCGGCCTTCGAAGTTGCGGTTGCCCGAGAGCACCGAGGCCACGGTCAGGTCGCCCTGCTGGATGGCTTTCTCGATGGGGTCCAGCAGCGGGCCGGAGTTGCCGATGCAGGTGGTGCAGCCGTAGCCCACCAGGTCGAAGCCCAGCTCGTCGAGGTACTTCGTCAGCCCGGCGGCGGCGAAGTACTCGGTCACCACCTTGGAACCGGGCGCCAGGGAGCTCTTCACCCAGGGTTTGCGGGTCAGGCCCTTTTCCACGGCCTTCTTCGCCACCAGGCCGGCGGCCATCATCACGCTGGGGTTGGAGGTGTTGGTGCAGGAGGTGATGGCGGCGATCACCACCGCGCCGTCGCTCAGGCGATGAGTGCGGCCTTCGTACTCGTAGTCCATCACGCCGCTCTGCACGTTGCCGCCGACGGCGGTACCGCCGCCGCCCTCGCTGAGCAGGCGGCCGTCCTCCTTGGCGCTGGGCTTGAGCTGCAGGGCGATGAGATCGTCGAAGGTGCTGGCCACCTGGGTCAGCGGCACCCGGTCCTGCGGGCGCTTGGGGCCGGCCAGGCTGGCTTCCACCGTACCCATGTCCAGGGCCAGGCTGTCGGTGAACACCGGTTCGTCACCGGCGTTGCGCCACAGGCCCTGGGCCTTGCAGTAGGCTTCCACCAGCTTGACCGTGGACTCCGGGCGGCCGGAGAGGCGCAGGTAGCCGAGGGTGATGTCGTCCACCGGGAAGAAGCCGCAGGTGGCGCCGTATTCCGGGGCCATGTTGGCGATGGTGGCGCGGTCGGCCAGGGGCAGGTCGGCGAGGCCGTCGCCGTAGAACTCGACGAATTTCCCCACCACGCCCTTCTTGCGCAGCATCTGGGTGACGGTGAGCACCAGGTCGGTGGCGGTGATGCCCTCCTTCAGCTTGCCGCTGAGCTTGAATCCGATCACCTCGGGAATCAGCATCGACACCGGCTGGCCGAGCATGGCCGCCTCCGCCTCGATGCCGCCCACGCCCCAGCCGAGCACGCCGAGGCCGTTGATCATGGTGGTGTGGGAATCGGTGCCCACCAGGGTGTCGGGGAAGGCGTAGGTCTTGCCGTCCTCGTCGCGGGTCCAGACGGTGCGGCCCAGGTACTCGAGGTTGACCTGGTGGCAGATGCCGGTACCCGGCGGAACCACGCTGAAGTTGTCGAAGGCGTTCTGGCCCCAGCGCAGGAAGGCGTAGCGTTCGCCGTTGCGCTCCATCTCGATCTCGACGTTCTGCTCGAAGGCCTCGGGGCTGGCGAAGCGGTCCACCATCACCGAGTGGTCGATCACCAGGTCCACCGGGGACAGCGGGTTGATCTTCTGCGGGTCGCCACCGGCCTTGGCCACGGCGTCACGCATGGCGGCCAGGTCGACCACGGCGGGTACGCCGGTGAAGTCCTGCATCAATACCCGCGCCGGGCGGTACTGGATCTCGCGCTCGGAGCTGCGGGTCTTCTGCCAGGCCACCAGGGCTTCGAGGTCTTCGGGGCCGACGGTTTCGTTGTCTTCCCAGCGCAGCAGGTTTTCCAGCAGCACTTTCAGGGACAGGGGCAGCTTGTCGATGCTGCCGAGGCTCTTGGCGGCCTCTGGCAGGCTGAAGTAGTGATAGGTCTTGCCGTCCACCTCGAGGGTGCGGCGGCTGTTCAGGCTATCCAAAGAAGGCATGTGCTATCTCCTTGTGGCCCACACGGCATGGGCCGGCATACGAACACAACCCTAGAAACTAGCTCTGCTTAGCAAGGGCTGCCATGTTCAAGACTCTGGTCCCGGCACCATGGTTCCTCCTGGTTCATCACCGCTGGCGTAGGATTTTTCCATCCGCCGCTGTGTGAAATCGGGCGCTTCGGCTCTATAGTGCGCGGCCAAGGAGACACCCCGATGAATAGCCTGTTCCTGCACTGCCGCCCCGGTTTCGAGGGTGAGGTGTGCGCCGAGATATCCGACCTGGCCGCCCGACTGGACGTGCCCGGCTACGCCAAGGGCAAGGCCAGCAGCGCCTATGCCGAGTTCATCTGCCAGGACGCCGACGGCGCCGAGCGGCTGATGCGCGGCCAGCGCTTCGCGCGCCTGATCTTCCCGCGGCAGTGGGCCCGTGGCGCCTTCGTTGCGCTGCCCGAGACCGACCGCATCAGCGTGCTGCTGGAGCACCTGGCCGACTACCCGGTCTGCGGCAGCCTGTGGCTGGAGGTGCTGGACACCAACGAAGGCAAGGAGCTGTCGAATTTCTGCAAGAAGTTCGAGGCGCCCCTGCGCAAGGCCCTGGAGAAGGCCGGCCGCTTGGTGGATGACCCGGGCAAGCCGCGCCTGCTGCTGACCTTCCGCAGCGGCCGCGAGGTGTTCGCCGGCCTCGCCGAGGCGGACAACTCCGCGCTCTGGCCCATGGGCATCCCGCGCCTGAAATTCCCTCGCGAGGCGCCGAGCCGCTCCACTCTCAAGCTGGAGGAGGCCTGGCACACCTTCATCCCCCGCGAGCAGTGGGACACCCGTCTGTCCGAGGACATGACCGGCGTCGACCTGGGCGCTTCCCCGGGTGGCTGGACCTACCAACTGGTACGCCGCGGCATGCTGGTCACCGCCATCGACAACGGCCCCATGGCCGAGAGCCTGATGGACACCGGGCTGGTGCAGCACCTGATGGTCGACGGCTTCACCTTCAAGCCCAAGCAACCGGTGGACTGGATGGTCTGCGACATCGTCGAGAAGCCGGCGCGCAACGCCGCGCTGCTGGATACCTGGATAGGCGAGGGGCTGTGCCGCGAGGCGGTGGTCAACCTCAAGCTGCCGATGAAGCAGCGCTACGCCGAGGTGCAGCGCCTGCTGCAGCGCCTGGAAGACAGCTTCCGCAAGCGCAAGATCAAGGTCTCCATCGCCTGCAAGCAGCTCTATCACGACCGCGAGGAAGTGACCTGCCACCTGCGTCGCCTGGACCGCTGAGGCCGCGCGCCCAGCCGCGCCGGGCATCGGCCGGGCTGGGCGTGCTCGGCGCTTTTACGCCACAATGGCGACCTGTTCCTGGAGTACCCCATGTCCCATCAGCCTGATGCCATTCTCGATGCCACCGGCCTCAACTGCCCCGAGCCGGTGATGATGCTGCACAACAAGGTGCGTGACCTGCCGTCCGGCGGCCTGCTCAAGGTCATCGCCACCGATCCGTCGACCCGGCGGGATATCCCCAAGTTCTGCATGTTCCTCGGCCACGAGCTGGTGGAGCAGGGCGAGGAGGCCGGTACCTACCTGTACTGGATCCGCAAGAAGGCCGAATGAGGCCCGCCTCGACTCGATAAAAAGAAGCCCGCATTGCGCGGGCTTCTTGCTGTGTGGCGTCAGGCCGGTTCGGCCAGGGCCGTCACGCGGTCGCTGCTGCGGATGCGCGAGCGCGCGCTGCGGGCCACGCGGAAGGTCAGCATCACCGCCGCCACCGTCAGGCCGGCGATCAGCCCCTGCCATAGGCCGCGCGGGCCGGTGGGCTCGCCCAGCCAGTCGGTAAGCCCCAGCAGGTAGCCGATGGGCAGGCCGATGCCCCAGTAGGAGAACAGGGTGAGGATCATCGTCACCCGCGTGTCCTGGTAACCACGCAGGGCGCCGGCGGCGGTGACCTGGATGGCATCGGAGAATTGGAACAGCGCGGCGAACACGATCAGCGATGCGGCCACCGCGATGACCTGGGCATCGGGGGTGTAGATAGCGGCGATCTGCTCGCGGAACAGCAGCATCAGGCTGGCCGACAGGCAGGCATAGGCCAGCGCCGTGGCCATGCCCACACCCGCGGAGAAGCGCGCGTCACGCGGCGTGCCACGCCCCAGGGAGTGGCCGACGCGCACGGTCACGGCCATGGCCAGGGAGTAGGGAATCATGAACACCAGCGAGCTGAAGTTCAGCGCGATCTGGTGCCCGGCCACCACGTTGGCGCCCAGCCCGCCGATCAGCAGGGCGATCACCGCGAAGATGCTCGACTCGGCGAAGATCGCGATGCCGATGGGCAGGCCCACGCTCAGCAGGCGCTTGATCACCGCCCAGCGCGGCGTCTCGAAGTGGGTGAACAGGCCGCTCGGCTTGTACACCTTGGCGATGTTCACCCAGGCCAGCATGCCGAAGAACATCAGCCACATGGCGGTGCCGCTGGCCCAGCCGCAACCGACGCCGCCCATGGCCGGGAAGCCCAGGTGGCCGTAGATCAGCACATAGTTGAGCGGGATGTTCAGCAGCAGCCCGCAGATGCCCAGCACCATGCTCGGGCGGGTGCGGCCCAGGCCATCGCTGTAGCAGCGCAGCACCTGGTAGAGCGCCACCGCCGGCAGGCCGAAGGCGATGCCGTGGAGGTAGCCCATGCTCGGGGTCACCAGGTCTTCCTCCACGCCCATCATGCGCAGCACGGGTTCGGCGCAGAGCAGCAGGCCGGCGCCGGCGAGGCCGACGACCACCGCCAGCCACAGGGCCTGGCGCACCAGCGGGCCGATCTCGGCATCCTGGTTGGCACCGTGGCGCTGGGCGACCTTGGCCGTGGTGGCGAGGAGGGTGCCGGTCATCAGCAGGAACACCGGCACCCAGATGGAGTTACCCAGAGCCACGGCGGCCAGGTCGCGCGGGCTGACGCGGCCGGCCATCACGGCGTCGACGAAGCCCATGGCCGAGTGGGAGAGCTGGGCGATCATGATGGGCAGGGCAAGAGTGAATAGAGCACGCAATTCGCGACGCATACGGTCGAGGCGAGTTTGGTTTGTCACGGGGGTCTTTCCATGGCTGTGAAGCGTTCACCGGTACGGCGGTGGCGTCCGTATTGCTCGTGGCCCACGGGGTGGGCAAGCCTGGCTGCGATGGGCTCGCAACGGGCGCTGACCTGGCCGTGGCAAGGGGATTGCCGGCGATAGGGGGACAGCGGAGGCGGAAGACGGCCTAGTCTACGCGCTGACGGCACGGTCAGGAAAGAGGGCGATGCACCTGGTTGGGGCGACGCCGGGTCGGGGGATTCCGTAGAATGACCGCCTTGCCCCTGGAGAGCACCATGCGCATCCTCGCCGACGAAAACATCCCCCTGGTCGACGCCTTCTTCGGCGGTTTCGGCCCCATCCGCCGTATGCCGGGCCGTGCCATCGACCGTGCCGCCCTGGGCGACGCCGAGGTGCTGCTGGTGCGCTCGGTGACCCGTGTGGACCGCGCCTTGCTGGAAGGCAGCGCGGTGCGCTTCGTCGGCACCTGCACCATCGGCACCGATCATCTCGACTTGGGCTGGTTCGCCGAGGCCGGCATCGCCTGGTCCAGCGCGCCCGGCTGCAATGCCCGTGGCGTGGTGGATTTCGTCCTGGGCAGCCTGCTGACCCTGGCCGAAGACGAGGGCGTGGCGCCCTCGACCCGCACCTACGGCGTAGTCGGCGCCGGCCAGGTGGGCGGACGCCTGGTGGAGGTGCTGCGTGGCCTGGGCTGGCGGGTGCTGGTCTGCGACCCGCCACGCCAGGCGGCCGAGGGTGGCGACTACGTCGACCTGGCCACCGTGCTGGAGCAGTGCGATGCCATCAGCCTGCACACGCCATTGGACAAGGGCGGCGCCCATCCCACCCACCACCTGCTGGGGGCCGCCGAGCTGGCGCGGCTCAAGCCCGGCTGCTGGCTGATCAATGCCAGCCGGGGCGCGGTGGTGGACAACCGGGCGCTGCGCGATGCGTTGCGGGCCCGTTCGGACCTCCGCGCCGTGCTGGACGTCTGGGAAGGCGAGCCGGAGGCCGATCCCGAACTGGCAGCACTGTGCCGCATCGCCACGCCACACATCGCCGGCTACAGCCTGGACGGCAAGCTGCGCGGCACCGCGCAGATCTACCAGGCCTTCTGCCGCGCCGAAGGCATCGAGGAGACGGTGCAGCTGGACGAACTGCTGCCCGCGCCCTGGTTGCCGGAACTGACCCTGGATGCCAGCGCCGACCCGGTCTGGGCGTTGACCATGCTCTGCCGCGCGGTGTACGACCCGCGCCGCGACGATGCCGATTTCCGCCGCAGCCTGGTGGGGGACTCCGCCCAGCGCCGCGCGGCCTTCGACGCCCTGCGCAAGCACTACCCGGTGCGCCGGGAAATCGACGGCCTGCGGGTGCGCCTGCAGGGCGAGGCGCCGCAACTGGCGCAGTGGGTGCGGGCGCTTGGGGCGGAGCTGGCCTGAGGCCGCGGCCCGCCAATGACCCACCAATGAAAAGGCCCGAGCGAATGCCCGGGCCTTCGAATGAAGCGCTGGGAATCAGGCCTGTTTGCGGGCGCCTTCCCAGTGCTTGTCCAGCTCTTTGCAGGCGCGCTGGATCATGCCTTCGGTAATGGGGATTTCCCGACCCTGGGCATCGATTATCGAGCCGCCAACGGGTTGCTGGGGTTGAAGCGGAACGACCCGGCGGGTGGAAGTGCTGTTCTGCAAGCTCATGGCCTGTCTCCTCATCAGGTGGTGCGCGCAGTCTAGGTCCCATAGATGAACGCGCAGTGACAGTCAGGCGCCAGTATTACGCCGTAAAAGCAAAGGACCGGGGGAGATTTGCAGCGATTGTGCCAATCGCGCTTTCCGGCCGGTCCATGGGGTTGACCCGCAACGCGGGCCGAGAGTTCAGCGAAGAGGTTGGCATGTCGATATTCCGAATGGGCCTGATCATCAATCCCCTGGCCGGGCTGGGCGGCGCGGCTGCCCTCAAGGGCAGCGACGGTGTCGCCGAGGAGGCCCTGGCGCGTGGCGCCGTGCCCCGTGCCGAAGAGCGCACCCAGCTGGCGCTGGAATCCCTGCTGCCCCTGGCCGGGCGCCTGGAGTTCCTCACCTTTCCCGGCGCCATGGGCGCCGACCTGCTGGCACGCATGGGCTTCCGCCATCGGCTCATCGGTGCCCTGGAGGCGGCGACCAGCAGCGCCGCCGATACCCGCCACGCCGTGGAGGCGCTGCAGGAGGCCGGCGTGTCGCTGATCCTCTTCGCCGGCGGTGATGGCACTGCCCGTGACGTCAGCGCCGTGGCCCGTGAAGGCCAGCCGGTGCTGGGTATTCCGGCGGGGGTGAAAATCCATTCCGGCGTCTATGCCATCAGCCCGCGCGCAGCGGGGGAGCTGGCGCGGCGGCTGGTGGAAGGCGGCCTGATCCGCCTGGCCAGTGGCGAGGTGCGTGACCTCGACGAGGCGGCCCTGCGCGAGGGCAAGGTAGCGGCCCGCTGGTACGGCGAGCTGACGGTGCCGGTGGAGGGGCAGTTCATGCAGCACGTGAAGCAGGCGGGCATGGAGTCCGAGGAGCTGGTGCTGGTGGACCTCGCCGACTGGCTGGCGGAAAGCTGGGAGGAGGGCGTGCGCTACGTCCTCGGCCCCGGCTCGACCCTGCACGGACTGGCCGCCAACCTCGGCCTGGAGGCCACGCTGCTGGGTGTGGACGTGATCGAGAACGGCCAGCTGATTGCTCGCGATGTCACCGAGGCCCAGCTGTTCGAGCTGGTGGACGGCCACCCGGCCTTCCTCCTGGTCACCGCCATCGGCGGCCAGGGTCACATCATCGGCCGCGGCAACCAGCAGATCAGCCCGCGCGTGTTGCGCGCCATCGGCCTCGAGCGGCTGCGGGTGGTGGCCACCAAGCGCAAGCTCGGCACCCTCGAAGGCCGGCCCCTGCTGGTGGACAGCGGCGACCCGCAGCTGGACGACGCCTTCCCCGATGCGGTGCGGGTCTGGGCCGGCTACAAGGAGGAACTGTTGTACCCGCTGGGCTGGGCCGCCGACGCAGGCTCCGAGTGCTGACTGGCAAATGACTACAACGCCCTGGGAACCAACGCAAACCGCCCAAGGCGGGCGCCCCTGGCGTTGCTGCTGACCGATCCTTAAGGTTGGCCGGGCCTGCCGATCCGGTGCTTGCGCACCTGGCGCATTCTCCTCAGGGCTTATGGTTGGGGCGTCAGGGGCGCAATCCCGGATCGGCAGGCTCCTTTGCACAGCTGAATACCCTTGGCCCGATGGCTCACACCATCGGGCATTTTCCGTTGCCTTCCGCTCCGTTACTCTTGCCGCTGCACATCTGCAAGGAGAGAGAAGATGGTCCAGGGTGGTTGCCTGTGCGGCGGAGTCCGTTTCGAGATCGAGGGTGAGCTGGCGCCGATCCAGAACTGTCATTGCAGCCAGTGCCGCAAGGCGCAGGGCACGCCTTTCGTCACCAATATCCCGGTGGACGAGACGCGCTTCCGCCTGCTGGCGGGGAATGAGCTGCTGCGTGCCTTCAGCTCCTCGCCGGGCAAGCAGCGGGTGTTCTGCGAGCGCTGCGGCTCGCCCCTCTACAGCAAGAGCGAGAAAGCCCCCGGTGTGCTGCGCATTCGCGCCGGCCTGCTGGAAGGCGAGCTGGAAACACGCCCCGCCAACCACGCCTACGTGGCGTCCAGGGCCAACTGGTGGGAAATCCAGGACTCCCTGCCGCAATTCCCTGAAGGGCGGGGCTGACCATGCTCAAGCGACTGTTTTGCCTGTTCCTGCTGCTGGCCAGCCTGGGGGCCCAGGCGGCGGTGGACGCCGTGCGCCTGGTGGATTCGGCGCGCGGCCAGATCGGCGTGACCCTGAGCTACGACCCGGTGTATCGACGCATCGCCTACCCCGGCGGCGACGTGCCCCTGGCCACCGGCGTGTGCACCGATGTGGTGATCCGCGCGCTGCGCGAACAGGGCCTGGACCTGCAGAAGGCGGTGCACGAGGACATGCGCAGCCACTTCTCCGCCTATCCGCGTAACTGGGGTCTGAAGCGCCCCGATCCGAACATCGACCACCGCCGCGTGCCCAACCTGATGACCTGGTTCAAGCGCCAGGGCATGGCGCTGCGCCCCAGCGACCAGGCCGCCAGCTACCGCCCCGGCGATATCGTCACCTGGGACCTCGGGCGCGGCCTGCAGCACATCGGCATCCTCTCCGACCGCACCGGTGCCGATGGCGCGCCGCTGGCCCTGCACAACATCGGCCGCGGTACCCAGGAAGAGGACATCCTGTTCCGCTACACGATCATCGGCCACTACCGCTTCGCCGAGCGTTGACGGGCCACGAGCACGGGCCGCGCCTGTGCTCGACGGCTTTTCGCGCAGGGCCTAGTATCGACGGCATCCTTTCCTGACCGGGAGCGCGTGATGAGCGCCGATTCCTTTCCTCCCCACATCCAGCCCGGCGAGCGCGTGGTGCTCTTCGATGGCGTCTGCAAGCTGTGCAACGGCTGGGCGCGTTTCCTGATCCGCCACGACCGCGAGCGGCTGTTCAAGCTGGCTTCGGTGCAATCGCCCGAGGGACAGGCCATTCTGCGCTGGTACGGCCTGCCCACCGACCACTTCGACACCATGGCCTACATCGAGGGCCGCGAGCTGTTCGTGCGCTCCGACGCGGTGCTGCGCATCGCCCGCCTGCTGCCCTGGCCATGGCGCCTGGGTGGCGTGCTGCGGGTGATCCCGGCGGCGTTGCGCGACTGGCTCTATGACCGCATCGCGCTGAACCGCTACCGGCTGTTCGGTCGCCACGAGGTGTGCCTGCTGCCGAGCCCCGACCATGAGCAGCGCTTCCTCCAGGCGGGCAACTGAGGCAATAGAGCGGCTGGCGCAGCGGCGGGAAAACCCGCAGAGTGGCGCCTCCTCCCGATCGAGTCCTCGCAATGGGTCTGCTTTCCTCCCGCCAGCGCAATGCGCTGCGCATGGCCGCGCGCTTCGTCGCCCCCTATCGCTGGCGGGTGATCGGCGCGCTGCTGGCGCTGCTGTTCACCGCCGCCATCACCCTGTCCATGGGGCAGGGCATCCGCCTGCTGGTGGACCAGGGCCTGGCGACCCAGTCGCCGGAAGCCCTCAACCATTCGATCATCCTGTTCTTCGCCCTGGTGGTGGCGCTGGCGGTGGGCACCTTCAGCCGCTTCTACCTGGTGTCCTGGGTGGGCGAGCGCTTCGTCGCGGATATCCGCAAGCGCGTGTTCAACCACCTGATCGAGCTGCACCCCGGCTTCTTCGAAACCACCCGTGCCTCGGAAATCCAGTCGCGCCTCACCGCCGATACCACGCTGCTGCAATCGGTGATCGGCTCGTCGCTGTCCCTGGCGCTGCGCAACGGCATCATGATGATCGGCGGCATCGGCCTGCTGTTCGTCACCAACCCCAAGCTGACCGGCATCGTGGTCGTCGCCCTGCCGCTGGTGGTGGCGCCGATCCTGCTCTTCGGCCGGCGGGTGCGGGCGCTGTCGCGGCAGAGCCAGGACCGCATCGCCGATGTCGGCAGCTACGTCGGCGAAACCCTGGGGCAGATCAAGACCGTCCAGGCCTACAACCACCAGGCCCAGGACCGGGCGCGCTTCGGGCGCACCGTGGAAGGCGCCTTCGACACCGCGCGCAAGCGCATCACCCAGCGGGCCTGGCTGATCACCGTGGTCATCGTGCTGGTGCTCGGCGCGGTGGGGGTGATGCTCTGGGTCGGCGGCATGGACGTGATCGCCGGGCGCATCTCCGGCGGTGACCTGGCCGCCTTCGTTTTCTACAGCCTGATCGTCGGTTCCGCCTTCGGTGCCATCAGCGAGGTGATCGGCGAGCTGCAGAGCGCCGCCGGTGCCGCCGAGCGCATCGCCGAGCTGCTGCAGACCCGCAGCACCATCAAGGCCCCGGAGAGCGACCTGCTGCGCCTGCCCGAGCGGGTCGAAGGCGAGCTGGAGCTGCGCGGCCTGCGCTTCGCCTACCCGACCCGGCCGCAGAGCCTGGCCCTCGATGGCATCGACCTGCAGGTGCGCCCCGGCGAGACCCTGGCCCTGGTCGGCCCGTCCGGTGCGGGCAAGTCGACGCTCTTCGACCTGCTGCTGCGCTTCTTCGACCCCACCGAGGGTGAAGTGCGGGTGGATGGCCTGCCCATCCAGCGCCTGGACCCGGCCGATCTGCGCCGTTGCTTCGCCCTGGTGTCGCAGAGCCCGGCGCTGTTCTTCGGCAGCGTCGAGGACAACATCCGCTACGGTCGCCCCGACGCCAGCCAGGCCGAGGTGGAGGCTGCGGCGCGGGCCGCCCACGCCCACGAATTCATCCAGCGCATGCCCGAGGGCTACCAGACGCACCTGGGCGACGGCGGCATCGGCCTTTCCGGCGGGCAGCGCCAGCGCCTGGCCATCGCCCGGGCCTTGCTCACCGATGCACCCATCCTGCTGCTGGACGAAGCCACCAGCGCGCTGGATGCCGAAAGCGAGCACCTGATCCAGCAGGCCCTGCCCGAGGTCATGAGCGGGCGCACCACCCTGGTGATCGCCCACCGCCTGGCCACGGTGAAGAGCGCCGATCGCATCGCCGTCATCGACAAGGGCAAGCTGGTCGCCATTGGCAGCCACCAGGAGCTGGTGCTCAGCAGCCCGCTCTATGCGCGCCTGGCGGAGCTGCAATTTTCCACATCGAACGAGCCGGCCTGATCGGCCTTACAGGGAGTCAGGGGTGACACAGGGATTGAAGGTTCTGGTGCTGGGCGGCTACGGCAATTTCGGCCGGCTGATCGTGCGGCGCCTGCGCAGCATCGAGGGCATCGAGGTGATCGCCGCGGGGCGCGACCTGGCCAAGGCCCAGGCCCTGGCGGCGGAAACCGGTTGCCAGGCGGCGCGCCTGGATATCGACCAGCCCGGGCTGGCCCAGGCCTTCAGCGAGCTGGGTGCCCAGGTGGTGATTTCCACGGTGGGGCCCTTCCAGGGGCAGGACTACCGGGTCGCCGAGGCGGCACTGGAAGCTGGTTGCCACTACATCGACCTGGCCGATGCGCGGGCCTTCGTCTGCGGCATCGACCGACTGGATGAGCGGGCCCGCGAGCGTGGTCTGCTGATCTGCGCCGGTGCCAGTTCGGTGCCCGGCCTCAGCGCCGCCGTGGTGGACGAACAACTGCCGCGCTTCAGCCGCCTGGACAGTATCGAGCACGGCATCAGCTCCTCGGAGAAGACGCCGGGCCTGTCGACCCTGGAGGCGGTGCTCGGCTACTGCGGCCGGCCCGTGCGGCTCTGGCGCGATGGTGCCTGGGGCTCGATCCATGGCTGGCAGGGCCTGCGCCGCCACGCCTTCCGTGCCCCGATGGGCGCGCGCTGGGTGGGTATCTGCGACATTCCCGACCTGGAACTCTTCCCCGCGCGCTACCCGGGCGTGCGCGATGTCAGCTTCCGCGCTGGCGTCGGCCTGCGCCTCACCCAGTTCGGCACCTGGGCGCTGTCCTGGCTGGTGCGCGGCGGGCTGGTGCGCAACGCCGTCGGCCTGGCGTCGTTGCTGCGCAAGGGCGCGGTGCTGGTTGAGCCTCTGGGCGATGGCCTCAGCGGCATGTTCGTGACATTGCGTGGGCTGGACCACCAGGGCCGGCCACTGGTGCTCACCTGGGAACTGGTCGCCCACGACAACGACGGCCCCAACATTCCCTGCATGGCCGCCGTGGCCCTGGTGCGCAAGCTCGCCGCCGGCACTTTGGCCGAACGCGGCGCCATGCCCTGCATCGGCCTGTTCAGCAGCGCCGAATACCTGGCGGAACTGGAAGGGATGCGCATCGAGGTGGATATCAGGGAAGGCGAGTAGCTGAATCGGCTCCAGCTCTTCGTAGGATGGCGTAGAGCGCAGCGAAACCCATCATCGCGGAGCTTTCAGGGGTCCCAGCATCCAGGCAATAAAAAACCGGCCTCATGGGCCGGTTCTTCAACACATCGCGACTCAGCGGTATTCGCAGAGGTAAGCGGTGTCCTGGGCGACTTTCAGCTGGAACTTGCTATTGGCCGGTACAGTGAACTTGCTGCCGGCTTCGAAGGTTTCCCAGCTGTCGCTGCCCGGCAGCTTGACGGTCAGGGCGCCGGCGACGACATGCATCACTTCCAGCTGGCTGGTGCCGAATTCGTATTCGCCCAGGGCCATCACGCCGATGGTGGCGGGGCCTTCGCTCATCCCGAAGGCGATGGATTTGACGGTGCCGTCGAAGTACTCGTTGACCTTGAACATGGCGGGATCCTTGAAAGGGGTTGGAAAAAGGGCCCGCCAGTATGCCCAAGCCGCTTTGCAGCGTCACTAGGCAATGCGGCGGGGCGTTTCAGGAACTGGCAGGCAGCACCAGCGGCAGCAGGCGCGCGGTGTTGCGTGCATCTTCCAGGGCCTGGTGCTGCTGGCCCTGGAAGCTGAGCCCGGCCAGTTGCAGCGCGGTGTGCAGGCCCACGGGCTGCTTGAGCTGGCGGACGCGGGCGAAATGCTGCTTGAGGTTGAGGTGGGGAATGGTGGCGAGGCGGCTGACCAGTTGCTGCTGGCGCCATTCCTGCTCCAGCTGGCGGCGGTCGTACTCGCCCCAACTGACCCAGCTGACCAGGCGCGGCTGGTAGTTCTGCAGCCAGCGTTCGAACGCCGGCCAGACCTGCGCCAGGGGCGCGGCGCTGTCGACATTGGCCTGGCTGATGTGGGTCAGCTGGCGGCAGAAGGTGGTCAGGCAGGGCCGGCGCAACGGGCGCACGAAACGCTGGAAATGGTCCACTTCGCGGCCGTCGGCAGCCACGATCGATGCGCCGATCTCGATGATCTCCATATCTTCCAGGGGCCAACCGCCTTCCTCGGTCGTGGCCTCCAGGTCTATCACCAGCCAGTGCGGCATGGGGCTCTCCTTGGCGCTTGTGGGGTGTCCCGGCAACTTCCGGGCGAGTATGGAGGGCCTTTCGCGGCTCGGCAAACCGCGTGTTAGGCTTCCTGGGACATGCACACGTGGAGGGTTTGAGATGGCGAAGGTGACCTTTATCGGGCTCGGCGTAATGGGCTTTCACATGGCCGGCCACCTCGCGTGCGAGGGGCACGAGGTGCGCGTGTACAACCGCTCGCCGGAGAAAGCCTCGCTCTGGTGCGACGAGTTCGGCGGCGACAGCTTCGCCACGCCACGGGAAGCGGCGCAGGGTTCCGACCTGGTGATGACCTGCGTCGGCAATGACGACGACCTGCGCGCCGTGGTACTGGGCGAGGAGGGTGCCTTCGCCGGCATGCAGCCCGGCAGCGTGCTGGTGGACCACACCACCGCCTCCGCCGAGGTGGCCCGCGAACTGGCGGCGCTGGCTGCCGAGCGCGGGCTGGGCTTTCTCGATGCGCCGGTCTCCGGCGGCCAGGCCGGGGCCGAGAGCGGCATGCTGACGGTGATGATCGGCGGCGAGCGTGAACTCTACGAGCGTGCGGCGCCGGTGATCGACAGTTACGCGCGGATGACCCGGCTGATGGGCCCGGTGGGCAGTGGCCAACTGACCAAGATGGTCAACCAGATCTGCGTCGGCGGGCTGCTCCAGGGGCTTTCCGAGGCGCTGCATTTCGCCCGGCGCTCCGGGCTCGACGCCACGGCGGCCATGGAGGTGATCGGCAAGGGGGCGGCGCAGTCCTGGCAACTGGAGCACCGCCACCAGAGCATGCTCGACGGCAAGTTCGATTTCGGCTTCGCTGTGGACCTGATGCGCAAGGACTTCGCCATCGTCTTCGCCGAGGCCCAGCGCAACGGCGCGCAGCTGCCGGTCACCGAGCTGGTGGATCGTTTCTACGGCGAGATCCAGGCCGAAGGCGGTGGCCGTTGGGACACCTCCAGCCTGATCACCCGCCTCGAACCCCCGAAATGAACCCTGGCGCGATCGGTCGCCATGACCGGCGTGCCACGCATCCCCGGCCTCACGCGCGGAAGATAAAGTACACCGCGCCGAGCAGGCACAGACCGGCCCAGAGGTAATCGAGCTTCAGCGGCTGTTGCATGAAGTAGACGCTGAAGGGCACGAACACCGCGAGGGTGATCACCTCCTGCATGATCTTCAGCTGGCCCACCGACAGCGCGGTATAGCCGATGCGGTTGGCCGGCACCTGCAGCAGGTACTCGAACAGCGCGATCCCCCAACTGATCAGGGCGGCGATGATCCAGGGCTTGGTGTTCAGGGTCTTGAGATGGCCGTACCAGGCGAACGTCATGAAGACGTTGGACAGCGTGAGCAGCAGGGCGGTCTGTAGCCAAACCGGCATGACGGTGACTCCGCGATGTATGGATGCGCGCCAGCCTAAAGGGCGGTGCAGAACAAGAAAAGGGGCGAGCGATGCGCAGGTGGGTAAAAGGGGCGGCAGCCCTGTTGCTGGTGACGGCGGCAGGTGTGGCGGGATGGCAGGGGCTGCAGGTGTGGAAACAGCGCGCCGTGCTGGCCGAACTGGTGGTGCCACCGGCCTTCGCGGTACCCCGTGACTTCGATTTCGGCGACTACCGCCTGGCCTGGAACGGCCATGGCCTGGCGCTGAGCCCCAAGGGCAACCCCGCCAAGCGGCTGTGGGCCACCGAGGGCGGCTTCCTCGCGGCCGGTATCGGCGCCGCCGAGGTCGAAGAACATCGGGGTGCGCTGTTCGTCGACGAGCACCGCGAGCTGCTGTGCCGCGAGCAGAGCCTGGATAGCTTCCAGGGCGCCGGCCCGCGCCTGGTGCTGCGTGGCCACCTGCGTTGCGCCGATGGCTCCGTCAGTGGCTACGCGCTGGTGCTGGAGGCCGATGGCGGGCGCGGTGTGCGCCTGGCCGTGGCGCTGGATGACCCGCGCCTCAACCGTCTCTATCTCAATTGGCAACGGGACGCCGACGAGCGCTTCTTCGGCTTCGGCGAGCAGTTCAGCGCCTTCGACCTGGCCGGGCGCCGTGTGCCCATCCTGGTGCAGGAACAGGGCGTCGGCCGTGGCCTGCAGCCCATCACCCTGGCGGCGGACCTCAGCGCCCGTGCGGGTGGCGACTGGTGGACCAGCTACGCGCCGGTGCCCTATTACCTGACCTCGAAGCTGCGTGCCTTCTTCAGCGAATCCAGCGCCTACCAGGTGTTCGACCTGCGTGGTCCGGCGCGGGTGGGCCTGGAGGTGCACCAGGGCAGCCTCACCGCACGTCTCTACAACGGCGACAGCCCCGCCGCGCTGCTGCAGGCGCACACTTCGGTAGTGGGGCGCATGGCGCCGCTGCCGGACTGGACCCAGCACGGCGCCATCCTCGGCCTGCAGGGCGGTACCGAGCGGGTGCGCGAGCTGCTGGGGCGTATCGACGCCGCCGGGGTGCCCATCGCCGGGCTCTGGCTGCAGGACTGGGTGGGCCAGCGCAGCACCAGTTTCGGCAAGCAGCTGTGGTGGAACTGGACCCTCGACCCGCGCCACTACCCGCAATGGCAGGCCCTGAGCTCCGAGCTCAAGGCGCGTGGCATCCGCACCCTGGCCTACGCCAACCCCTTCCTGGCGGACGTCGCCGAGAAGGACGGGGAGCAGCGCAACCTGTTCCGCGAGGCCCGCGAACGTGGCTTCCTCATGCGGGGCGCCGACGGCAAGCCGCTGGACCTGCTCAACACCAGCTTCAGCGCCGGTTTGGTGGACCTGAGCAACCCCGAGGCGCGCCGCTGGCTGAAGGGCGTGTTGCGCGAGGAGATGCTCGGCCAGGGCTTCTCCGGCTGGATGGCCGATTTCGGCGAGGCGCTGCCCTTCGAGGCGCGCCCGGCCTCGGGTGAGGAGGCGGCGCTGCTGCACAACCGCTTCCCCGAGGAATGGGCGCGGCTCAACCGCGAACTGCTGGAGGAGGCGGGCGGGGAAGGGGAGCTGTTGTTCTTCACCCGCTCCGGCTACAGCCGCAGCCCGGGGCTGACCACCAGCATGTGGCTGGGCGACCAGCTGGTGACCTGGGATGCTCACGACGGCCTGCACAGCGCGCTGCTGGGGCTGCTCTCCGGCGGGCTCTCGGGCTTCACCCTCAACCACGCCGACACCGGCGGCTACACCACCATCAGCAACCCGCTGAAGGACTACAACCGCAGCGAGGAGCTGTTGCAGCGCTGGGCGGAGTTCTCCGCCTTCACCAGCCTGCTGCGCACCCACGAGGGCAATCGCCCGGCGGACAACCATCAGGTCTACGACTCGCCGGCCAGCCTGGCGCACTTCGCCCGCTGCGCCCAGCTGTTCGCCGCGCTGGCTCCTTATCGCCGCACGTTGATGGACGAGGCGGCGCGTACCGGGCTGCCTCTGGTGCGCCCGCTCTGGCTGCAATACCCCGAGGACCCGGCGAGCCTGGAGGAGCTGCCGCGCAGTTTCATGCTGGGTGACCAGCTGCTGGTGGCACCGGTGCTGGAGCCGGGTGTCGACAGCCTTGAGGTGGCGCTGCCGGCAGGGGAGTGGGTGCACCTCTGGTCGCAGGTGCACTACCAGGCAGCCCCCGGCACCCGCGTGCGCGTGGCGGCGCCCATCGGCCAGCCGGCGGTGTTCTACCCCCAGGGCTCGGCGGTGGGCGAGGCCCTGCACAAGGCGCTGGCGCAGCGAGGCATCAGCGGCTCCTGAAGGCCAAAGGGGGGGGCGGTGACCTGGGGCGCATGACGTGGCTGATCGGCTGACTAGGGGATATCCCATTTCCCCGGGGCCGCGAGTAGAATCCGCGCCCTACGTCGGCCACAGCGTTGCAGAGGGGCCCCTGATCATGATTTGTCGTGCAGGTTGTGGCGCCTGTTGCATCGCGCCATCCATCAGTTCACCTATCCCCGGCATGCCCAAGGGCAAGGCGGCGGGGGAGCGTTGCATCCATCTCTCCGTCGAGCATCTCTGCTCGATATTCGGCCAGCCGGAGCGCCCGAAGGTCTGTGCCGACTTCGATGCCGATCTTTTTGTCTGTGGCGACAGCCGGGAAGAGGCGATACGTTTGCTGGGCTGGTTGGAACAAGAGACGGCCGTGGCGGTCAGTCAATCTATCCAGTAGCTGTCCTGATGGACGACGGCTGGTCATCATAAGAAGGAGAACAAAGATGGTTTCGCTGCAACGAATCGCTGTGATCTGCGGCTTGAGCGCCACTGCGCTGCTGGCCTCGACTGCCCATGCCGAGGACTGGAAGCTGGCCAAGGACGAGGACGGCATCAAGGTGTACCTGAGCGAGGTCGCCGGCTCCAAGTACAAGGCCTACCGCGGGGTCGCCACCCTGAAAACCGACGTCGCCACCCTGCGCAAGCTGCAGGAAGACGTCTCCGGCTCCTGCGCCTGGATTCATGAGTGCGAGCAGCAGAAGCTGCTGAAATCGGAAGGCGCCGACAGCTGGACCTACACCCGCTTCAACACCCCCTGGCCCGTCACCCCGCGTGACTCGGTGATCCACGCCACCACCACCGAAGGCGCCGACGGCAGCCTGACCCGCACCCTCAAGGGCGAGCCCAAGTACGTGCCGGAAGAGAAAGGCTTCGTACGTGTAGCCGCCGTGGATGGCGTGTGGAAGTTCGTGCCCAAGGGCCCGGGCGAGGTCGAGGTGACCTACCAGGTGCACACCGAGCCGGGCGGCAGCGTGCCCTCCTGGCTGGCCAACAGCTTCGTGGTCGATGCGCCGTTCAATACGCTCAGCCACTTGCGTGAGCGCGCCGAGAAGAAGTGATCGGTTGCTGACACGAGAAGGCCCCGCGATGCGGGGCCTTTTCATTGGTGCAACCCGCCTGGAGTGGCGGCTGAACGCATGGCTTTCGCAGGTTGGCGCCGAGTGTCGCGAGGCCCGGCGGGTCCTGAGGTTGTGGCCCTCAAGATACCCCGCGTCCGCCGTCAGTGCTGCCGACCTATCCTTCGCCCATGAAAAAGCCCCGCAGATGCGGGGCTTTTCTGGAGCGGTACGTCTTACTTGCGCTTGTCGAGCGAGACGTAGTCGCGCTGCTCGTAGCCGGTGTACAGCTGGCGCGGACGGCCGATCTTGTACGGGCTGGAGAGCATTTCCTTCCAGTGAGAGATCCAGCCGACGGTACGCGCCAGGGCGAAGATCACGGTGAACATGCTGGTCGGAATACCGATCGCCTTGAGGATGATCCCCGAGTAGAAGTCGACGTTCGGGTACAGGTTGCGTTCCTTGAAGTACGGATCGGTCAGGGCGATCTCTTCGAGACGCATGGCCAGTTCCAGCTGCGGATCGTTCTTGATCCCCAGTTCCTTCAGGACTTCGTCGCAGGTCTGCTTCATCACGGTGGCGCGCGGGTCGCGGTTCTTGTACACGCGATGGCCGAAGCCCATGAGCTTGAACGGGTCGTTCTTGTCCTTGGCCTTGGCGATGAACTTGTCGATGTTCGAGACATCGCCGATTTCATCGAGCATGGTCAGTACCGCTTCGTTGGCGCCGCCGTGCGCCGGGCCCCACAGGGCGGCGATGCCGGCTGCGATGCAGGCGAACGGGTTGGCACCGGACGAACCGGCCAGGCGAACGGTGGAGGTGGAGGCGTTCTGCTCGTGGTCCGCATGCAGGATGAAGATGCGATCCATGGCCTTGGCCAGTACCGGGCTGATCGGTTTGATCTCGCACGGGGTGTTGAACATCATGTGCAGGAAGTTTTCCGCGTAGTTCAGGTCGTTACGCGGATACATCATCGGCTGGCCCATGGAGTACTTGTAGACCATGGCGGCGATGGTGGGCATCTTGGCGACCAGGCGGATCGCGGAGATTTCGCGATGGTGCGGGTCGTTGATGTCCAGGGAGTCGTGATAGAAGGCGGAGAGGGCGCCGACTACGCCGCACATGATCGCCATCGGATGGGCGTCGCGGCGGAAGCCGTTGAAGAAGCTCTTCAACTGCTCGTGAACCATGGTGTGGTTCTTCACGGTGCCAACGAACTTGGCCTTTTCCTCTGCGCTGGGCAGTTCGCCGTTCAGCAGCAGGTAGCAGGTTTCCAGGTAGTCGGATTCATCGGCCAGTTGCTCGATGGGGTAGCCGCGGTGCAGCAGTACGCCCTTGTCGCCGTCGATGTAGGTGATCTTCGACTCGCAAGAGGCGGTAGACATAAAGCCAGGATCAAAGGTGAAGCGACCCGTGGAGGTCAGGCCCCGCACATCGATTACATCGGGACCTACGGTACCGGACAGAACGGGCAGCTCGACGGGGGCAATGCCCTCGATGATCAACTGCGCTTTTTTGTCAGCCATAGCGGCCTCCTATTTATGCTTGAAATCATCAGACAGCCCCCCACGCAGGGCCCGCACCACTATAGTGAGATAAATGCGAATGTCAATTTGAAGAAACCCATATGGCAGAGGGGTTTGCGGGGTGTTTTTCGCGGAAAAAGAGCGCTATTTACGCCTTTTATATAAGGAGCGCAATCCGCTCTTAGGGGGAGGCCTTTCCGTTGTCATTAGTCAGCTAACTGTCTATACTCAGCGCCCGACTGCCAGGGGCCTTGAAGCCCGTATTCTGGTGGTCGGCACTCCTTTGGTGAGGGGTACCTGACCAGTGCACTTCCCGACAACTTGCCCTGATTGTTAGGGGCCTCAGTGTGAAAAAAACAGCCGTGAATAGCCAACGACCTGTAAACCTAGATCTCAGGACCATCAAACTCCCAATCACTGCTTACACGTCCATTCTCCACCGTATCTCCGGTGTCATCCTTTTCGTCGGTATTGCTGTGCTGCTTTATGCGCTCGGCAAGTCGCTGGCATCCGAGGAAGGCTTCGGTGAGGTGAAGGCGTGCCTGACCAGTCCGCTGGCCAAGTTTGTGATTTGGGGCCTGCTGTCCGCATTGCTTTACCACCTGGTTGCCGGTGTGCGCCACCTGGTAATGGATGTGGGTGTCGGCGAGACGCTCGAGGGCGGCAAGCTGGGCTCGAAAATCGTCATCGCGATTTCCGCGGTGCTGATCGTGCTGGCGGGGGTGTGGGTATGGTAACCAATGTCACGAACTTCTCGCGTTCGGGCCTCTATGACTGGATGGCTCAGCGCGTTTCTGCAGTCGTTCTCGCGGCTTATTTCCTTTTCCTGCTGGGCTACCTCGTAGCGAATCCCGGCCTGACCTATGCTGACTGGCATGGTCTGTTCTCCCAGAACTGGATGCGCATCTTCAGCCTCCTCGGGCTGGTTGCACTCGGTGTACATGCCTGGGTTGGCATGTGGACCATCTCCACTGACTACCTGACGCCGATGGCGCTGGGCAAGTGGGCAACCGTTGTGCGTTTCCTGTTCCAGGCAGTCTGCGGCATCACCATGTTCGCGTACTTCGTCTGGGGCGTGCAGATTCTGTGGGGTATCTGATCCATGTCTAGCATTCGTACTCTTTCCTACGACGCCATCATCGTTGGTGGCGGCGGCGCCGGCATGCGTGCTGCGCTGCAACTGGCTCAAGGCGGCCACAAGACTGCCGTAGTCACCAAGGTCTTCCCGACCCGCTCGCACACCGTTTCCGCCCAGGGCGGCATCACCTGCGCCATCGCTTCGGCCGACCCGAACGACGATTGGCGCTGGCACATGTACGACACCGTCAAGGGCTCCGACTACATCGGTGACCAGGACGCTATCGAATACATGTGCTCCGTCGGCCCGGAAGCCGTGTTCGAACTGGAACACATGGGCCTGCCGTTCTCCCGTACCGAGCAGGGCCGTATCTACCAGCGCCCGTTCGGTGGCCAGTCCAAGGACTTCGGCAAGGGCGGCCAGGCTGCACGTACCTGCGCTGCTGCCGACCGTACCGGTCACGCACTGCTGCACACCCTCTATCAGGCCAACCTGAAGAGCGGCACTTCGTTCCTCAACGAGTGGTATGCGGTCGACCTGGTGAAGAACCAGGACGGCGCCATCGTCGGCATCATCGCCATCTGCATCGAGACCGGCGAGACCGTCTACATCCGCTCCAAGGCCGTGGTCCTGGCCACCGGTGGCGCTGGCCGCATCTATGCGTCCACCACCAACGCCCTGATCAACACCGGTGACGGTATCGGCATGGCACTGCGTGCCGGTGTGCCGGTGCAGGACATCGAGATGTGGCAGTTCCACCCGACCGGTATCGCCGGCGCCGGCGTCCTCGTGACCGAAGGCTGCCGTGGTGAGGGTGGCTACCTGATCAACGCCCATGGCGAGCGCTTCATGGAGCGTTACGCTCCAAACGCCAAGGACCTGGCCGGCCGCGACGTGGTCGCCCGTTCCATGGTCAAGGAAGTGCTGGCCGGCAACGGTTGTGGCCCGGACAAGGACCACGTACTGCTGAAGCTCGACCACCTGGGCGAGGAAGTGCTGCACAGCCGCCTGCCGGGTATTTGCGAATTGTCGAAGACCTTCGCCCACGTCGACCCCGTCGTCGCCCCGGTACCGGTGATCCCGACCTGCCACTACATGATGGGCGGCGTTGCCACCAACATTCATGGCCAGGCCATCACCCAGGACGCCAGCGGCAAGGACGTCATCATCGACGGCCTGTTCGCGGTCGGCGAAGTCGCCTGCGTGTCGGTACACGGTGCCAACCGCCTGGGCGGCAACTCGCTGCTCGACCTGGTGGTATTCGGTCGTGCCGCCGGTCTGCACCTGGAAAAAGCCCTCAAGGAAGGTATCGAGCACCGCGGTGCCTCGGAAACCGACCTGGAGTTGTCGCTCAAGCGCCTGTCCGGCGTCAACGAGCGCAGCAGCGGCGAAGACGTGGCTCCGCTGCGTAAAGAACTGCAGAACTGCATGCAGAACTACTTCGGTGTGTTCCGCACCGGCGAGTACATGCAGAAGGGCATTGCCCAGTTGGCCGACCTGCGCGAGCGTATCGCCAACGTCAAGATCGCCGACAAGAGCCAGGCCTTCAACACCGCACGTATCGAAGCACTGGAACTGCAGAACCTTCTCGAAGTGGCCGAGGCAACTGCGATCGCAGCGGAGGTCCGCAAGGAATCCCGTGGCGCGCATGCCCGCGAAGACTTCGAAGAGCGTGATGACGAGAACTGGCTGTGCCACACCCTGTACTACCCGGGTGAGAAGCGCGTCACCAAGCGCGACGTCAACTTCGCGCCGAAGACCGTTCCTGCGTTTGAACCCAAAGTACGTACTTATTAAGGGTGGCTGATATGTCGCAAGCCAACATTCTGAAAGTCAGCGTTTATCGCTACAACCCGGACCAGGACGCTGCACCCTTCATGCAGGACTTCCAGGTCGACACCGGCGGCAAGGACATCATGGTCCTGGACGTGCTGGCCCTGATCAAGGAACAGGACGAGGGTTTCTCCTACCGTCGTTCCTGCCGTGAAGGCGTCTGCGGTTCCGACGGTATGAACATCAACGGCAAGAACGGCCTGGCCTGCATCACGCCGATCTCCGCTGCCGGCCTCAAGGGCGGCAAGCTGGTGATCCGCCCGCTGCCTGGCCTGCCGGTCATCCGTGACCTCGTCGTTGATATGAGCATCTTCTACAAGCAATACGAGAAGGTTAAACCCTTCCTGCAGAACGACACGCCTGCCCCGGCGATCGAGCGTCTGCAGTCGCCGGAAGAGCGCGAGAAGCTGGACGGTCTGTACGAGTGCATCCTGTGCGCTTGCTGCTCGACCTCCTGCCCGTCCTTCTGGTGGAACCCGGACAAGTTCCTCGGTCCCGCTGCGCTTCTGCAGGCCTATCGTTTCCTGGCCGACAGCCGCGACAACAAGACCGAAGAACGTCTGGCCGCGCTGGACGATCCGTTCAGCGTGTTCCGCTGCCGCGGCATCATGAACTGCGTGAGCGTTTGCCCCAAGGGTCTGAACCCCACCAAGGCGATCGGTCACGTACGTCACATGCTGCTGCAAAGCGGTACTTGATGCGCTTCATGCTTTACCCGTAATACCTGCGGCGCCGGTTTGCTACCGGCGCAGCAGTAAACCAGGACAGCAGCTCACAAAGCGGCGGTCCTTACTTGAAAATATATAGATGACCAGCAGGGGCAACCGGGCTGGTGCCCGGACTATCTGCGGGATCCTTGGTGGCTTTACCGAGTCGCTGTGCCAGGACTATTGAAGCCACGATGCTGATTCCACGCCGGTGGTGTCCCCTTACCGAGGGTGACCAAGCATGCAAGAAAGCGTAATGCAGCGCATGTGGAACAGCGCCCACCTATCCGGTGGCAACGCTGCATATGTGGAAGAGCTCTATGAGCTTTACCTGCACGATCCCAACGCTGTGCCCGAAGAGTGGCGCACCTACTTCCAGAAGTTGCCGGCCGACGGTAACACCGCCACCGACGTATCGCATTCTACTGTTCGCGACCACTTCGTCCTGCTCGCCAAGAACCAGCGCCGCGCGCAGCCCGTATCGGCTGGCAGCGTAAGCAGCGAGCACGAGAAGAAGCAGGTCGAAGTCCTGCGTCTGATCCAGGCCTACCGCATGCGCGGCCATCAGGCGGCGACGCTCGACCCCCTCGGCCTCTGGCAGCGCAAGGTGCCGGCCGATCTGTCGATCAACCATTACGGCCTGACCGATGCTGACCTCGACACCACCTTCCGTACCGGTGAGCTTTACATCGGCAAGGAAGAGGCGACCCTGCGCGAGATCCATCAGTCGCTGCAGCAGACCTACTGCCGCACCATCGGCGCCGAGTTCACCCACATCGTCGATTCCGACCAGCGCAAGTGGTTCCAGCAGCGCCTGGAGAGCGTGCGTGGCCGCCCGGCGTTCTCCGCCGAAGTGCAGAGCCACCTGCTCGAGCGCCTGACTGCGGCCGAAGGCCTGGAAAAGTACCTGGGCACCAAGTACCCGGGCACCAAGCGTTTCGGCCTGGAAGGCGGCGAAAGCCTGATTCCGATGCTGGACGAGATCATCCAGCGTTCCGGCTCCTACGGCACCAAGGAAATCGTCATCGGCATGGCCCACCGCGGCCGCCTCAACGTACTGGTCAACACCTTCGGCAAGAACCCGCGCGACCTGTTCGACGAGTTCGAAGGCAAGAAGGTCGAAGGCCTGTCCTCCGGTGACGTGAAGTACCACCAGGGCTTCTCCTCCAACGTCATGACCGCGGGTGGTGAAGTCCACCTGGCGCTCGCGTTCAACCCGTCCCACCTGGAGATCGTCTCCCCGGTGGTCGAGGGGTCCGTTCGTGCCCGTCAGGATCGCCGCCAGGACAAGGCCGGCGACAAGGTACTGCCGATCTCCATCCACGGCGACGCCGCCTTCGCGGGCCAGGGCGTGGTCATGGAAACCTTCCAGATGTCGCAGACCCGCGGCTACCGCACCGGCGGTACCGTGCACATCGTCATCAACAACCAGGTCGGTTTCACCACCAGCCGTCAGGACGACTCGCGCTCCACCGAGTACGCCACCGACGTCGCGAAGATGATCCAGGCGCCGATCTTCCACGTGAACGGCGACGACCCGGAAGCCGTGCTCTTCGTGACCCAGCTGGCCGTCGACTACCGCATGCAGTTCAAGCGTGACGTGGTCATCGACCTGGTCTGCTACCGCCGTCGCGGCCACAACGAGGCCGACGAGCCGAGCGGCACCCAGCCGCTGATGTACCAGCAGATCGCCAAGCAGCGCACCACTCGCGAGCTCTATGCCGATGCCCTGATCCAATCCAGCGTGCTGGACGACGATCGTGTGCAGGCCAAGATCGACGAGTACCGCACCGCCCTGGACAACGGTCAGCACGTGGTCAAGAGCCTGGTCAAGGAGCCCAACAAAGAGCTCTTCGTCGACTGGCGTCCCTACTTGGGCCACACCTGGACCGCTCGCCACGACACCCGTTTCGAGCTGAAGACCCTGCAGGAACTCTCCGCCAAGCTGCTTGAGATTCCGGAAGGCTTCGTCGTCCAGCGTCAGGTCTCGAAGATCCTCGAAGACCGCCAGAAGATGGGCGCCGGCGGCCTGCCGATCAACTGGGGCTACGCCGAGACCATGGCCTACGCCACCTTGCTGTTCGAAGGCCACCCGGTTCGCATCACCGGCCAGGACGTGGGTCGCGGCACCTTCTCGCACCGCCATGCGGCGCTGCACAACCAGAAGGACGCCGGTACCTACCTGCCCCTGCAGAACCTGTTCGACAACCAGCCGAGCTTCGAGCTGTACGACTCCTACCTCTCCGAGGAAGCCGTACTGGCATTCGAATACGGCTACTCCACCACCACGCCCAACGCGCTGGTGATCTGGGAAGCCCAGTTCGGTGACTTCGCCAACGGCGCCCAGGTGGTGATCGACCAGTTCATCACCAGCGGCGAGCACAAGTGGGGTCGTCTGTGCGGCCTGACCATGCTGCTGCCGCACGGCTACGAAGGGCAGGGCCCGGAGCACTCATCCGCGCGCCTGGAGCGTTACCTGCAGCTGTGCGCCGAGCACAACATCCAGGTATGCATGCCGACCACCCCGGCGCAGATCTACCATCTGCTGCGTCGCCAGGTGATCCGCCCGCTGCGCAAGCCGTTGGTCGTATTGACGCCCAAGTCCCTGCTGCGCCACAAACTCGCCATCTCGACCCTGGAAGATCTGGCCGAAGGCTCGTTCCAGACCGTGATCAACGAGATCGACTCGATCGATCCGAAGAAAGTCGAGCGTCTGGTGCTGTGCAGCGGCAAGGTCTACTACGACCTGCTGGAAAAACGTCGTGCCGAAGGCCGTGAAGACATCGCCATCGTGCGTATCGAGCAGCTGTACCCGTTCCCGGAAGACGACCTGGCCGAAGTTCTTGCCCCGTTCAAGAACCTCAAGCACATCGTCTGGTGTCAGGAAGAGCCGATGAACCAGGGCGCCTGGTACTGCAGCCAGCATCACATGCGTCGTGTCGCGGCAGCCCACAACAAAGGCCTGTTCCTCGAGTACGCCGGGCGTGACGCCTCGGCCTCTCCGGCCTGCGGCTATGCCTCGATGCACGCCGAGCAGCAGGAAAAACTGCTGCAAGATGCCTTTACTGTTTAACGCCTTCGTGCAGAAGAAACCGAATTAGATAGGAACCCATACAAATGGCTATCGAGATCAAAGCCCCTACATTCCCGGAATCGGTTGCCGACGGCACCGTGGCCACCTGGCACAAGAAGCCGGGCGAGGCCGTCAAGCGTGACGAGCTGATCGTCGACATCGAGACCGACAAAGTAGTGCTTGAAGTACTGGCCGAAGCCGACGGCGTCCTGGCTGAAATCGTCAAGAACGAGGGCGACACCGTCCTCAGCGGCGAACTGCTGGGCAAACTGACCGAAGGTGGTGCCGCCAGCGCTGCTCCCGCCGCCGCTGCAGCCCCGGCTGCCGCTGCCCAGGCCGCCGCTCCGGCTGCTGCTGGTGGTGACGACGCCATCCTCTCCCCGGCCGCTCGCAAGCTGGCCGAAGAGAACGGCATCGACCCGAACAGCATCGCCGGCACCGGCAAAGGCGGTCGCGTGACCAAGGAAGACGTGGTAGCTGCCGTCGAAGCGAAGAAATCCGCTCCGGCCGCCGCTCCGGCTGCCAAGGCTGCCGCTCCGGCCGCCGAGGCCCCGGTCTTCGCCGCGGGTGACCGCGTCGAGAAGCGCGTCCCGATGACCCGCCTGCGTGCCAAGGTCGCCGAGCGCCTGGTCGAAGCACAGTCCACCATGGCCATGCTGACCACCTTCAACGAAGTCGACATGACCGAAGTCATGGCCCTGCGTTCGAAGTACAAGGACCTGTTCGAGAAGACCCACAACGGCGTGCGCCTGGGCTTCATGTCCTTCTTCGTCAAGGCTTCCGTCGAGGCGCTGAAGCGCTTCCCGGCCGTCAACGCCTCGATCGACGGCAACGACATCGTCTACCACGGCTACCAGGACATCGGCGTAGCCGTTTCCAGCGACCGTGGCCTGGTGGTTCCGGTCCTGCGCAACGCCGAGCTGATGAGCCTGGCCGAAGTCGAGAACGGCATCGCCACCTTCGGCAAGAAGGCCCGTGACGGCAAGCTGTCCATCGACGAGATGACCGGTGGCACCTTCACCATCACCAACGGCGGCACCTTCGGTTCGATGATGTCGACCCCGATCGTCAACCCGCCGCAGGCCGCCATCCTCGGCATGCACAACATCATCCAGCGTCCCATGGCCATCAACGGCCAAGTGGTCATCCGCCCGATGATGTACCTGGCTCTGTCCTACGATCACCGTCTGATCGATGGCAAGGAAGCCGTCAGCTTCCTGGTGACCATCAAGAACCTGCTGGAAGATCCGGCTCGTCTGCTGCTGGACATCTAAATCAGTTGCAAGCCACACGCCGCAAGCTGCAGAGCATCGCAGCCCGGCCTGTGGCTTGCCGCTTGAAGCTCGAGGCTTAGGAGAACGTTATGACCCAGAAATTCGACGTGGTAGTGATTGGTGCGGGCCCCGGCGGTTACGTTGCGGCCATCAAGGCGGCCCAGCTCGGCCTGAAAACCGCCTGCATCGAGAAATACCAGGACAAGGACGGCAAGATCGCCCTGGGCGGTACCTGCCTGAACGTCGGCTGCATTCCGTCGAAGGCGCTGCTGGACAGCTCCTACAAGTACCACGAGGCCGTTGAAGGCTTCAAAATCCACGGCATCGA
Source organism: Pseudomonas sp. PDM13 (assembly GCF_025685765.1). Lineage (NCBI taxonomy): Bacteria > Pseudomonadati > Pseudomonadota > Gammaproteobacteria > Pseudomonadales > Pseudomonadaceae > Pseudomonas > Pseudomonas sp. PDM13. The sequence continues at coordinate 68,768 of NZ_JAOTQU010000025.1, read as the reverse complement.
AGCCAAGGGCGTCAGCATCGACGTACCGGCCATGGTCGCCCGCAAGAACGGCATCGTTAAGAACCTGACCGGCGGTGTAAGCACCCTGTTCAAGGCCAACGGCGTCACCCTGCTGGAAGGCCACGGCAAGCTGCTGGCCAACAAGCAGGTCGAAGTCACCGGTTCCGATGGCAAGACCCAGATCGTCCAGGCCGAGAACGTGATCCTCGCGTCCGGCTCGCGTCCGGTCGACATTCCGCCGGCTCCGGTCGACCAGGACGTCATCGTCGACTCCACCGGTGCCCTGGACTTCCAGGCCGTACCGAAGAAGCTGGGCGTCATCGGCGCTGGCGTGATCGGCCTCGAACTGGGTTCCGTCTGGGCCCGCCTGGGCGCCGAAGTCACCGTGCTCGAAGCCCTGGACAAGTTCCTGCCTGCCGCTGACGAGCAGATTGCCAAGGAAGCCCTGAAGGTCCTCACCAAGCAAGGCCTGAAGATCCGCCTGGGCGCTCGCGTCACCGGTTCCGAAGTGAAGAAGAAGCAGGTCACCGTCAGCTTCACCGACGCCGAAGGCGAGCAGAAGCAGGTGTTCGACAAGCTGATCGTTGCCGTTGGCCGTCGTCCGGTCACCACCGAGCTGCTGGCCGCCGACAGCGGTGTCACCCTCGACGAGCGTGGCTACATCTACGTCGACGACCACTGCAAGACCAGCGTTCCGGGCGTCTTCGCCATCGGTGACGTGGTCCGTGGCGCCATGCTGGCCCACAAGGCGTCGGAAGAGGGCATCATGGTTGCCGAGCGTATCGCCGGCCACAAAGCCCAGATGAACTACGACCTGATCCCGTCGGTGATCTACACCCACCCGGAAATCGCGTGGGTCGGCAAGACCGAGCAGTCCCTGAAGGCCGAAGGCGTCGAAATCAACATCGGTACCTTCCCCTTCGCGGCCAGCGGCCGTGCCATGGCTGCCAACGACACCACCGGCCTGGTCAAGGTCATCGCCGATGCCAAGACCGACCGCGTCCTGGGCGTCCACGTGATCGGCCCGAGCGCTGCGGAACTGGTCCAGCAGGGCGCCATCGGCATGGAATTCGGCACCAGCGCCGAAGACCTGGGCATGATGGTCTTCTCGCACCCGACCCTGTCCGAAGCGCTGCACGAAGCGGCCCTGGCCGTTAACGGCCACGCGATCCACATCGCCAACCGCAAGAAGCGTTGAGAAATCAGCCGGTGATGCTGCGCCTGTGCGTGGCATCTCCAGCGGATTCCTGAAAGAAGAACCACGGCGGGCTACCCGTCGTGAGTCCCCTGGGGCTCACCGCGGAAAGCCCGCCGGACTGCCTTTAAGCAGTCACAGGTGGCGCGGCACCACGAATGCAGCGCCGAATGGGCAATACCCAAACGAAGACGGTAGACAAGCATGAATCTCCACGAATATCAGGGTAAGCAGCTGTTCGCTGAATACGGCCTGCCCGTATCCAAGGGCTTCGCCGTGGACACCCCGGAAGAAGCCGCAGAAGCCTGCGAAAAAATCGGTGGCAGCGAGTGGGTCGTCAAGGCCCAGGTCCACGCCGGCGGCCGCGGTAAAGCGGGCGGCGTAAAGCTGGTCAAGAGCAAGGACGACGCCAAGGCGTTCGCCGCAAACTGGCTCGGCAAGCGCCTGGTGACCTACCAGACCGACGCCAATGGCCAGCCGGTCACCAAGATCCTGGTTGAGTCCTGCACCGATATCGCCAAGGAACTGTACCTGGGCGCCGTGGTAGACCGTTCCAGCCGCCGTATCGTGTTCATGGCGTCCACCGAAGGTGGCGTGGACATCGAGAAAGTCGCTCACGAGACCCCCGAGAAGATCCTCAAGGCCACCGTTGACCCGCTGGTCGGCGCTCAGCCCTACCAGGGTCGTGAACTGGCCTTCCAACTGGGCCTGCAAGGCGACCAGATCAAGCAGTTCACCCACATCTTCGTGAACCTGGCCAAGCTGTTCCAGGACTACGACCTGGCCCTGCTGGAAGTGAACCCGCTGGTGATCAAGGCCGACGGCAACCTGCACTGCCTGGACGCCAAGATCAACATCGACAGCAACGCCATGTACCGTCAGCCCAAGCTGCGCGCCATGCACGACCCGTCCCAGGACGACGCTCGTGAAGCCCATGCGCAGAAGTGGGAACTGAACTACGTCGCGCTGGAAGGCAACATCGGCTGCATGGTCAACGGCGCTGGCCTGGCCATGGGCACCATGGACATCGTCAACCTGCACGGTGGCAAGCCTGCCAACTTCCTCGACGTCGGCGGCGGCGCTACCAAAGAGCGCGTGACCGAAGCCTTCAAGATCATCCTGTCCGACAGCAACGTCGCTGCCGTTCTGGTGAACATCTTCGGCGGTATCGTTCGTTGCGACATGATTGCCGAAGGCATCATCGGTGCAGTGAAAGAAGTCGGCGTGAAGATCCCGGTGGTCGTCCGCCTGGAAGGCAACAACGCCGAGCTCGGCGCCAAGGTCCTGGCCGAAAGCGGTCTGAATATCATCGCTGCGACCAGCCTGACCGACGCTGCCCAGCAGGTCGTCAAGGCCGCGGAGGGTAAGTAATGAGCGTCCTGATCAATAAAGACACCAAAGTAATCTGCCAGGGCTTCACCGGCTCGCAGGGTACCTTCCACTCCGAACAAGCCATCGCCTACGGCACCAAGATGGTCGGCGGCGTGACCCCCGGCAAGGGCGGCACCACCCACCTCGGCCTGCCGGTGTTCAACACCGTCAAGGAAGCCGTGGAAGCCACCGGCGCTGACGCTTCGGTGATCTACGTTCCGGCTCCGTTCTGCAAGGATTCCATCCTCGAAGCGGCTTTCGGCGGCATCAAGCTGATCGTCTGCATCACCGAAGGCATCCCGACCATCGACATGCTGGAAGCCAAGGTCAAGTGCGACGAGCTGGGCGTACGCCTGATCGGCCCGAACTGCCCGGGCGTGATCACTCCCGGCGAGTGCAAGATCGGCATCATGCCGGGTCACATCCACCTGCCGGGCAAGGTAGGCATCGTGTCGCGTTCCGGCACCCTGACCTATGAAGCCGTGAAGCAGACCACCGACGCCGGCTTCGGCCAGTCCACCTGCGTGGGCATCGGTGGCGACCCGATCCCGGGCTCCAACTTCATCGACATCCTGAAGCTGTTCCAGGAAGACCCGAAGACCGAAGCGATCGTCATGATCGGTGAGATCGGCGGTTCCGCTGAAGAAGAAGCCGCTGCCTTCATCAAGGCCAACGTGACCAAGCCGGTGGTGTCCTACATCGCTGGTGTCACCGCTCCGGCCGGCAAGCGTATGGGCCACGCTGGCGCCATCATCTCCGGCGGCAAGGGCACTGCGGACGAGAAGTTCGCCGCCCTGCAAGACGCTGGTGTGAAGACCGTGCGTTCCCTGGCTGACATCGGCAAGGCCCTGGCCGAGCTGACCGGTTGGGAAGTGAAGAAGGCCTAAGGCTTTCCGATCTGGGCAAAGGCCACCTTCGGGTGGCCTTTGTCATTTCGGGCCGACGGAAAACTGTTGAACAGGCGACAGCCAGTTACAGCCATCCGACAGCCTGACCTGCGTCAGCACCGCAAGCATGCGAATTTCGATAGGCTTGCAACTATCTTGCGCCAGAGCCTCAAAAAGGCGATGCGCGCTCCAGTGGTTCGCCCCATACGGGCGGATGACGTTTCCCCCGATCCTCAGGGAAACCCTCGGCTAACCTTGTTTTCACGATGTGGTATTTCCTCAGATGACTTCCCTGAAAGGCCAGGACATCCTGGCGCTTGGCTTCATGACATTTGCCCTGTTCGTCGGGGCTGGCAACATCATCTTCCCGCCCATAGTCGGCCTGCAGTCCGGACCCCATGTCTGGATGGCCGCCTTCGGCTTCCTCATCACCGCCGTCGGCCTGCCGGTGGTCACCGTGATCGCCCTGGCCAAGGTCGGCGGCGCCATGGATGCCCTCAGCAGCCCCATCGGGCGCACCGCCGGCGTGATCCTCGCCGCCGTCTGCTACCTCTCGGTGGGCCCGCTGTTCGCCACCCCGCGTACCGCGACCGTTTCCTTCGAAGTGGGCCTCGCCCCGCTGACCGGCGACACGCCCATCGCGCTGTTCGCCTACAGCCTGGTGTACTTCCTGGTGGTGCTGGCGGTTTCCCTCTACCCGGGGCGCCTGCTGGATACCGTCGGCCGCTTCCTGGCACCGCTGAAGATCATCGCGTTGCTGGTGCTCGGCATCGCAGCCTTCATGCTGCCCCTGGGCGAGATCGGTGAAGCCACGCCTGCCTACCAGGCGGCGCCGTTCTCCCAGGGCTTCATCAACGGCTACCTGACCATGGATACCCTGGGCGCCCTGGTGTTCGGCATCGTCATCGTCAACGCCATCCGCTCCCGCGGTGTCGAGTCGCCGCGTTTGATTACCCGCTACGCCATCATCGCCGGGCTGATCGCCGGCGTCGGCCTGGCGCTGGTCTACATCAGCCTGTTCCGCCTCGGTGCCAACAGCCATGCCATCGCCGGTGAAGCCACCAACGGTGCGGCGGTGCTGCACGCCTACGTGCAACACACCTTCGGCAACCTCGGCAGCGGCTTCCTCGCCGTGCTGATCTCCCTGGCCTGCCTGGTCACCGCCGTCGGCCTCACCTGCGCCTGTGCCGAGTACTTCAGCCGCCTGGTGCCGCTGTCCTACCGCAGCCTGGTGATCATCCTCGCGGGCTTCAGCCTAGTGGTGTCCAACCTCGGCCTGACCAAGCTCATCCAGTTCTCCATCCCGGTGCTCACCGCCATCTACCCGCCGTGCATCGTGCTGGTGGCCCTGAGCTTCTGCTGGAGCCTCTGGCACTCGCCGGGCCGCGTGGTGGCACCGGTGATGGCGGTGTCCCTGCTGTTCGGCATGATCGATGCGCTCAAGGGCGCCGGCTTCGACATGCCGCAGTGGCTGGCTCACCTGCCGCTGTCGGAGCAGGGCCTCGCCTGGCTGCTCCCCGCCGTCGCCGCCCTGGCCGTGGCCAGCGTCTGCGACCGCCTGCTGGGCAAGCCGGTAGAAGCGGCTGCCTGATCCACGCTGCACCGCAAAAAGCCGCCTTCGGGCGGCTTTTTCATGTCCACGGTTTGTCCTTCAGAAGCTCGCGGTGGAAGAGGGGGAGATGCGCCGTGCCGCTTGGTGGTCCTGTTCCCGGGCTGAAGCCCGGGCTACGCGCCGAAACCCTGGCTATGACTGGGTGAAATTTGTCGTGATCCTGGCGCAATCGATGTTGCCTTGGGCGCAGTTGCCGACGTCTATAATCCGCGCAATTTCCTAGGAGTATCCATGTCGATCCAAGTGCTTCCCCACCTGCTGGCCATCCTCTGGTTCATCCTCTGCTGGGGCGGCTACACCCGCTACGCCACCTGGAAGGGCAGGGACACCCCGTGCCTCGCCTCCGTCATGCACCTCTACCGCGAAGACTGGATGCGCCGCCTGCTGCTGCGCGACAACCGCATCGCCGACGCCAGCGTGATCGGCAACCTCGAGCGCAACGCCTCGTTCTTCGCCTCCAGCACCCTGATCATCCTCGCCGGCGTGCTCACGGTGCTCGGCTCCACCGACCGCGCCGTGTCCATCCTCGCCGACCTGCCCTATGTCGAGCCGGCCAGCCGTGGCATGTCCGAGCTCAAGCTGCTGGCCATCGCCGTGGTGTTCGTCTACTCGTTCTTCACCTTCAGCTGGTGCATGCGCCAGTACAACTTCGCCGCCGTGCTGGTGGGTTCGGCGCCGATGATCGGCGAGCGCAACGTCGGCGAGCAGGAGCGCAAGGACTTCGCCACGCGCACTGCACGGGTCATCTCCCTCGCCGCCAACCAGTTCAACCTGGGCTTGCGCAGCTACTACTTCGGCCTGGCCATGCTCGCCTGGTTCATCAATCCCTGGTTCTTCATGCTGATCACCGCGGGTGTGGTTTTCGTGCTGTACCGACGCGAGTTCCACTCCGCTGTGCTAGAGGTGATGGTGTACACCCCGACGACACAGGCGGTGGAACCGCCGAAGGAGAAAAACGAATGAGCATCCCGTTCTGGTGCGTGTTCTTTGCAGCCCTGCTGATCTACGTGGCCAAGATCCCCCTGGCCAAGGCCATGAAAGAGGAGGGCAGTGGCTACGACAACCACCATCCACGTGCCCAGCAATCCCGTCTCACCGGCTTCGGTGGCCGCGCCCTGGGTGCCCACCTCAACAGCATCGAGATCTTCCCGCTGTTCGCCGCCGGCGTGCTCATGGCCCACACCACCGATACCCGTGGCTGGCTCATCGACCTGCTGGCGCTGGTCTTCATCGCCTCGCGGGTGATCTACCTGTTCCTCTATTGGAACGACATCGACAAGCTGCGCAGCCTGGTGTGGACCGTCGGCCTGTTCTGCTGCCTGCTGCTGATGCTCAGCCCGGTGCTCTGATCACGCGACGAGGCGGCGGGTTTCACCCGGCCTACAGACGCCGTAGGGTGGGTGAAACCCGCGTCAGCCAGGCCGACGGAGCCACTGAACGGCACCCGGCAGATACAAGAAGGCCCGCATGATGCGGGCCTTTGCGTTATGGCGATTACTGCGAGGCTCACTTGCCGTCGATGGCGTCCTTGGCTTCGTCGCCGGCACCTTCCACGGCATCGCCGATATCGTTGGCGGCATCTTCGGCCTTCTCGCCCGCAGTGGGCTCGTGACCGGTGAGCTGGTCGGCCTTCTGCTCGGCCGCCTCGCCACTTTCCTTGGCGGCATCACCCAGGGACTCCATCGCTTCGGACGCCGATTCCTTGGCCGCTTCCATCTTGTCTTCCGGGGTCTTTTCGCAGGCTGCCAGGCCCAGGGTGAAGGCCAGCATCAGGGCATAGGAAAGGGTCTTGCGCACGGTGTATCTCCTGGTTCGACATGGATCGGGTGAGTGGCCTCACCTCGTGCCGTTTTGGAACCCAGGCGTTTCGCTTTAGTTCCTCGGGTTGCCGCCAGCCCCCGGGTAGCAAGGGCTGGCGGCGAGCGGGGGTTACTGCTGGCCGCTGGGCTGGCCGCCTTGGGGCGCGGGCTCGGGAGCTGTGGTGGGGGCGGCCGGGGTCGGTGCCGGTGCCGGGGTCTGCGGTGCACCGCTGGGGGCCGGCTGGGTGGCGGCGGGTGGGGTTTCGCTCGGCTGCGCAGCCTTGTCGTCGGCCGGCTTGTCGCAGGCGGCGAGGCCCAGGCTGGCGGCGATCAGAAGCGCATAGGCATAGGACTTGTGCATGGGAATTCTCCTTGGTCTTGGTGGTTGCACGACGACCTTTCGAGCCTCCCAGGCCCTCGAAGTTCAGCCGGATCGCCCCAGCGGCGGGCTGCGGGGTATCATGCGCGCCTTCACGCCAACGCCATGGAACCACCGGATGAGCGACAACCCCATTCTCGACAACGCCCAGCGCTTCCTCTCGGTGCTGCGCCACTGCCAGGTGCTCGGCCTGCGGGTACAGAGCGCCGACAGCAAGGGCCTGACCCTGTGCCTGCCCTACAGCGAGCAGATCATCGGCAACCCGGAAACCGGCGTCATCCATGGCGGCGCCATCACCACCCTGATGGACACCACCTGCGGCATTTCCACCGTCTGCGTGCTGCCCGAGTTCGAGATCTGCCCGACCCTCGACCTGCGCATCGACTACATGCACCCGGCCGAACCGAACAAGGACGTCTACGGCTTCGCCGAGTGCTATCGCGTCACGCCGAACGTCATCTTCACCCGTGGCTACGCCTACCAGGACGACCCCGAGCAGCCCATCGCCCACGTGGTTGGCGCCTTCATGCGCATGGGCAAGCCCAGCCAGCTGAAGAAGGGAGGTGCGGCATGAAGCTCGACCTCGACGCCCTGGTGCGCGAAGCCCACGACAAGAACGACTACGACTCGCTGGTGTGCCTGATCCCCTACGCCAAGCTGCTGGGCATCGAATGCCTGCGCCTGGGGGACGACGTGGTGTTCCGCCTGCCGGCCAACAAGGACAACATCGGCAACCCGACCCTGCCGGCCATTCATGGCGGCGTCATCGCCGGCTTCATGGAGCATGCCGCGATGCTCCACCTGCTGATGTTCATGGGCATTCCACATTTGCCCAAAATCATCGACTTCTCGATAGATTACCTACGCGCCGGGCACTATCGTGACACCTTCGCCACCTGCCAGGTCTGGCGACAGGGGCGCCGCGTCGCCAACGTCGCCATCACCGCCTGGCAGACCAACCAGACCGAGCCCATCGCCACCGCCCGCGCCCACTTCAAGGTCGACGAACCCTGACCCGTGGCCGGGTGCCATGCGCCCGGTCCTGCATCAAGGAATCATGGATGGATGCACTACTGATCCTCGGCGGGCTGCTGCTGATCCTCGCCGGTCTCGTCTGGCTGGTCATGCTCGCCTTCGGCACCAGCCTGTTGTGGGGAATCGGCAGCCTGCTGCCGCCGATCACCCTCGGCTATATCGCCGCGCACTGGCGCACCGCACGCAAGGCGGTGATGCTCGCCGGTCTTGGCATCATCCCGCTGATCGTCGGGCTGACCCTGCTCGCCAACCGCGACCCCGAGCGCCTGCACGCCATCGTCAATCTCGAATGGCTCAAGGGCGAGCGCCGAGAGCCCAGCGAACTGGCCATTCAGCTGCGCGGTGAACTCAACGGCCAGCCATTCCAGCCGCAACAGGCGGAACTCATCGACGGCGTGTTGAGCCTGCGTGAAGGCCAGGACTTCTTCGCCCGGCGCGAGGTGAGCATCCGCCTGGGGCAACAGCCGGAGGGCGAACTGCGCCTGGACGTGCTGCCCGAAGACTCCGGCAGCAAGCCGGAAGTGGAAATCAGCTGGCTGCTGCCGGAGCAGGAGCTGCCCGAAGCGCGGCGCCTGGCCAAGGGCTACACCCTGCACCTGGACCTCAAGCGCCAGGGCCCCAACGTCCTCGCCGGTGCCTTCCACCTGGTGCTGCCGCCGCAGTTCAAGACCACCCTCAGCGGCGAGATCGAGCTGTTCACCGATCGCTTGCGCTACCAGGATGGCCAGGTCGACCTGCGCCACGATTCCGTGGACACCCTGCAGCATGTCGCCCGTGACTACCTGCAGCGCCGTTTCGCCACCCGTAACGTCGAACTTGCACGGCTGCCCGCCGTGAGCCTGCCGGCACGGGAACTGGAGCTGGAAGTGGATGCGCGCATCGATGGCAGTGCCCAGCATCTGCCGTTGCAATTCACCCGCAGCGACCTGCGCGGCTGGGCCATCAAGGGCGACCGCTTCCCGCCGCTGCCTGCAGTGCAAGCCAAGGCCGAGGCCATCGGCACCGAGCCCGAAACCGCACCCGCCGAGCGTCCCTCACGCCCGGCCGATCGCCGCCTGCGCTTCTCCCTGGAGCGGCTGCTGAACAACCCCAACCACTACCAGAACCTCACCATGCGCGTGCAGACCCAGCGTGGCAGCCTGGCGGAGGGGCGTTTCAACGGCATCAACGCCGACGGCCAGATCATCATCCGCCGCAACCTCTCCGGGCAGGGGGAGGCCAGCTTCGTGCTGCGCCCCGAAGAAATCGCCCGCATCGAACTGCTCGAGCCCTGAGCCATCCCGCCACGACCGCCTGCACAGGCGGTCGTCGGCGCTCTCCATGCAAGCCCTTGAAATTGAACAGCTAGCCCCCATCTGGGTGACATCCGCCGCAGTCGCGGCCTAATCATCCGTGGAGTTAGATGACCATGAGTGTGGAGACTCAAAAAGAAACCCTGGGCTTCCAGACCGAAGTGAAGCAACTGCTTCACCTGATGATCCATTCCCTGTACTCGAACAAGGAAATCTTCCTGCGCGAGCTGATCTCCAACGCCTCCGACGCCGCCGACAAGCTGCGTTTCGAAGCGCTGGCCAAGCCGGAACTGCTCGAAGGCGGCGCCGAGCTGAAGATCCGCGTGAGCTTCGACAAGGACGCCAAGACCGTCACCCTCGAAGACAACGGCATCGGCATGAGCCGCGATGAAGTCATCGCCCACCTCGGCACCATCGCCAAATCCGGTACCGCCGATTTCCTCAAGAACCTCTCCGGCGACCAGAAGAAGGACTCGCACCTCATCGGTCAGTTCGGCGTGGGCTTCTACTCCGCGTTCATCGTTGCCGACAAGGTCGATGTCTACAGCCGCCGTGCCGGCCTCGCCGCCAGCGAAGGCGTGCACTGGTCGTCGAAAGGCGAGGGCGAGTTCGACATCGCCAGCGTCGAGAAGGCCGAGCGCGGCACCCGCATCGTCCTGCACCTGAAGAGCGGCGAAGAAGAGTTCGCCGATGGCTGGCGCCTGCGCAACGTCATCAAGAAATACTCCGACCACATCGCCCTGCCCATCGAGCTGCCGAAGGAACACCACGGCGAAGAAGCTTCGGCCGAGGTCGAGTGGGAAACCGTCAACCGCGCCAGTGCCCTGTGGACCCGTCCGCGCACCGAGGTGAAGGACGAGGAATACCAGGAGTTCTACAAGCACGTCGCCCACGATTTCGAAAACCCGCTGTCCTGGAGCCACAACAAGGTCGAAGGCAAGCTGGAATACACCTCGCTGCTGTACGTCCCGGCCCGTGCGCCGTTCGACCTGTACCAGCGTGAAGCGCCCCGTGGCCTCAAGCTCTACGTGCAGCGGGTGTTCATCATGGACCAGGCCGAGCAGTTCCTGCCGCTGTACCTGCGCTTCATCAAGGGTGTGGTGGACTCCAACGACCTGTCGCTGAACGTCTCCCGCGAAATCCTCCAGACCGGCCCCGTGGTCGACTCCATGAAGTCCGCGCTGACCAAGCGCGTGCTGGACATGCTGGAGAAGCTGGCGAAGAACGAACCCGAGCAATACAAGGGCTTCTGGAAGAACTTCGGCCAGGTCCTCAAGGAAGGCCCGGCGGAAGACTTCGCCAACAAGGAGAAGATCGCCGGCCTGCTGCGCTTCGCCTCCACCAGCGACGAAAGCGGCGAGCAGAGCGTCTCCCTGGCCGACTACATCGGCCGCATGAAGGAAGGCCAGGACAAGGTCTACTTCCTCACCGGCGAGTCCTACGCCCAGGTGAAGAACAGCCCGCACCTGGAAGTCTTCCGCAAGAAAGGCATCGAAGTGCTGCTGCTCACCGACCGCATCGACGAGTGGCTGATGAGCTACCTCACCGAGTTCGACGGCAAGCACTTCGCCGACGTGGCACGCGGTGACCTCGACCTCGGCAAGCTGGACTCGGAAGAAGACAAGAAGGCCCAGGAAGAAGTCGCCAAGGCCAAGGAAGGGCTGGTCGAGCGCCTCAAGACAGCCCTCGGCGAGGAAGTCTCGGAAGTGCGCGTCTCGCACCGCCTGACCGACTCCCCGGCGATCCTCGCTATCGGCGAACAGGACCTTGGCCTGCAGATGCGCCAGATCCTCGAAGCCAGCGGCCAGAAGGTCCCGGATTCCAAGCCGATCTTCGAGTTCAACCCGGCCCACCCGCTGATCGAGAAGCTCGATGGCGAGCAGGACGAAGACCGTTTCGGCGAGCTCTCGCACATCCTCTTCGACCAGGCTGCCCTGGCCGCTGGCGACAGCCTCAAGGACCCGGCCGCCTATGTGCGCCGCCTCAACAAGCTACTGGTGGAACTCTCTGCCTAAGGCTTGCAAGGCTCAAGAACAAGGCCCGCATCAGCGGGCCTTTTTCATGGGCACAGAATGACGGTGCTCTTCGTAGGGTGGGTAGAGCGCAGCGAAACCCACCATTGCAAAGCCCCAGGCTCACCCATTCGCCGGCACATCACCCCAAACGAAAAAGGCCCGCAAGTGCGGGCCTTTTTTCATGGCAGGGCAGGCGTTCAGAACACGCCGTTCTTGCTGGCGTCGAGGATGGTCGCCTTGTTGTTGTCGTAGTGGATCGCGTTGATTTTGCTGAAGGGGTTGGCGACCACGACGCCGGGGAACAGCAGGATCTGCATCCAGGTGCGCACGCTGTCCTGCTTGGTCACCTCGGCCAGCACCTTGCCGTCGCGGTTGCGGTAGGTGGTCTGGGTGATCACGCGATCCTCGGCGGTGGACGGTATAACCATCAGGGTCAGGCCACTGATGAAGGCCAGCGCCATGCTGCCGTGGCCGTCGTTGGTCACCTTCACCTCGGCGGTGATATCGGCGTCGCCGAAGCCTTCGTTGACCGAGGAGAACAGGTTGGATTCCTTGTAAGCCTTGCCGGTGATGTCGGACCAGGCCTTCACGGTGGCCGGCTGCACGGCGCCATCGACGTCGTTCATCTTGACCTTGCCTTCCACCACGTAGCGCAGCGAGGGCTTCTGCTCCTTGGCTTGCGGCCAGGTGCCGAGGTCAGCGGTTTCGCCCGAACGGAAGCCGGCGCAGCCGGTGAGCAGGGCCAGGCCCAGGAAGAGGGTGGTGATGCGCAGGAAGTGGGTCATTTGGTTTGTTTTCCAAGATCGGATTGGTATTGGTCGAGCAGGTCGGCAACGGCGCTCTGGCGCTCAGGGCTGCCGTTCACCGGGCCCATGGAATAAAGCGAGATGCTGCGCTCGCCGTATTGGCGGGTCTGGTAGCTGTGCAGCAGCTTGCCCTGGGCATCGCTCACCTGGAGGCGGCCACTGACGTTGGATTCGTCGATGTGGGAGGTGCCGCCGAACCAGATGTAGCCCGTGAGGGTGACGAGGGCGAAGGGAAAGTAGCCGCCATAGGGACGACGGTGGACGTTGTAGGTGTCGAAGCTGAACGACAGCACCTGGTCGTCGGCCGCGAGGGTCTGACCGGGCATGCGCACGTTGCTGAAGCGGTTGCTGGCCTTCAGGTAGTTGCCCAGGCTCAGGGTCATGCCGCTGGACTGGGTCTGCCCGGCATTCCATTTGACGAAGGTCTTGTCGGTCACTTCGACCGGGGCGAGGGCGACGCTCTGCTGGGCAGGGCTGGCGGCTTTGTCGGGGGCGGGGAAGTCGGTGCCCTGGGGCACGGTCACGCAGCCCCCCAGCAGGGACAGGGAAAGAAGGACAGCGGCGAAAGGCCCCTTCATGTCACGCTCCTTGTGAGAAGAGTTTGGTTGGAAATCATCGGTGCCGGAAAACCGGCGGCGGGATGATGCCGTTCTGATGGCGCAATCGCAAGTCGCCGCTCCGTTCTTGTACCCGAAACGCGATCGGTCCCACGACTTCAGGGCCGAGCAATCGTCAGCCAACCCGTGCGTTCGCCGCCAAGCACGGCTAAGCTCCTGCGCTTGGGCCAGAAGTCCCAGGCCAGAGCGGACGGCCGATTCCATCTACGGTAAACGAGGTGATCCATGAGTCAGATCCGCGCCCACGCCATCAGCTATGAAGTCGACGGCCAGGTCTTCGAGGGGCAACTGGTCTATGACCCCAATGTCGAAGACCCGCGGCCGGCCTTGCTGATGGCGCCCAACTGGTTCGGCATCACCGACAGCGCCATCGATACCGCGCGCCAGGTGGCCGAGGAGAGGAGGGTGGTGCTGGTGGTCGATCTCTATGGCGCCGGGGTGCGGCCTGCCGACGCCAGCGAAGCGGGTGCCGCCATGGCGCCGCTCAAGGCAGACCGCCAACTGCTGCGCCGGCGCATGCTCGCCGCATTGCAGGCCCTGCGTGAGCAGCACGCGGTGAATATCGACCCAGCCCGCCAGGCCGCCTTCGGCTTCTGCTTCGGTGGCACCTGCGCCCTGGAGCTGGCCCGCGCCGGCGCGGACCTCAAGGCCTTCGTCTCCTTCCACGGCGCGCTGGATACGCCCGACCCCGCCGACGCCAAGCGCATCAAGGGCGCGGTGCTGGTGCTCGATGGCGCCTCCGATCCTCTGGTGCCCCGCGAGCAACTGCCGGCCTTCGCCGCCGAGATGAGTGCAGCCGGGGTGGACTGGCAACTGCTCAGCTACGGCGGTGCCGTGCATTCATTTACCGACCCCGAGGCCAAGCGCCCCGGCGTGGCCGAGTACAACGCCAGGGTGGCCCGGCGCGCGTTCGCCGCCATGGATGCGCTGCTGGACGAAGTCTTCACCTGACCGATCGGACAGGAGGTTTTGCAATCGCCCATGGATGATGGCATTTTGCCGTTTCCCGATGGCCTTCCTGAATCGGCGCCAGCATTGACTGCCGCGCCGGGACAGTGTTGATTCAATTCCACGCCCTTCGCCCTGCCGCGAGACCCGGATTCGATGCTCGATCTGTCCCTGTTCTTCTTCGACGCCGGCCAGCCCACCCTGCTGGTCTTCGGCGAGCACAATGCCTGGATGGTGCTGCTGTCGGTCCTCATCGCCATCTTCACCTCGGCCATGGCGCTGCAGCTGGCGGGTGTCGCCCGCCTGAGCAGCAGTAGCCTCTACCGCCAGGTGGCCATCGCCACGGGCGCCATCGCCCTGGGCGGCGGCGTCTGGGCCATGCACTTCATCGGCATGCTGGCCTTCCAGCTGTGCGCCGCGGTGAGCTACGACCCGGCCATTACCGTGCTCTCGGTGCTGCCCAGCTTCTTCGCCTCCTGGGTGGCGCTCAACCTCCTGGCACGCAGCCAGGTCAGCGCCGCCCAGTTCATCGGTGGCGGCGTGCTCGTGGGTGCCGGCATCGGCGCCATGCATTACAGCGGCATGGCCGGCATGCAGATGGCACCGCTGCTGCGCTACGACCCCTGGATGTTCGGCCTGTCGATACTGGTGGCCGTGGTCCTGGCCATCATCGCCCTCTGGGTGCGCTTCGGCCTGCGTCGCTGGGTGCAGGGCTGGGTGGCGATTCTCCTCAGCGGCGTGGTCATGGGGCTGGCCATCGCCGGCATGCACTACATCGGCATGGCGGCCGCCCGCTTCGTCGGCGTCGAGGAGTTCGCTGCGCCCCAGGGCGTGCGGGGCAGCTTCTACCTGGCACTTGCGGTGGCCATGGCCACCATCTCCCTCAGCGTGTTCGTCGCCGCCGCCAACGGCCTGCTGCGCTACCGCCACCTGTTCCGCGAGCTGGAGGCCGGGCGCAATCACCTCAGCTCGCTGCTCGACGCCGCCTTCGAAGCCATCTTCACCATCGACCACCAGGGCATGGTGCGCTCGGTCAACCACGCGGTGTTCGAGCTGTTCGGCTGGCAGCCCGAGGAACTGATCGGGCAGCACATGAGCCTGCTGCTGCCGCCGGAATACGCCCGCGAATTCGGCGAGGCCCTGGAGCAGTACACACGCAGTGGCGAGACCCGGCTGTCCGGCTCCGAGCTGGAGCTGATGGGCCTCGCCCGTGACGGCCGCGAGATACCGGTGCGCCTCAGCCTTGGTGTCACCCACCGGGACGGCAAACCCTGGTTCGTGGTCTTCGTCGCCGACATCGGCGATCGCAAGGCCATGGAGGCCGCCCTGCGCGACAGCGAGCAGCAGTACCGCTCGCTGATCCGCAACATCCCGGGTGTGTCGTTCCGCTGCCTGCTCAACGACGACTGGACCACGCTGTTCATCAGCGACGCGGTCAAACGCCTCACCGGCTGGCCGGCGGAGGAGTTCATCAACGGCCGTTCCTTCACCGCCCTGTACCACCCCGATGACCTGGAACGGGTGATCGACGAGGTCTACGCCGCCGTCGCCAAGGGGCGCAGCTATGTAGTCGAGTACCGCCTGTTCGACCGTGACGGCCGCGAGCACTGGGTCTGGGAAAGCGGCAGCGCCGAATACGACCAGAGCGGCGAGCCGCGCTGGATCGACGGCGTATTGCTGGACCAGACCGAAACCAAGCTGCGCAATGCCGAGTACGAGGGCAAGGTGACCGCCATCAGCAAGGCCATGGCGATGATCGAGTTCGACCTCCAGGGGCGCGTGCTGGAGGCCAACGAAAACTTCCTCGACCTGTTCGGCTACAGCCGTGAAGAGCTGATCGGCCAGTACCACGCCCTGTTCTGTGACGAGGCGCTGGTGCACAGCGAGCGCTACCGCAGCTTCTGGGCCGACCTGCGCCAGGGCGTGTTCCGTTCCGGCGAGTACCGGCGCATCGGCAAGGACGGCCGCGACGTCTGGATCCAGGCCACCTACAACCCCATCCTCGATGCCGACGGCAGGCCCTTCAAGGTGGTCAAGCTGGCCACCGACCTGACGCCCCGCCGCCTCATGGAGCAGGACCTGCGCAACGCCCGCGACCGCGCCGAGCAGGCCGCCGCCGCGCGCAGCAGCTTCCTGGCCAACATGAGCCACGAAATCCGCACGCCGATGAACGCCATCATCGGTTTCTCCGAGCTGCTCCTGGACACGCCCCTGAGCGAGAGCCAGCGTCGCCACCTGCGCACCGTGCAGCACTCCTCGCGCTCGCTGCTGGGGCTGCTCAACGACATTCTCGACACCGCCAAGCTGGATCGCGGCGCCATCGAACTGGAGCACCTGGACTTCTCCCTGCGCGAGCTCTGCGAGCAGGTCTGCGCGGCCCAGCGCCTGGGCGCCGAGAAGAAGGGCCTGGCCCTGCACTTGGAATACGCCGCGCACCTGGACGACTTCTTCAAGGGCGACCCGCTGCGCCTGCAGCAGGTGATCACCAACCTGCTGGGCAACGCCGTGAAGTTCACCGAGCGTGGCGAGGTGCGGCTGGTGGTGGACGGCGCGCCCGGTGCGCTGCGCGTGGCCATCCACGACACCGGCATCGGCATCGCCGAGGACCGCCTGGAAAAGATCTTCGACCCCTTCGCCCAGGCCGACGCCTCCATGAGCCGGCGCTTCGGCGGCACCGGCCTCGGCACCACCATCTCTCGCCAGTTGGTGGAGCTGATGGGCGGGCATATCCGTGTGCAGAGCCGGGAAGGCGAGGGCAGCGTATTCACCGTCGAGCTGCCCCTCAGCCGCGGCACCCGCGTGCGCCAGAGCGAGCGCTCGGCGGTGCCGGTGCTCGCGCGCCTGCGCATCCTCGCCGCCGACGACGTGGCGCAGAACCTGGAATTGCTCGAACTCAACCTGCAGCGCCTCGGCCACGAGGTGCACAGCGTCAACGATGGCCGCGCCGCCGTGGACGCCTACGCCGCGCAGCCCTTCGACCTGGTGCTGATGGACGTGCAGATGCCCGGCATGGACGGGCTGGAAGCCACGCACCTGATCCGCGAATTCGAGCAGCGCGAAAAGCGCCCGGCCGTGCCCATCATCGCGCTGACCGCCAGCGTGCTCGACCGCGATCGGCAGAACGCCCTGGACGCCGGCATGAACGGCTTCGCCAGCAAGCCCCTGGACGTGCCCGAGCTGGTGGCCGAAATGGCGCGCCTGCTGGAGGGCCGCCAGCTTGCGACGGCCCTCGACACCGCGCCCATGGAGCGTGAGGTCGCTGCGCTGTTCGACTGGAACCGCGGCAAGGAACTCTGGGGTGGCCCGGTGCAGATGGCCGCCGCCATCGGCCGCTTCCTTAGCGAGCAGGACGACCTGCTCAGCCAGTTGCGCGACGCCCTGGAACGCCAGGCCCTGGACGATGTCGCCGCCATGGCCCATCGCCTGCGCGGTGCCGCCGCCAACCTCGGCCTCAGCCAGATGGCCGGGTGCGCCGGTGACCTGGAGCGCGGCGGCCTGGCCGGCAAGCTGGCCGACCTGGAACCGCTGCTGCACGCCCTGGAGCGGGTGCTCGACACGGTGCGCGAAGCGCTACCCTTATTCCCCACCGCCAGCGAGACGAACCCAGGCGCCGGTGCCGAGCTGGACCGCGCCGGGCTGCTGCAGGCCGGCCAGGCGTTGGCACAGGAGCTGGCCCGTGGCGGCCTCGACGACGCGGCGCTGGAGGTGTTGCAGCGTGGCCTCGACGGCCGGCCCGGCCATACGCGGCTGCAGGACCTGCAGCGCGCGCTGGATGATTTCGATTTCGACCAGGCCCTTGAGCACCTGCATGGCCTGCTGGCCTGGCTCGAGACAGGAGACTGACCTGCATGACCGCTACAACCGCCGATTCCCGGCTCTGCCTGCTGCTGGTGGACGACGAGCCCACCAACCTCCAGGTACTGCGTCACATCCTTCAGGATGACTATCGCCTGCTGTTCGCCAAGGACGGGGCCAAGGCCCTGGAGCTGGCCCAGCGCGAGGCGCCGGACCTGGTGCTGCTGGACGTGATGATGCCGGGCATGACCGGTCACGAAGTCTGCGCGCGGCTCAAGGCCGACGAAGCCACCACCTCCATCCCGGTGATCTTCGTCACCGCCCTGGCCGACGTCGACGACGAAGCGCGCGGCTTCGAAGTGGGCGCGGTGGACTACATCACCAAGCCGGTGAGCCCGCCCATCGTCCGCGCGCGGGTGCGCACCCACCTGTCCTTGGTGCGCCTCGACGAGCTCAAGCAAACGCGCCTGCAGATCGTCCAGCGCCTCGGCCTGGCCGCCGAGTACAAGGACAACGAGACCGGCCTGCACGTCATCCGCATGAGCCACTACGCGCGCATCCTCGCCCGCGCCCTGGGCTGGAGCGAAGCCGCCTGCGAGGACCTGCTCAACGCCGCGCCCATGCACGACGTCGGCAAGATCGGCATCCCCGACGCGGTGCTGCGCAAGCCCGGCAAGCTGGACGATGACGAGTGGGTGGTGATGCGCGAGCACGTGCGCATCGGCGCCGAGATCATCGGCGAGCACCCCAGCGGTCTGCTGCGCATGGCCCGCAGCATCGCCCTGACCCACCACGAGAAATGGGACGGCAGCGGCTATCCCAACGGCATCAAGGGCGAGGCCATCCCGGTGGAGGGCCGCATCGTCGCCATCGCCGATGTATTCGATGCCCTCACCAGCGAGCGCCCCTACAAGAAGGCCTGGCCGGTGGAGGAGGCTATCGCCTTCCTCCGCGAGCAAAGCGGCAGCCACTTCGACCCGAGCCTGGTGGAGCTGTTCATTACCCAGATGCCGGCGGTGCTGGAGGTCAAGGAGCGTTGGGCCGAAGGGCGGATGGACTAGCCGCCCGGGTGCCGCAGGGTGGGACGGGCGGCGCTCCGCTTCAGCCCACCGCTCGCTTCACCTCGAAACAGCCTTCACGCCAAAGCAATGCCCCAGCTCCGGGAAGCGCCCCGCGCGCACGTCCCCGGCATAGGCGGCCAGCGCCTGTTCGATGCACGGCGCCAGCTCGGCGTAGCGTTTGACGAAGCGCGGCTGGTAGTCGCCGAACAGGCCCAGCAGATCCTCGGTCACCAGCACCTGGCCGTCGCAGGCGGGGGAGGCGCCTATGCCGATGGTGGGGATCTCCAGCTCTTCGCTCAACTGCCGCGCCAGTGGCTCGGCGGTGCCCTCGATGACCACGGCGAAGGCGCCGGCCGCCTGCATCGCCAGGGCATCGCGGCGCACCCGTTCGGCGCCGGCCGCATCGCGGCCCTGGGCCTTGAAGCCACCCATGGTGTTGACCTGCTGCGGCATCAGCCCGATGTGGGCCAGCACCGGCACGCCCCGGCTCACCAGGAATGCCACGGTGGCGGCCATCTCCTCGCCGCCTTCCAGCTTCACCGCCGCCGCGCCGGTCTCGCGCAGCAGCCGCGCGGCGCTGAGGAAGGCCTGCTCGGGGCTGGCCTGGTAGCTGCCGAAGGGCAGGTCCACCGCCACGCAGGCGCGGCTGGAACCGCGCATCACCGCCTGGCCGTGGGCGATCATCATCTCCAGGGTCACGCCCAGGGTGCTGGGCATGCCGTAGAGCACCATGCCGACGGAGTCGCCGACGATGATCAGGTCCGCGTGGGCATCCACCCAGCGCGCCATGGGCGTGCTGTAGGCGGTCAGCGACACCAGGCTGCCGGCGCCCTTGCGCTGGCGGATGGCCGGGACCGTGAGGCGGGCGATGGGGGCATGGGTGCTCATGGGGGACTCCTGGGCAGTGCACGGATTGGCGTGGCGCAGGCTACCATCGGCGTTTTCCCGCTCACTTGAGCAAAAGGGACAGCCGATGCTGCAAGCGAGACAAGTGCCGCCCGCCATTCCCCCGATCCCGGAGTACCCGCGCCTGCCGCGCCCGGTGTACCTGCGCATGTTCGACATTCCCGCCGGCCACCCCATCGAGATGCACAGCCACGACTGGGTGCAGTTCACCTACGCCCGCGCCGGGGTCATGCAGGTGCTCACCGAGGGGCACAGCTACCTGCTGCCGCCGCAGTGCGCGCTGTGGATTCCCGCCGGGGTGCGCCACACCGCCTACAGCGAGCGGGCCATCGAATTCCGCAGCCTGTACCTGGACGCCTCGGTGCTGGACGGCTACCAGCGCGAGTGCGCCGTGCTACAGGTGACGCCGCTGCTGCGCGAGCTGATGGAGCGCGCTTCGGGCTTCCCCCGCGACTACCCGGAGCAGGGCGCCGAGGCCCGGCTGCTGCGGGTGTTGGTGGACGAGGTGCGTAACCTGGAGGCTGCGCCCTTCAGCCTGCCGCTGCCCCGGGATGCGCGGCTGCGGCGGATCACCGACGCGCTGCGCGCCGACCCGGCGGACGACCGGGGCATCGAGGCGTGGGCGGGGCAGGTGGGGGCGTCACGGCGCACCCTGGTGCGGTTGTTCCAGGCCGAGACGCAGCTGTCGTTCCGCGAGTGGCGGCAGCGTCTGCGCCTGCTGGCGGCGCTGCCCCTGCTGGCCGACGGCATGAGCGTCACCACCCTGGCCAGCGAGCTGGGCTACGACTCCACCTCGGCCTTCATCGCCCTGTTCCAGCGCCACTACGGCTGCACGCCGGGCGCCTACGGCAATCGCTTGCGCAGTTAGCGCGGCAGTTCGATGCGGCTGGTTTCGCCCGGCACCTGCGGCCAGTCGGCGGCGGCCCAGCGGGCGCGTGCCGCGTCGATGCGCTGCGGGTCGCTGGACACGAAGTTCCAGTTCATCCGCCGGGGGCCGTCCAGCGGCGCGCCACCGATGATCACCAGGTGCGCGCTGCCACAGGCGGCGAGGCTGTACTCCACGCCTTCGGGCAGCACGGTCAGGGTGTTGATGGCCAGGGGCTGGTCGTCCAGCAGCACCTCGCCCTCCAGCAGGTAGACAGCACGCTGTGGGTGCTCGGTGGGCACCTGCAGGGTGGTGCCGGCCTCCATCTGCACGTCGGCGTAGAGGGTGGGGGAGAGCACCGGCACCGGGGATTCCAGGCAGAAGCCGTTGCCGGCGATGAGGCGGATGCGCACGCCGAGGGCGTCCTGCTGCGGCAGGCTGGCGGCGGGATGGTGGCTGTAGCTGGGCGCGCGTTCCTCTTCCTCGCGGGGCAGCGCCAGCCACACCTGCAGGCCATGGATGCGCGAGCCGCTGGCCACGCGTTCCGCCGGGGTGCGTTCGACGTGGGCGACGCCGACACCGGCGGTCATCCAGCTCACGTCGCCGGGTTGCACGCGCTGGTCGGAGCCGAGGCTGTCCTTGTGCTGCAGCTCGCCTTCGAACAGGTAGGTGAGAGTGGAAAGGCCGATGTGCGGATGCTGGCGCACGTCCATGCCCTGGCCGGCCGGGTAGGCGCTGGCGAGCATGTGGTCGAAGAACACGAAGGGGCCGACGCTGCGGCACTGGGCCGACGGCAGGGGGCGGAGGATGGGCAGCCCGGCGACTTCTTCGGCACGGGGGCGGAGGGTGAGGATGTCGTTCATGCTGGGCTTCCGGCGCGGTGGAGGCGCAAGCATAACGCGTCCACGCGGGAAGCCCAGAGGGGCAGGCTTACTGGCTGAAATCGCCTTCGGCCAGGCGGGTCTCGATGGTCACTTCCGTGGTGGTCATCAGCTTGTGCAGCGGGCACTTGTCGGCGATGCGCAACAGGGTGGCGCGCTGGTCATCGGTGAGGGCGCCGCGCAGGGTCAGCTTCACGCTCATGCCGTACTGGCCTTGCTTCTCCTTGCTGCTGTCGTGGGTCACGTCGACGCCGATGCCGGTCAGCGGGATGTCATGGCTGCGGGCGTAGAGGGTCACGGTGAGGGCCTTGCAGGCACCCAGGGCGACGTCGAAATAGTCGTGGGGTTCCGGCGCGCTGCCTTCGCCGCCCAGGGCCTTGGGCAGGTCGGTGAACAGCTGGTGCTCTTCGCCGACGTTGATGCTGTGGCGGTAGCCATCTGCGGATTCGGTGGTGACGGTAATGGTCATGGGCAGTCCTCTGCGTGGTTTGGGTAGGCGGTCCTGCTGGTTAGAGGCCGCCCACCTCCTGAGTGTTCCCGTGACCGTTCAGATCAGCGCGCTGAGGCGCACATCGGCACCGAGCACGCGCTGCAGTTCGCCACGGGGTCCGAAAACCGGCACCGAGACGGTGAAGCAGAAGTCGTCGGTGGCGGACGAACGGTACACCGGCGTGATGTGACTGGCGAGGCCATCGGCGACCGCGCGGAACCACGGGCGTTGCCCCCAGTTGCGGCCCTTGCAGGATTCGCCCTGGTGCGGCACGTCGAGGGCGAAGACATTCTCCGAGAGCTGGGTGCCGGTGCGGTCCACCAGGTAGAACAGTTCGATGCGCGCATCGCGCTTCAGGGTCTCGGCCAGCAGCTGCTCGGCCTGGGCCGCGTCGCCCAGCAGCGCCGGCTCGCAGGCCAGGCGCTCGATGCTGCGCTGGATGTCGCAGTGCATCTCCAGGCGGAAGCCGCCCAGGCCCTGCAGCAGGCGGTCGCCATCCTCACGCACTGCCTGGCTGTGGCGCAGCACCTGGCCGGCCTTGCCCAGCAGCTCGGCGGCCACCTGGGCGATGTTCTGCACGTCGCCGTTGATCGAGCGCACGGCCTGGCCGATCTGCTCGGTGCCGGAGGCGATCTGGCCGACGCGGCCGTCCAGCTTGTCCATGGCCGCGCGGGTGCTGTCCAGCCCGGCGCCCACCTGGAGCATGCCCTGGTGCCCCTCGGCCACCGCCTGGTGCATGCGCTCGCCGGCCTCGGCCAGCTGCGCCATGCCATCGCGGAAGCGCTCGATGATGCCGCTCACCTGGGTGGTGGCGTCTGTGGTGTGCCCGGCCAGGCGCCGCACCTCCTCGGCGACCACGGCGAAGCCTCGGCCGTGGCTGCCGGCGCGGGCGGCCTCGATGGCGGCGTTGAGTGCCAGCAGGTTGGTCTGCTGGGAGATGCTGGCGATCACGCCTATCACCTTGCTGACTTCCTCCAGCTGGCCGGTGAGGTTGCCGATCACGCTGCCCAGTTGCTGCTCGCTGGTGCCGATGGCGTCCACCTGGCGCAGCACGTCCTGGCCGTTGCGCTGGCACTGGCGCAGGGTGCTGGAAACGTCGCCGGAGAGCCGTGCCACCTCGGCGGCGCCGGGCACCAGTTCGGCGTCGAGGGTGGTGGTGACCTCTTCGCTGGCGCTGGCGATCAGCTCGGAGGATTGCGCCAGCAGCTGCCCGCTCTGCTGGTTGGCGGCGGCGATGCGCGCCAGCTCCGGGGCGTGGGCGGCGATGCCGACGGCGGCGCCGAGGCTGGTGCGGATGCGCTGCTGCAAACCCTCGACGAAGCCGTTGAGGCGGCCCATCAGCGGGCTGCCGGCGGGCAGGCGGGTGGTCAGGTCGTGGGCGGTGAACAACGCGTCGAGCGCGCCTTCATCCGTGGCGCGGCGCGCGGGACGCAGAAGCTGCAGCATGGCGATCTCCCTCTCTTCTCGGTTTTCGAGGAGTGCTGCAAGCGAAGTGCCATTACGGCGGCGCCAGGCGTTGCGTGGCGGGGGAGGGCGCGCGCTGCACCGGCACGGGTCGGCCGGGGCGCTCAGGCGCTACTTGGGTGCAAGCGGGCGGTACCAGAGCGCCTCGCGGTCGATGGGGGTTTCTTCCGGCAGGTCGGGGTTGTCCAGTTCGATCACCTGGCGCTTGTCCATGCGTGCACGGCGCAGGGTCTCGCCGTGATAGCGCTGGAACAGGCGCTCGAAGCTGCCATCGGCGATGGCCGCTTCCAGGCCGCGCTGGATGGCGGCGGCCAGCTCGGGGCGCTGGCGCGAGGTGAAGAAGTAGAAGGCCGTCGGGTAGTGCAGCACCAGGTGCTCGTCCACCGCCAGGTGCAGGCCATCGGCTGCGGCGCGGCGCTGCTCGTCCCAGGCCACCACCACCTCGCGGGGGAACAGCTCGAAACGGCCGGCGTCGAGCATGCGGAACAGGCTCTCGTAGCCCGGCGTGGTCACCACGTTGAGGCCGTTGGCGCGCAGGATGGCGGTGTCGGGCCAGTCGTGGCGCTGGCCCATGCGCAGGGCCTGCAACTGCTCGCGTCGGGTCACGCCGGCGAGCAGGTCGCGCTGGTCGGCGCGCACCAGGAACACGCGCCAGCTGATCAGCCCCTTGTAGATGGGGATGCGCACCGGCAGCAGGGCGCTTTCGCGCTCGCGGGTGGTCATGCTCCACATCAGTTGCACGCGCCCGTCGTTGCGCTCCAGGGACAGCTGCGCGCGGGATTGCGGCATGGGTTCGAGGGTGGGCTCGAGTTGGTAGTCGCCGCCGCTGTGCGCCAGGGCCAGTTGCAGCAGTTCGACGACATAAGCTTCCGGGTCCTCGCCCTTGGAGTGCAGGGGATAGACCAGGCGCTCGCCGGCGGTCGAGGCGAGGGCGACGAAGCAGAGCAGGAGAAAGGCGCTGCGCGGCATGTTGGCGTTCTTGTGGCGGGCCTGCTGCATCATAGTCTCAGAAGGCCATCAGAGCATCCGCCTGAACCCGCCAAGCGTGTCGCCGGTCTACCTTTGCCATGAATGATCGTCAGGAGGACGCCCCTTGCCCATCGCCCGCCACTGCCTCGCCGCCATCCTCGCCCTCAGTGCCTGCGCCAGCCAGGCGCGGGACTACCACTACAGCGACTCGCACCTGCACTACGTGGATTTCTTCCAGGAGAGCGAGGGCATGCAGGGACTGCTGAAAGCCATGGATGAGGGGGCCATCGACCACGTGATGATCTCCGGCATCCCGGTGGCCAAGAAGTGGCACGAAGACGAACCCAAGCGCCCGCGCTACTACGCCGGCGACGATGCCGATGCCTACTGGTACACCGCCACCGACGTACTGGTGGCCGCCGCCCTGAAGAAGCTGCCGGAGGACCAGCGCCACCGCTTCCATCCCTTCCTCAGCGGCTTCAACCCCAACGACAAGAACTCCGACGCGCACATCCGCCGCATGCTGGAGCTGGACCCTGGGCTGTGGCAGGGCATAGGCGAGGTCTTCACCCGCCACGACGACCTCACCGCGCTGATCGACGGCGACACTCCGCGCGCCAACAACGAGGCCATGGCGCGCATCTACCACCTCGCCGCCGAGTACGACCTGCCGGTGATGCTGCACTCCAACATCACCTCCAAGCGCGAGCGCAACCCGCTGTACCTGCAGGAGATCGAAGAACCCCTGCGCAACCACCCGCACGTGCGCTTCATCTGGGCCCACGCCGGCACCAGCATGGAAATCCACCGCCACCAGAAGAAACTCGACTTCCTCCTGCCCACCCTCAAGCGCATGCTCGGCGACTACCCCAACCTCTACGTCGACCTCTCCTGGACCGTGCTCCAGCCCTACCTCCTGGACAAGAACGGCAAGCCCGACCCGGAGTGGCTGAAGCTGGTGGAGAAGTACCCCGAGCGCTTCATGCTCGGCTCCGATGTGGTGGGGCGCTTCGAAGGCCTGGGCGACTACCTGCGCGCCTACGACCCCTTCCTCGACGCCCTGCCTGCCGACGTCGCCAAGCGCGTGGCCCGGGACAACTTCCTCGCCGTGCTGCCGCGCAACCCCAAACACCTGCAACACGTCGCCGCCCCGTAGCGCCCCTGCAGGTGCTGTAGGGGGCTTATTAGGGGCGCTGTAGGGGCGACTTCAGTCGCCAAGCAGCCCGCAGGGCTGCCCACGCACAGCGTTCCCGGCTACTCCGCCGGTGGATGAAAAGAGCGCCATCCACCCTACGCATCGGTCGGTTTCGTGGTTCCGGTTGGGCACCGTGCCGTAGGTTGGCGCCGAGCGCAGCGAGGCCCAACGGAGCGGGGTCTGTTGCGTTGGGCTTCGTGCCTCAGCGGAACGCCGCCCGGCCCAACCTACGGGGCACGTGCTCCCCGGCGCCTCGTAGGGCGGGTGAAACCCGCGTCGCCTTTGTACACGGACTTTGCCGGGATGCACCCGACCTACAACGGCACCGTGCCGTAGGTTGGCGCCGAGCGCAGCGAGGCCCAACGGAGCGAGGTTCGGGTCTGCTGCGTTGGGCTTCGTACCTCAGCCCAACCTACGGGGCGCTGTGCTACCCGGTAGCCGGGTCTCAACCTGTCATCAGTTAGTCATGAAGGTGTCATAGCCTCGCGCCATCCCAACCAAGGAGCGAGACATGAAAGCAACCCGACTGAGTGCATTGATCGCCCTCGGCCTGGCATCCGGCGTGGCGATGGCCGACGTGCGGGTCGAAGGGCCGATCGAGTTCGGCGTATTCGAAAGCCGTTACCAGGACTACCAGCCCGGTGAGCGCGTGCTCACCAGCAGCACCCAGAACATCCTGCCCACCGACCAGGTTCCGGCGAAGCTCGGCACCAAGTTCGGCATGCGCTACAAGCTGGTGGGCAAGCACGAGAACGACACCCCGCTGACCCTGCTGTACCTCACCCCGGGCGTGACCACCCCCGACGGCGTGCGCCACGACAAATTCGAGGTGATCCAGAAGATGGCACCCGGCGCGCCCCAGGACGTGATGGCCTACGAGTTCACCGAGACCCACGAAGTGGTCCCCGGCGAGTGGCGCTTCCTGGTGTTCCAGGGCGACCGCCTGCTGGCCGAGAAGAGCTTCGACGTGCGCTGATCGACCTTCGCGTCGAACGGGACCCGGCCATGCGCCGGGTCTGTTCGTTTCGGCGGGCGGCGGCCGCGATTCATCCCTCGCCACGTTTGAGTGCGGGCTGCGCGGTTGCTCGGGCGGCTCAACCGGTGGAAGAGGGCGCTGGCCGCCTATCACCGGCCGCACTGCTTTCAAGCGGCATTTTCCCGTGAGTTCTTTCTTGAAAATTTACCGTTTCTAGCTGAAATGGACGGTTGGCAGTGCGTACACACTTTGTTACCTTGCCTGCACTATCGTACCAATTAACGATTCCCGCTCATTACAAGAACAACAGCGTGACCGTCGCCGGCGTGCATTCCCGCGACGAAGATGGATACCTGCGAGAGCGCCGCCGAGGCCTGCCTGAACCGCCCGGACGCCGCTCCGCAGCCGAGAGAAAACAACAAAAGGGCCGGACATAGATCCAGCCCAGAAATCTTGGCCGTCAAGGGAGGTACGTTTGCTATGAAGAGGCATATCCGCTTATCCGCGATCGGGTGCAGGCCCCTGCAGGCGGGAGCAGCTTTCGGGCTGTTGCCGTTGCTGATCGCCGGCTCCGCGCAGGCCGTCGAGTTCAGCCTGCTGGACAACCAGCTCAGCGGTTCCATCGACACCACGCTCTCCTACGGCGCCATGTGGCGGGTGCAGGGGCGCGACGCGGACAACATCAGCGATATCAACGCCGATGACGGCAACCGCAACTTCGATACCGGCCTGGTATCGGAGGTGTACAAGGCCACTTCCGACCTCTCGTTGAAGTACGACAACTACGGCGCCTTCGTCCGTGGCACGGCGTACTACGACACCCAGATCATGGACAAGCGCAACGACTACTACGGCACCACCGGTGGCGTGGAGCGGCCCAGCCAGTCCTTCCCCGATGACGACCATTTCACCCAGGACACCCGCCACATCGCCGGGCGCAAGGGCGAGATCCTCGACGCCTACCTCTACGGCAGCTGGGATGTGGGCGCCATGCCCCTCGGCGCCAAGGTGGGCCGCCAGGTGATCAACTGGGGCGAGGGCGTGTTCTACCGCGGCGGGGTCAACACGGTGAACCCGGTGGACGCGGCCAAGTTCCACCTGCCAGGCTCCGAACTCAAGGAAGTGCTGGTGCCCATGGAAGCACTGAGCTTCAACCTGGGGCTGACCGACAACCTGTCCATGGAAGCCTTCTACCAGTGGAAGTGGAAGGAGACCCGCCTGGACCCGGTGGGCACCTACTTCTCCGAGACCGACCTGTTCGCCGATGGGGGGCACACGGCCTATACGACCTCGACGGACCTGGCGCCGTTGATGCCCCTGTATGACCTGTTCGCTGGTGCCGGCCTGCTCGGCAACGGCGCCAATGGCCCGAACGCCTACCTCAATAGCGATACCGGTGTATTCAAGGTGGCCAATATCGGCAAGGACCTGCAGGCGGACGACAGCGGCCAGTTCGGCGTGGCCTTCCGCTATATCGCCGAGGAACTCAACTCCACCGAATTCGGCTTCTACTTCGTCAACTACCACGCCAAGGAGCCGCAGATCGCCATCGACCTGAATGGCTACCAGGGCGTCGACCTGGCCACCCTGGGCGGTGCACTGGCGGGCAACAGCCTGCCGCCCGAGTATGCCGGCGCGCTGGCGACCTTCGACCTGGCCAGCAACGCCCAGGCCCGTCGCCGCTACGTCGAAGACATCCGCATGTACGGCTTCAGCTTCAACACCACGGTGGGGGATGCATCGGTTTCCGGCGAGCTTTCCTACCGGCCCAATGCGCCCATCTCCATTTCCGCCACCGATGACCTGCTGAGCGATCTGCTGCTCCAGGGCATCAATGGGTCCGACCTGGTCAATTCCGGAGTCGCCAACGATGCCGCCTGCGCCGCCGTCTCCGGCAAGCAGCTCTGCCGCAGTTCGATCTTCGACAACTACGAGCGGGCCGAGACCTACAACATCTCTCTGTCCACCATCTACAACTTCGGCCCGGCCCTGAGCTTCGACTCGGTGATCGGTGTCGCCGAGGTGGCCTCCCAGCACATCCGTGGCAGCAGCCTGAAGTACACCGCCTTCGACGGCTCGGTGCGCAAGTTCTCCAGCACCACCGACAAGGCCTACGAGGACGACCGCACCACCGACAGCGACCAGATCAGCCGCGACAGCTACGGCTACACGCTGCTGGTTTCCGGCAGCTGGAACGACGTCTACGCGGGGGTGAAACTCTCGCCGTACGCCGTCTTCCAGCACGACTTCCAGGGCAACTCGGACCGCACCGGCAACTTCATCGAAGGCCGCAAGGCGCACACCCTGGGGATCGACGCCACCTACCTGAACAGCTTCGAGGTGGGCCTGCAGTACACCGAGTACTACGGCGCCGGGCGCAACAACAGCACCCGCGACCGCGACAACGTTTCGCTCACCGCCAAGTACTCGTTCTGATGCCATGCGCCCGGCCGCGATGCGCCGGGCCGTACAAGACAGGGAGAAGCACCCCATGTTGAAGAAATACTCGTTGCTGCTGGCTGCCATCGTGCTCGCCGGCAGCGCCACCGACGCCCTGGCGGCGGTCTCGGCCGAGCAGGCCGCCACGCTCAAGTCGACCCTCACCCCGCTGGGGGCGGAGCGCGCCGGCAACGCCGCCGGCACCATCCCGGAATGGACCGGCGGCATCACCCAGGCCCCGGCGGGCTACAAGGGTTCGGGCCAGCACCACGTTGATCCCTTCGCCGCCGACCAGCCGCTGTTCACCATCACCAAGGCCAACCTCGAGCAGTACAAGGCCAACCTCACCGATGGCGAGATCGCCCTGTTCAACGCCTACCCGGACAGCTTCCAGATGCCGGTCTACCCGACCCGGCGCTCCGGCTCGGCACCGCAGTGGGTCTACGACAACACCCTGAAGAACGCCACCACGGGCAAGCTGCTCAATGGCGGCAACGGTTTCGCCGACGCCTATGGCGGCATCCCGTTCCCCATCCCGCAGAACGGCCTGGAAGCGATCTGGAACCACATCACCCGCTACCGCGGCACCTACATCGTGCGGCGCTCGGCGGAGGCGGGGGTGCAGCGCAACGGCGCCTACTCCCTGGTCACCTCCGAGGACGAGGCGCTGTTTCGCTTCTACGACCCCAAGGGCAGCTACGCCGACCTGCAGAACACCCTGTTCTACTACATGACCTTCACCACCGCCCCGGCGCGCCTGGCCGGCAACGGCGCGCTGGTGCAGGAGATGCTCGACCAGGTCAAGGAGCCACGCCAGGCCTGGGGCTACAACCCCGGCCAGCGCCGCGTGCGCCGCGCGCCGACCCTGGCCTACGACACGCCGATCGAGTCCACCGACGGCCTGCGCACCGCCGATGACACCGACATGTACAACGGCGCGCCGGACCGTTACGACTGGACCCTGGTGGGCAAGAAGGAGATCTACATCCCCTACAACAACTACAAGATCACCAGCCCCGAGGTGAAGTACAAGGACCTGCTGCTGCCTGGCCACGTGAACCCGAAATACACCCGCTACGAGCTGCACCGCGTCTGGGTGGTGGAAGGCAAGCTCAAGGCCGGCGCGCGGCACATCTACTCCAAGCGCACCCTCTACCTCGACGAGGACAGCTGGGGCGCGGCGGTGGTGGACCAGTACGACGGCCGTGGCGACCTGTGGCGCGTCTCCCTGGCCTACCTGAAGAACTTCTACGAGCTGCCCACCGTGTGGACCGCGCTGGACACCTTCCACGACCTGCAGGCGCGCCGCTACGGCGTGCAGTGGCTGGACAACGAAGAGGCCGGCACCGTGGACTTCAGCAAGCCCTCCCCGGGTGACGCCGCCTTCAACCCGGCCGCCTTGCGACGCAAAGCCTCGCGTTGATGGGCACCCTGTGGCCCGGTATCAAGCCCGGGCCACAGGGTGGTGTGATCATCGTTGGGTCATTCGCGCGGGAGGCTGCTCGTCGCCGCAATGGCGCGCTATATTCCCCGCGTTCGCATTGACCGATGAGCGAGGGACCCATGGCCGGGCAGGTCAAGATTCTGGTGGTGGACGACGACGCCGAGATACGTGAGTTGCTGCAGGACTACCTGGGTGGCCACGGCTATCAGGTGGAGCCGGCCTGCGACAGCACCGGCATGCGCGCGGCCCTGGCTGCCGGCCTGCCGGACCTGGTGCTGCTGGATGTCGGCCTGCCCGGCGAGGACGGCCTCAGCCTGGCTCGCTACCTGCGCGAGCACCACGACCTGCCGGTGATCATGGTCTCCGGCGCCGGCAGCCCGGTGGACCGCACCATCGGCCTGGAAGTGGGCGCCGACGATTACGTGGCCAAGCCCTTCGACCCGCGTGAGCTGCTGGCGCGGGTCAAGACCGTGCTGCGCCGCTACCAGCGGGTGCCGGCCGTCGCCGCTCCTTCTGTCCCTGTAGACGCCGGCAACAGCCTGCAACTGGGCGCCTGCCGCCTGGACCTGGACCGCCACCAGTTGTTCGACGGCAACGGCGCGGAAATCCCCCTCACCGCCATGGAGTTCGACCTGCTCCAGGCCTTCGCCCAGCGCCCCAACCGGCCGCTGTCCCGCGACCAGTTGCTCAACCTCACCCAGAACCGCGACTGGAATCCCTTCGACCGCTCCATCGACATCCGCATCGCCCGCCTGCGCCGCAAGCTGGAAACCGACCCCGACAAACCCCAGGTAATCCGCACCCTGCGCGGGGTGGGCTACATGTTCGTGCCGGGCTGATCACCCGGCCCCCTCGTCGCCCTCTCCGTAGGAACGAGCTCTGCTCGCGAAGCTCCTGTGTTTCCCTAAGCCTCGGAATGCCGGTTGGCCGCCTTTGTTTCAATTGTTTCAACCGCGTTGTACCCCCTCTAAAGGCCGGGGCCGGCTCTCTATACTCCAGCCATCACCCAGGCTCGTGGAGGCCTTCCGATGAGCCTGACGGCACCCCGCCCGCTGTTCGATGGTGCCGCCGAGCACCAGCTGCGCCAGATCGTCGACAACAGCAGCGCAGTCATCTACGTGAAGGACCTGGAAGGCCGCCTGCGCCTGGTCAACCGTGCCTTCGAGCAGCTATTCCGGGTGCGCGCGGAGGAGGTGATCGGCCACACCGACCACGAGTACTTCCCCAGGGAACTGGCCGATGTGCTGCGCGCCAACGACCTCAAGGTGGCGGAGCTGGGCCAGGAGCAGGAGTTCGAGGAGCGCCTGCCGTTCAACGGCGTGGTGCGCACCTACCTGTCCAGCAAGTTCCCGCTGTTCGACAGCGAGGGCCGGGTTACCGCCGTGTGCGGCATCTCCACCGACATCAGCTCGCGCAAGAGCGTGGAAGAGGTGCTGCGCTACGTCGCCCTGGGCATCTCGGCGGCCACCGGCAACGAGGTGTTCGAGGCCATCGCCCGCTACATGGTGCGTTCGCTGCACGCCGATTTCGCCTACGTCAGCCGCATCAGCGACGAGGGCCCGCACAAGCTCACCACCCTGGCCATGTACTACGCCGGCGAGCTGCGCGCCAACTTCACCTATGACCTGGAAGGCACCGCCTGCAGCGACGTGCTGGGCAAGGCTTTCCACTTCGTCGGCAGCAACCTGCTGGAGTGCTACCCGGGGGATGCGGTATTCCGCGCCTCGGGCGTGGACAGCTTCGCCGGCTACCCGCTGTTCGCCAGCGACGGCCGCCCGCTGGGGTTGATCGCCGCCGGGCGCCTGGGGCCGATGAAGGAGCGCGAACGGGCCGAGTCGGTGCTGCGCATCTTCTCGGTGCGGGCGGCGGCGGAGATGGAGCGGCTGGAGGCGGAGGCCAGCTACCGGGCGATCTTCGCCGGCTCCGAGGACGCCATCCTGGTGCTGGACATCGACAGCGGCGCCCTGGTGGACGCCAACCCCCGCGCCTGTTCCACCGTCGGCTACAGCTACGAGGAGATGCTCGGGCTGGACATGGACGCCTTCAGCGCCGGCTACGAGCCCTACACGGCCAGGCATGCCGCCGGCTTCCTGGCCCGCGCGGCGGCCGGCGAGCCGCAGCGCTTCGAGTGGCACCGGCGCAACCGCGACGGCAGCCTGCATTGGGACGACGTCTCGCTCAAGCGCGTGACCCTGTCCGGCGTCGACCGCATCCTGGTGTTCTGCCGCGAGATCACCCAGCGCAAGGAGGCCGAGCAGGCCCTGCGCACCAGCGAGCAGCAACACCGCGCCATCGCCGACACGGCGCTGGACTGCTTCATCGGCATGGACAGTGCCGGGCGCATTCTCGCCTTCAACCCGGCGGCCGAGCGCTGCTTCGGCATCGCCCGTGACGATGCCCTGGGCCAGTGGCTGTTGAAGCTGATCATCCCCGAGCGTTTCCACGAGGTGTACGAGCGCGCCTTCGAGAGCTACGCCCAGACCGGCACCGGCGACTTCCTCGGCAAGCGCATGGAGGTGGTGGCCCAGCGCGCCTCGGGCGAGGAGTTCCCCGCCGAGCTGGCGCTGACCCAGGTGCGCGGCGACGAGGGCCCGCGCTACATCTGCTACCTGCGCGACATCACCGAGCGGCGCCAGGCCGAAGAGGAAAAGGCGCGCCTGGAGCAACAGCTGCGCCAGGCCCAGCGCATGGAGGCCATCGGGCACCTCACCGGCGGCATCGCCCACGACTTCAACAACCTGTTGACCAGCATGCTGGGCTACACGGTGATGGCCCAGGAGCACGCCGAATCCCTCCATGACGAGCGCCTGGGCAAGTACCTCACGCGGGTGCAGCGCTCGGCGGAGAAGGCCCGCGACCTGATCCAGCAGATGCTCACCTTCAGCCGTGGCAGCCGGGGCACGCCCCAGGTGGTGGCGCTGGACCTGCTGCTGGGCAACTTCATCCGCCTGGTGGATTCCACCCTGCCGGCCACGGTGGAACTGGAGACGCGCCTGGCCCACGACCTGCCGGCGGTGCTGGTAGACCCGGTGCAGCTGGAGCAGGTGCTGATGAACCTGTGCATCAACGCCCGCGACGCCATGGGCGGTGCGGGGCGCCTGCAGGTGGGGCTGGGCCAGGTGCAGGTGCAGGCGGGCGTGTGCGCCTCGTGCCAGCAGCGCATCGACGGGCAGTTCGTCACCCTCACCGTCAGCGACAGCGGGCCGGGCATCGACGGGGCGCTGCGGGCGCAGATCTTCGAGCCGTTCTTCTCCACCAAGGCCAGCGGCCAGGGCAGCGGCATGGGCCTGTCGATGGTGCACGGCATCGTCCACGAGTACGGCGGCCACATCCAGCTGGACAGCCCGGCGGGGCAGGGCGCCACCTTCCGCATCCTCATCCCGGCCCATCATCAGGCGCCGGAGGCCGCGTTCAACGTCACGGCCTGCCATGAGGCGCTGCCGCCGCGCTCGGCCCTGCGCGGGCGGGTGGCGGTGGTGGACGACGACCCCGTGGTCGGCGAGTTCATGGGCGAGCTGCTGGCCAACTGGGGCGTGGCCGCGCAACTGTTCGGCGACCCGGAAGAGGCCAGCCGGCAGCTCTGCGCCGACGCCTATGCCTGGGACTTCGTCATCCTCGACCAGAGCATGCCGCGCCTCACCGGGCTGCAACTGGCGCGGCGCCTGCTGGCAGCGCGGGCGGACCTGCCCATCGTGCTCTACACCGGCTTCAGCGACAGCCTGGTGGAGGCCGAGGTGCAGGCCCAGGGCGTCAAGGCGCTGCTGACCAAGCCGCTGGACCAGGCGCGCCTGCATCGCTTGTTGCGCACCTGGCTGCCGGCGGCGGGCCACGGATACCAGACTGAAACAAACTGAGCGGTTACTGCCATCGGGCAGATACAGGGGGGCGGCAATCTGGCCCTGACTGCAGAGCCCTGCAGCCCCAGACCCCTGGCAGGACCGCATCATGAACAGCACACTCGGACGTACCGCGACCTTTACCTTCGGCGTTATCAGCTACCTGGTCTTTCTCGCCGCGTTCAGCCTTTCCATCGCCTTCGTGGCCAATCTTCACTGGGCGCCGGCCCGTCTCGACGGCGAGCCGGCGCTGGCGCTTGGTTGGGCGCTGGCCGTCGACTCTGCGCTGCTCGTCGCCGTTGGCCTGGTCTATTGGGCGAGCCGTGCCGTTACCCAGAACGGGCGGGTACTGCTGGGCAGCCTGGCGGTGCTGGCGTTGCTGGTGCTGTGGCAGCCGCTGAGCGGCGAGGCATGGCGCCTGCAGAGCCCGGCGCTGCGCCAGGTGCTGGCGGCGGCCTTCGGTTTCGGCGGGGCCTTGCTGCTCTATGGGGTGCTGCTCAGTGACCAGTTGGCAGCGGGCGGCCTGCATGCCGCCGCGCGGCGCCTGTTCGGCCTGGCCGGCGAGGGCAGCGATGAGGCGCGCGAGGAATGGCGCCGCCAGCGCCGTGATGCGCTGAGCCTGGGCGTGCTGCTGCTGGCCTGGGCCACGCCGGAGCTGAGCGTCACCCACCTGGTGCTGGCGCTGCTGGCGAGCCTGGGTGTTTACCTGGTTCGTCGCCGGGTGCTCGATGGCCAGCCGCTGGAGGCGGCCAAGCAACCTGAAGCGAGCCACCCCCGGCGCCCGGTGTTGGTGGCCTCGCGCAAGGCCGGGGCACCGATCGACCCGGTGCGTGCCGCCTGAGCGGGCCGCCCCGCTCGCTCTGCGCCGAGGCTCTAGCCTGGATGCGAGCACTGCCGATACGAAAGAACCCCAGCACCGCGAGGTGCTGGGGTTCTTCGTTTGCAGCCGGCCCTGCGTCTCCCTGGCAATGGGCCTTGCGGGCGCGATCAGACGGTGAAGCGCGCGACCATGCCGTTGAGTTCCACGGCCAGGCGCGACAGCTCGTGGCTGGCGGCGGCGGTCTGGTTGGCGCCGGTGGCGGTCTGCACCGAGATGTCGCGGATGTTCACCAGGTTGCGGTCCACCTCGCGGGCCACCTGGGCCTGCTCTTCGGCGGCGCTGGCGATGACCAGGGTGCGTTCGTTGATCTGGCTGACCTGCTCGGTGATCTCCACCAGGGCGCGGCCGGCTGCTTCGGCGATTTCCAGCATCTGCCGGGCGCGCTGGTCGTTCTGGTTCATCGCGCCCACGGCTTCGCCGGTGCCGCTCTGGATGCTGCCGATCATCTGCTCGATTTCGCGGGTGGATTCCTGGGTGCGGTGGGCGAGGGCGCGGACCTCGTCGGCGACCACGGCGAAACCACGGCCCTGTTCACCGGCCCGGGCGGCCTCGATGGCGGCGTTGAGGGCCAGCAGGTTGGTCTGCTCGGCGATGGCGCGGATCACGTCCAGCACCTTGCTGATGCTTTGTGCGCGGTCGGCCAGGCCTTCCACCAGGGTGGAGGTGTGGGCGACTTCCTGGCTCATGCTGCGGATCGCCTGCACCGTTTGCTGCACGCGGTCGCGTCCGTCCTGCGCCGACTCCTCGGAGGCACGGGATGCGTCGGAGGTGGAGCTGGCGTTGCGCGCGACCTCTTCCACGGCGGCGGTCATCTCGTTGACGGCGGTGGCGGCCATTTCGATTTCGTCGTGCTGGCGGGTGAGGGAGCGGTTGCCTTCCTCGGTCACCGCGTTGAGTTCTTCGGCGGCGGAGGCCAGCTGGGTGGCGGAGGTGCCGATCTGCTGGATGGTGCCGCGCAATTGCTGCTGCATGCGCTGCAGGGCGGTGAGCAGTTGCGCCGGTTCGTCCTTGCCGGCGGTGTCGATGCGCCCGGTGAGGTCGCCGCTGGCCACCACGCCGGCCGCCAGCACGGCTTCGCTCAGCGGCACGGTGATGCTGCGGGTGAGGGCCCAGGCGAGGGCGACGGTGATCAGTGCGGCGATCACCAGCACGCTGATGACGGCGGTGGTGGCGCTGGCGTAGTTCTCGTCCGCCTGGGTGTTGGCGGCGTCGGCGCCCTGGGTGTTGTAGTCGGAGAGTTCGTTGAGCGCCTTGAGGGTGGTGCGGTAGTTGTCCAGCAGCGGGCCCTGGACCAGTTCGGTGGCGGCGGCCTTCTCACCACCCTTGGA
This sequence comes from Pseudomonas sp. PDM13, assembly GCF_025685765.1. NCBI lineage: Bacteria > Pseudomonadati > Pseudomonadota > Gammaproteobacteria > Pseudomonadales > Pseudomonadaceae > Pseudomonas > Pseudomonas sp. PDM13. The sequence goes on along the minus strand of NZ_JAOTQU010000025.1, from coordinate 32,283 downwards.
CATGGCGAGCAGCTTGTCGACACCGGCGATGAAGCCCTGGCGCTCCTGGGTGTAGCGGTCGAACAGCTGCTGGTCGCGGCCCGGGTCGATGCCGGCCTTGTAGGTGCTTTCAGCCTTGTCGAGCTGGGCGATGATTTCGCGCATGCGCGTTTCGAGGAACTGCTGGGACGGCAGGTCGGTCGCCAGGACATGGCCGAGCTGCACCTGGCGCAGTTCGGTCAGCGACAGGTTGATCTGGGCGATGGTGCGCACGCTGGGCAGCCAGCTCTGGCTGATCTCGGTGGAAGCGTCGTTGATCACCGACATGCGGTTCAGCGAGAACAGGCCGGTGAACACCAGCATCAGCGTGATGATGGCGAAGCCGAAAGCCGCGCGGGGAGCGATGGGGAATTGTCGCAGGAACATGGGTTACTTCTCCGGGGTGGCTGCGGGACGAACCAGGGAGGCTCGGAAAAAGTATAGGAAGCCCTGTGGAATACGCGTGAACTTCACCGTTTCGCTGGGCTTGCGAGCCTCTGGGGCGGGGGTAGCGGGACTTTCCATGGCCCTGACGCGACCATGCCCGTATCGAGCGATACGGGCATGGTGGGTGTTGCGTTCGCCTTGCGGCGCGGGTGTCAGGCCGAGAAGCGCTTGAGCACCAGGGTGGCGTTGGTGCCGCCGAAGCCGAAGCTGTTGGACATGATGGTGTCCAGCTTGGCGTTCTCGCGGGTCTCACGCAGGATCGGCAGGTCGGCCACTTCCGGGTCCAGCTCGTCGATGTTGGCGGAGCCGGCAATGAAGTTGCCTTCCATCATCAGCAGGCAGTAGATCGCCTCGTGCACGCCGGCGGCGCCCAGGCTGTGGCCGGACAGGCTCTTGGTGGAGCTGATGGCCGGAGCCTTGTCGCCGAACACTTCACGCACGCCGCGGATTTCGGCGACGTCGCCCACCGGGGTGGAGGTGCCGTGGGTGTTCAGGTAGTCGATCGGGGTGTCGACGGTGGAGAGCGCCTGCTGCATGCAGCGGATCGCGCCTTCGCCGCTCGGAGCGACCATGTCGTAGCCGTCGGAAGTGGCGCCGTAGCCGACGATTTCCGCGTAGATCTTGGCGCCGCGCGCCAGGGCGTGCTCCAGCTCCTCGACCACCACCATGCCGCCGCCACCGGCGATGACGAAACCGTCACGCTTGGCGTCGTAGGCGCGGGAGGCCTTTTCGGGAGTGTCGTTGTACTGGGTGGAGAGGGCACCCATGGCGTCGAACAGGCAGCTCTGGCTCCAATGCTCTTCTTCACCGCCGCCGGCGAAGACCACGTCCTGCTTGCCGAGCTGGATCTGCTCCATGGCCTGGCCGATGCAGTGGGCGCTGGTGGCGCAGGCGGAGGAGATGGAGAAGTTCACGCCCTTGATCTGGAAGGGGGTGGCCAGGCAGGCGGATACGGTGCTGCCCATGGTGCGGGTCACACGGTATGGGCCGATGCGCTTGACGCCCTTCTCGCGCAGGGTGTCGATGGCTTCCATCTGGTTGACGGTGGAAGCACCGCCCGAACCTGCGATGAGGCCGGTACGCGGGTTGGAGATCTGCTCGGGTTGCAGGCCCGAGTCCTTGATCGCCTGTTCCATCGCCAGGAAGGCGTAGGCGGCGGCGTCGCCCATGAAGCGGAAGATCTTGCGATCGATCAGCTCTTCGAGGTTCAGGTCGACCGAACCGGAAACGTGGCTGCGCAGGCCCATTTCGGCATAGGACGGGTTGTGGCGGATGCCGGCCCGGCCTGCACGCAGGTTGGAAGAAACGGTTTCCTTGTCATTGCCCAGGCAGGAAACGATGCCCAGGCCGGTGATCACGACGCGACGCATGCGGATAACCCTTAAAAGCTGTCAGTGGAAGTGAACAGGCCGACGCGAAGGCCTTCGGCGCTGTAGATTTCGCGGCCATCGACGCTGACGGTGCCGTCGGCGATGCCGAGGATCAGCGAGCGGCTGATGGTGCGTTTGATCTGGATGTTGTAGGTGATCTTTTTCGCCGTGGGCAGGATCTGGCCGAAGAATTTCACTTCGCCCGAACCCAGGGCACGGCCGCGGCCGGGGTTGCCCTGCCAGCCGAGGTAGAAGCCGACCAGTTGCCACATGGCGTCCAGGCCCAGGCAGCCCGGCATCACCGGGTCGCCTTCGAAATGGCAGGCGAAGAACCACAGGTCCGGGTTGATATCGAGCTCGGCGACGATTTCGCCCTTGCCGTACTTCCCGCCGGTTTCACTGATATGGACGATGCGATCGATCATCAACATGTTGGGGGCGGGCAGTTGCGCATTACCGGGGCCGAACAGCTCACCGCGACTGCAGCGCAGCAGGTCTTCCCGGGAATAGGCGTTTTGTTTTGTCATGCGAGCTCCTCAATGGTCCCCGTACTGCAGGGCTTGGCATTACGTCCACACCGCCGCGCGCACAGGCGTCGAATCGGCAGACTAGTCATAGACTGTTGCGTTGCGGTGAAAGTCACAGAGTACAGTCGTTCACTTGAATCAGGGACGCTTGCGCCTTTGCCCCGGCGCTTTTGTGACGCAAGCCTGCCGCACTTTAGCACTGTTGCCCACTCACCGAAGGTCGGGGGGGCAATCCGTCGCGCCGCCCAGCCAGCGCTGCAGGACGCGCTGCAGGTCGGCCCGTTTGAAGGGCTTGGCCAGGTAGTCGTTCATGCCCGCTTCCAGGCAGGCTTCCCGGTCGCCCTGCAGGGCGTTGGCGGTGAGGGCGATGATCGGCGTGCGGGCGCCGCCATTCATCTTGCGAATCTGCCGGGTGGCTTCGTAGCCATCGAGCACCGGCAGGCGGCAGTCCATGAGGATCGCCGAGAAGTGTTGCCGCGAGGCGCTCTGCACCGCCTGGGCGCCGTCGCCCACCAGGCTGACGCGGTAGCCGAGGCTGCGCAGCATGGCTTCGATCACCGTCTGGTTGACCGGGTTGTCTTCCACCAGCAGCACCTGCTGGCCCGAGCCGTTGCCGGCCTCGTTGCCGTTGCCCTGGCTGGCGCGGCGCTCCTGCTGGCGGAACGGCAGGGGGATTTCCAGGGTGAAGATCGAGCCCCGCCCTTCCAGGCTTTCGGCGCGCAGGGTGCCGCCCATGCGCTCGGCCAGGGTGCGGGCGATGGGCAGGCCCAGCCCGGTGCCGCCGTAGCGCCGGGAGATGGAGCTGTCGGCCTGCTGGAAGGCGTCGAACATGTGCTCCAGGCGTTCCGGCGGAATGCCGATGCCGCTGTCGTGCACGGCGCAGGTGAGCCAGAGCACCTCGTCATCCAGCGGCTGCCATTGGGTGAGCACGCGGATGCCGCCGTCCTCGGTGAACTTCAGCGCGTTGCCCACCAGGTTCACCAGGATCTGGCGGATGCGCGTCGGGTCGCCCTGTACCTCGATCTGCTCCAGGCCTTCCTGGGTGTCCAGGGTCAGCGCCAGGCCGCGCTGCGAGGCGCTGTGCTGGAACACCTGCACCGAGCCCTGCACCAGTTCCAGCAGGTTGAAGGAGATGCGCTCCAGCTCCAGGGCGCCGCGCTCGATGCGGGAGAAGTCGAGGATGTCGTTGATCACCTTGAGCAGGTGCTCGGTGGATTCGGCGGCCAGGGCGGCGTATTCCGCCTGTTCCTGGTTCAGTTCCGTTGTTTCAAGAAGTTGCAGCATGCCCAGCACGCCGTTCATGGGCGTGCGCAGCTCGTGGCTCATCATCGCCAGGAAGTCGGATTTCGCACGGTTGGCCTGCTCGGCTTCTTCGCGGGCGGTGATCAACTGGTCGATGGCTTGCTGCTGCTCGCGGCTGGCCTTGTCCAGGCCGCTGGCGAGGTTGTTGATGTGCCGGGCCAGGTCGCCCAGTTCGCCTTCGTCCACCACCGGCAGGCTGGCCTGGTAGTTGCCGCCCTGGATGGCCTCCACCGCCTCGCCCATGGCGCTGATGGGCTGCGACAGGCGGGTGGCCAGGCGCCGTGCCAACAGGAAGGTGAGCACCAGGGCGAAGAGGGCCAGCACCGTGGCCTTGAGGAGGATTTCCTGCTGGCGGCTGCTGAACGCATCGTTGGACATGCCCACCACCACGCGGCCCAGGTAGCCGCTGGCGAGCTTGCCGTTGCTGCGCTCGCTGTGGAACAGGGTTTCGCTGTCCAGCTTCATCTGCTGCATGCGGATGGGCGCGTGGAACACCTCCACCTGGGGCCCGGCGCGATCCAGGCTGCCCGGCTGCTCGACATACACGAGGATGTTGTCCTCGCGGTCGCGCACTTCGAGGAAGCGCACGTGGGGGGTGTCCAGGGTGGCCTTGAGCAGGCCTTCGAGCACCGGCAGGTTGCCGGCGATCACGCCGTATTCGGCGGCCGGCGCCAACTGGTTGGCGATCAGCTGGCCGGTGTGGTTCAGCTCCTGGCGCAGGTCCTGGAGGCGGGCGAAGGTGAAGAAGCCGGTGAGCAACAGCGTCAGCAGCAGGGCCGGGCCCAGGCTGATCAGCTGGGTGCGGGTGTGGATGTCCCAGCCACGGCGCAGGCTCATCGGCAGCGCTCCATCGCAGCCGGGGCCGGCGAGCGACGGCGGGTAGGGGAACGGTGCGGTGCGGGGCGGCGGATCATCCGTGGGCCTCGTGACAGGCTCGTCCATGGGAAAAGTGAATGCATGGGGAAACTCTAGCTGGGCCTGCGTTCCGGTCGAATGTTTCCGTCGTGGCGTGGGGCCGCTGGCCGTTGCGGCTCGCGTGAATGCGAGGGCAGGGCACTGTCGGCGTTCGCCAGGGTCATAAAGGGCTGGATTGTCGTGCCTGGATTCGGACTTGACCAGTAGCAGATGGAGAGTTTGAGACTGGCTGGTCGCTCGGCCCTCCGTATAATGCGCGCAACCCGCCATCCCCGATGGCTCTACATGGACTGGTTATGACTCAACAGCAATCGATCGCGGTGCTGGGCGGCGGCAGCTTCGGCACCGCCATCGCCAACCTCCTGGGCGAGAACGGCAAGAGCGTGCAGCAGTGGATGCGCGACCCGGAGCAGGCCGAGGCGATCCGCGCCAACCGCGAGAACCCGCGCTACCTCAAGGGGGTGAAGATCCACCCCGGCGTCGAGCCCACCACCGACCTGGGCGCGGTGCTCGCCAGCTGCGAGCTGATATTCGTCGCCATCCCCTCCAGCGCGCTGCGCAAGGTGCTCGAACCGGTGGCCGGCCAGCTGAAGGGCCGCATGCTGGTCAGCCTGACCAAGGGCATCGAGGCGCAGAGCTTCCTGCTGATGAGCCAGATACTCGAAGACATCGCCCCCGAGGCGCGCATCGGCGTGCTGTCCGGCCCCAACCTGGCCCGCGAAGTGGCCGACCACGCGCTGACCGCCACCGTGGTTGCCAGTGAAGACGCCGAGCTGTGCCAGCAGGTGCAGGCCGCGCTGCACGGCAAGACCTTCCGCGTCTATGCCAGTGCCGACCGTTTCGGCGTCGAGCTGGGCGGTGCGCTGAAGAACGTCTATGCCATCATCGCCGGCATGGCCGCCGCGCTGGGCATGGGCGAGAACACCAAGAGCATGCTGATCACCCGCGCCCTGGCGGAAATGACCCGCTTCGCCGTCAAGCTCGGCGCCAACCCCATGACCTTCCTCGGCCTGGCCGGCGTTGGCGACCTGATCGTCACCTGCTCCTCGCCCAAGAGCCGCAACTACCAGGTCGGCCATGCCCTGGGCGAAGGCCTGAGCCTGGAAGACGCCGTGGCGCGCCTCGGCGAGGTGGCCGAGGGCGTCAACACCCTCAAGGTGCTCAAGGCCCGTGCCGAAGAGCTGCAGGTGTACATGCCGCTGGTCGCGGGCCTGCATGCCATTCTTTTCGAGGGGCGTACGCTGGCCCAGGTAATCGAAGCGCTGATGCGCGCCGAGCCCAAGACCGACGTCGACTTCATTCCCACCAGCGGCTTCTGAGCCCTGCCGATCAAGGACAAGGAGATTCCCATGAATGAAGAGCGCGAAGACCTGCAGCGCGAGTCCATCCTGTTGCGCGTGCTGTGGATGCTGATCTTCGTCGTCGTCTGGCAACTGGCCGAGATCGTCCTCGGCGTGGTGGTCCTGGCGCAGCTTGGCTACCGCGCCTTCTATGGCGCGCCCAATGGCGGCCTGATGGGCTTCGGCGACAGCCTCAGCCAGTACCTGATGCAGATCGGCCGCTTCGGCACCTTCAACACCGAAGAGAAGCCCTGGCCCTTCGCCGATTGGCCCGCACCGCGCGCGCCGGAAGGCGAGGCCGCCCATTCGGTGCCGCCGGCGCCGCACCCGGTACGAGACGAAGAGCCCAAGCTGTGAGGCTGTGGCTACTGCGCCACGGTGAGGCCGAACCCCGCGCCGCCACCGATGCCGAGCGCCCGCTGACCCGCAATGGCCGCCAGGAAGTGCTGCACGCCGCCGCACGCCTGGCCGGCCGGCCGCTGCAGCGGATCATCGCCAGCCCCTACCTGCGTGCCCAGCAGACCGCCGAACTGGTGCGCGAGGCGCTGGATTTCCAGGGCGCGATCATCACGCTGCCCTGGCTGACCCCCGAAAGCGACCCGCGCGAAGCCCTTGCGCAACTGGCCGAGCGGGAGGAGGGCGAGCTGTTGCTGGTGACCCACAACCCCTTCGTCGGTGAACTCGCCGGCCTGCTGCTCCACGGCCACCGCCAGCAACCGCTGCCCATGGGCACCGCCAGCCTCGCCGAGCTGGAGGGCGACATGGCCCTGGCGGGGCTGATGGAACTGTGCTCCCTGCACCACGCCCACCGGATCTGACCCCCGCCCTCAAGGACGACCCCCATGCTCAGACGCATCACCCTCCGCGCCCTGCTGGCGCTGGTACCCCTGTTCACCGGTTCCGCCGTGCAGGCGGCGGACCATCCCGACGCGTCCTTCTTCGTCGGCAACTACTGGATCGTCGGCCGCGACATCGACACCGGCAAGCCCTACACCGGCGAGCTGGACATCTACCAGGACGAGGGCGAACTGTCCCTGGCCTGGACCGTGGGCGAGGAAAGCTGGACCGGCAAGGCGCACTTCGAGGATTCCGAGCTGGTGGACGGCGCCTCGGGGCTGCGCATCGACTTCAAGCGCAACGGCCAGGAGTACCAGGGCACCATGCTCTGGCGCACCGACTGGGATAACTACGCGCGGGTCTCCGGCTATATCTACCGGCCCGGCCAGCAAACCGACAAACCCGGGCTGGAAGCCTGGTTCATCTCCCCCTCGAACTGATCGGCGCGCTTGCCGGCGGGATACGCCGGCTGCACCCATCGAACCCTCCGATGGGTGGGCTCCTGTAGGAGCGTTTTCAGTGGCTCTGCCTGCGTTAAGTACTGCTAGAGGATTTGAGCCCGGCTGATTGCCGAGTTCTGGTGACGCTTCTGGTTTCGCCCCCCCCCGGGCGAGTCCCTTTTTTCAGTCGCCAAAAAAGGAACCAAAAACGCTTGCCCCATCATCCGGCCCCGGCTTCGCCGGGGTGCCCTCACTCCATCGTCGCTATCGGGGGCCGGCGCGATGGGCCATCCATGGCCTGGCGCGCCTCTCGCGGCATCCATGCCGCTCGTCCCCCTGCGCAACGACTGCGTTCGGCCTCCTGGAGGGGCGTTGGCGGCTGCTCCAGCTTTCTTCGCTCGAATCCTCACATTTATGTACGCACCAGCCCAGCGTGCGCGTAGCGGCAGCTTTCGTAGGATGGCGTAGAGCGAAGCGAAACCCATGCAGTGGAGGTGGCAGAAACCCTTGGGCGTGCGGAACGCACCGTGCTTGAGAGCTTGCTTTGAAGCCGCAACAGCTAACGCGGAAATAGCCTTTTCAATCGCCAAGCGGCGCTCAGCGCCGCCGCCTTTTCCCATATTTCCCGCTGAAACCCCCGCCCCAGAGCCTCTCGGAAGCTGTGTCCGAGCCCGATACATTTCTTAACTTGCGCCGCTCCGTACTGCGTGGAATATTCGCCCAAGCAAGTGCTTGGTTGTCCCCAGAAAAACAAAAAAGGAGGAGGCCCTGTGGCTGATGCAGTCCGTTTGCCGCTTGAGATGTTTTTCGAGCGAGAAGCACGTCATCCCAACAAACGCTACCTGGTCCAACCGCTGTCCGGCGGCAGGGTCGAGGAGCTGACCTGGGGTGATGTCGGCGACCAGGCGCGACGCGCCGCCAGCTGGCTGAGAGGGCGCGACCTGCCGCCCGGCAGCCGCATCGCCATCATTTCCAAGAATTGCGCCCACTGGATAGTCGCGGACCTGGCGATCTGGATGGCCGGGCACATCTCCGTTCCCCTCTACCCGAACCTCACCGCCGAGTCGGTGAACCAGGTGCTGGCCCACTCGGAAACGGCGCTGGCCTTCATCGGCAAGCTGGACGACTGGCCCGCCATGGCCGGTGGCATTCCCGAAGGCGTGGCCACCATCGCCCTGCCGATCCACCCCGAAGGCGAGTTCAGCTACCACTGGAGCGAGCTGCAGGCGGAGTCGCCGATCCGCGACAACCCCAAGACCAGCGCCGATCAGCTGGCCACCATCATCTACACCTCCGGCACCACCGGTACGCCCAAGGGCGTGATGCAGACCTTCGGCAACTTCGCCTTCGCCGCCGGCCATGGCGTGCAACTGTTCAAGACCAGCGAAGAAGACCGCCTGCTGTCCTACCTGCCGCTGTGCCACGTGGCCGAGCGCATGTTCGTCGAGATGGCTTCCTTGTATGCCGGGCAGACGGTGTTCTTCGCCGAGAGCCTGGATACCTTCCTCGAAGACCTCAAGCGTGCGCGGCCCACGGCCATCTTCGGCGTGCCGCGCATCTGGACCAAGTTCCAGATGGGCGTCTACGCGAAGATGCCGGCGCAGAAGCTCGAACGCCTGCTCAAGCTGCCGATCATCGGCCGCATCGTTGGCCGCAAGGTGCTCGCCGGGCTTGGCCTGGATGCCGTGCGCGTGGCCCTGTGCGGTGCCGCGCCGGTGCCCGAGGCGCTGCTGCACTGGTACAAGCGCCTGGGCCTGGACGTGCTCGAGGTCTACGGCATGACCGAGAACTGCGGCTATTCCCACGTGTGCCGCCCCGGTGAGCAGATGACCGGCTGGATCGGCCGCAACAGCCCCGGCGTCGAAGTGCGCATCCATGACGATGGCGAAGTGCAGGTGCGCAGCGGCGCCACCATGCAGGGCTATTACAAGGATGCGGAGAAGACCGCCGAGACCATCACCCCCGACGGCTTCCTGCGTACCGGCGACAAGGGCGAACAGGACGCCGCCGGCAACCTGCGCCTCACCGGCCGCATCAAGGAAATCTTCAAGACCAGCAAGGGCAAGTACGTGGCCCCGGCGCCCATCGAGAACCGCCTGGCGGTGCACACCCGCATCGAGCAGGTGTGCGTGGTGGGCGATGGCCTGCCGCAACCGATGGCGCTGTGCGTGCTTTCCGACGTGGGTCGCCACGAAGCCGCCAACGGCACCCGCGCCGAACTGGAGGGCAGCCTGCGCGAATTGCTCGAGCAGGTGAACGAGGCGCTCGACAAGCACGAACGGCTGCTCGGCCTGGTGCTGGTGAAGGAGGTCTGGGCGGTCGACAACGGCTTCCTCACGCCTACCCTGAAGATCAAGCGCAGCGTGGTGGAAGGCACCTACGGCTCGCGCTTCCCCGAATGGATCGAGCGCCGCCAGGCGGTGCTCTGGCACGAGTGACCCCTGACCGCCGGGTGCCCTGGCCGCCCCGGCGGCAATCTTCCAAGGAGCCGACATGAGCCTGTGGCGCCAGACCCCTGATCTCGAAAAACTCAATGCCTCCCAGCAGGGCACCATCGGTGGCTTGCTGGACATCCGCTTCGAAGCCTTCGACGACGAATCCATCACCGCCAGCATGGTGGTCGACAGCCGCACCCATCAGCCCTATGGCCTGCTCCACGGCGGCGCCTCGGTGGTGCTGGCCGAGAGCCTCGGCTCCACCGCCAGCTTCCTCTGCATCGACACCAGCCGCTTCTACTGCGTGGGCCTGGAGGTCAACGCCAACCACCTGCGTGGCCTGCGCAGCGGCCGCGTCACCGCCGTCGCCCGCCCGGTGCACCTGGGCCGCACCACCCACGTCTGGGACATCCGCCTCAGCGGCGACGACGGCAAGCCCAGCTGCATCTCGCGCCTGACCATGGCCATCGTCCCCCTGGGCGAGCAGCCGCCGAAGGGGTGAGTGGGGGCCGGCTGCAATTTCATCCAAGCCGAGCACCCGTTCCGCACGGTAGAGTGGCGCCATGGAGCACACCAGCCACCTTCCCAGCCTGTTGCCCGGCGTCCGCCTGATCGACGCCGAGTACCACGACTTCGCCTTTCCCCGGCATTTCCACCTGGAATACCACGTGGGCCTGCTGCTGAGCGGGCAGCAGCGTTTCGTCAGTGGTGGCGAGCGCTGTCTGGCCGGGCGTGGCGATACCCTGCTGATGGCGCCGGAGCAGATCCACGACGGCGCCAGCCTGGGCGGAGAGGGCTACCGCATCCGCATCCTGGCCATCGAGCCGGACTGGCTGGACGCCGCCAGCCGCAGCCTCAGCGATGGCCGCCAAGGTGCGCCGCGCCTGACCAGCAGCACCTTGCGCGAGCCGGTGTTGCAGCGGCACCTGCAGGCGGTGCATGAGGGGTTCTTCGGGGGCTCGGCCCTGGCCCTGGAAAGCGCCCTGTGGCCGGCCCTGGCCTGCCTGCTGGGGCAGGGCTCGACACTGCGGGTGCGTGAGCCGGAGCGAGGGTTCGATGCACTGACCTGGCAACGCCTGCGCGAGTGGCTGGAGTCACGCCTGGAGTCACCGCCGTCCCTGGAAGAACTGGCGAGTTTCTGCGGCCTCAGCCCCTGGCAGGCGCTGCGGCGTTTCCGCCATCACTGCGGCCTGCCGCCCCAGCAGTGGCTGACCCAGTTGCGCCTGGAACGGGCCCTGCCGCTGGTGCTGCGCGGCACCCAGCCCCTGAGCCAGGTGGCGCTGCAGCTGGGCTTCTACGACCAGGCACACTTCTCCCGGCTGTTCCGCCGCACCTACGGCCTGCCGCCCGCTCGCCTGCGCGCCGGGCACTGACGCACCCCGGCGGTGGCAATAGCGCCATCATCACTGGCAGTTACGGTCATTGCCGGCATCGCCGGGCTGCCGGAAAATCCCCGGCAGTCCCCAAACAGCCGGCACTGCCATGTCCCAGACGATTTTCTTCGCCCATGCCAACGGCTTCCCGTCGGCCACTTACGCCAAGCTGTTCGCGGCGCTGGGCCCGGACTTCCGCATCCAGCACCTGGAGCAGCACGGCCATGACCCGCGTTTCCCGGTCAACGACAACTGGGAAAACCTGGTGGACGAGCTCATCCACCACCTCGAAGCCCATCTCGAAGCCCAGGGCGAGCCGGTGTTCGGCGTCGGCCATTCCCTCGGCGGCGTGCTGCATTACCACGCGGCCCTGCGCCGCCCGGACCTGTACCGCGGCGTGGCCATGCTCGACTCGCCGGTGCTGACCCTGGCCGACCGCATCGTCATTCGTGCGGCCAAGCGCTTCGGCTTCATCGACCGCATCACCCCGGCCGGGCGCACCCTGGGCCGGCGTGAGGAGTTCGCCGACCTCGACGAGGCGCGCCTGTACTTCTCCGGCAAGTCGCTGTTCCGCCGCTTCGACCCGGATTGCCTGGACGCCTACGTGCGCCACGGCTTCACCGAAACCGGCAGCGGCCTGCGGTTGAAGTTCGACCCCGCCACCGAGATCAGCATCTACCGCAGCGTGCCCCACAACAGCCCGGGCCGCCCGCAGCAGCTCGCGGTGCCCCTGGCGGTGGTGCGCGGGCGCCACAGCCGCGTGGTCATGCCCCACCATGCGCGCCTGGTGAAATGCGTGCCCAAGGGCGAGTACCTGTCCCTGCCCGGCGGCCACATGTTCCCCCTGGAGCGCCCGCAGGACACCGCCGAACTGCTGAAGAACCTCTTCAACCGCTGGCAGGGCCAGCGCACCGACCGGGAGCCCGCATGAGCGCGCACGTCGAGGAAATCCGCCTGAACCTGCCCCACGTCGAGCTGGCGGCACACATCTTCGGGCCCGAGGACGGCCAGCCGGTGCTGGCCCTGCACGGCTGGCTGGACAACGCCATGACCTACGCGCGCCTGGCGCCGAAGCTCCAGGGGCTGCGCATCGTCGCCCTGGATTTCGCCGGCCACGGCCATTCCGGGCACTACCCGCCGGGCTCCAGCTACCAGCTGTGGGAATACGCCGAGGACGTGCTGCTGGTGGCCGAGCAACTGGGCTGGGAGCGTTTTTCGCTGATGGGCCACTCCCTGGGCGCCATCGTCTCGGTGCTGGTGGCCGGCTCCCTGCCCGAGCGCATCGAGCGCCTGGCGCTGATCGACGGGTTGATCCCCTATACCGGCGAAGCCGACGGCGCGCCCAAGCGCCTGGGCGATGCGCTCAAGGCGCGGCTGGCGCTGCGCGATAAGCGCAAGCCGGTGTACGCCGATGTCGAGCGCGGCGTGGAAGCACGCATGAAGGGCGTGGTGGCGGTCAGCCGCGAGGCCGCCGAACTGCTCGCCGGGCGCGGCCTGATGCCGGTGCCGGGCGGCTACACCTGGCGCACAGACATGCGCCTGACCCTGCCTTCGCTGATGCGCCTGACCTTTGCCCACGCCACCGAGTTCGTCCGCGCGGTGCGCTGCCCCACGTCCCTGGTACTGGCGGAGGAGGGGCAGATCCGTGCCGAGCCGCGTATCGCCGAGCTGCTCCAGGGTCTAGGCTTCGAGGTGCATCACAAACCCGGTGGCCACCACCTGCACCTGAACGATGAAAGCGGTGCCCAGGCCGTAGCAGACTGTTTCAATAGCTTCTTCGCCTCGCCTTGACTTGATCGGGGCAACCGGGAAGGCTGGGCGCCTTCCCAAGGAGAGCCCGGATGATCGACCTCTACACCGCTGCCACGCCCAACGGGCACAAGGTCTCCATCGCCCTCGAAGAGCTGGGCCTGCCCTACAGGGCCCATGGCCTCTCGTTCGAGCGCAAGGAACAGAAGGCGCCATCCTTCCTCGAGATCAACCCCAACGGCCGCATCCCGGCCATCGTCGACCGCGATAACGGCGACTTCGCGGTGTTCGAATCCGGCGCCATCCTCGTCTACCTGGCCGAAAAGACCGGCCAACTGCTGCCCACCGATGCCAAGGGCCGCTCCGTGGCCATGCAATGGCTGATGTTCCAGATGGGCGGGGTCGGGCCGATGCAGGGCCAGGCCAACGTCTTCTACCGCTACTTCCCGGAAACCCTGCAACCGGCCATCGACCGCTACCAGCACGAGACCCGCCGCCTCTACGAGGTACTCGACTCGCGCCTGGCGCTGGTGGAGTACCTGGCGGGCGACTACGGCATCGCCGATATCGCCACCTTCCCCTGGGTGCGCCTGCATGATTGGGCCGGTGTGTCGGTGGAAGGGCTCACCCACCTGCAACGCTGGCTCGCAGCCATCGAAGCCCGCCCGGCGGTGCAGCGCGGCTTGCAGGTACCCAAGCGCCAGGAGTCCGCCGACACGGTGGTCAAGACCGGCCAGTCCATGTTGATTCGCTAAGGATGCGCATGCGCTCTCTCATCGTTACCGGCCTGCTGTTGGCCGCGTCCCTGCAGGTGGCTGCCGTCCACGCCGCCGACCTGCCCGACAGCCACGACCTCAGCGCCTTGCCGCGCTTCCCCCATGCCGAGATCGTCGACTTCAAGGAAGCCGCCGATCAGGAACGCATCTACCCCCAGGGCTCGATCCGGCGCATCAGCAACCAGCTGCGCTTCGAGCAGAAGATCGACGCCCAGGGCCGGCAGACCTCGGTCACCTATCTGTTGCCCAGCGGCCACAGCTCGGGCGAGGCCTTCGACGGCGCGCGCACCGCGCTGCTCGACAAGGGCGCGGTGCCGCTCTACTGGTGCCAGGGCCGTGATTGCGGCTCCAGCAGCCTGTGGGCCAACTCGGTGTTCGGCAACGCGCGCCTCTATGGCCCGGACGAACAGCAGGCCTACCTGCTGGTGCGCCTGGCCGAGCCGCAGCAGGACAGCCTGCTGGCGCTCTACGCCATCACCCGGGGCAACCGCCGCGCCTACCTGCATGCCGAGCAACTGGACGCAGCCGCGCCGCTGGGCGAAATCCTGCCCACACCCGCGACCCTGATGCGCGAGCTGAAGACCAGCGGCGAGCTGCACCTGACCGGCCTGCCGGCAGCGCCGACCCCCGCCTGGGCGACGCTGCTGGCGCGCAGCCTCAACCTCGACAGCACCCTGCGCGCCAGCCTCTCCGGCGAGGGCGCCGAAGCCTGGCGCCAGGCCCTGGTGGAGCAGGGCGTGCGCGCCGCGCGCCTGGAACTGGGGGATGCGGCCAACGACGGCCTGCACCTGGAGTGGCTGCGCTGAGGCACAGCGTCCATGCTTGCTTGACGTGGCGCCCGATGGCGCCACGTTTGCGTTTTTCCACGGAGTATTTTGTTCATGCTGAATAACGATCGCCTGTTGGTGCAGATACTCCTGCTCGCCTTGCTGGGGGCCTGTATCTGGGTGCTGGCGCCGTTCTGGTCGGCGCTGTTCTGGGCCGCCGTGCTGGCCTTCGCCAGCTGGCCGCTGATGCGCCTGCTCACCCGCGGGCTGGACGGGCGCGTGTCCCTGGCCGCCGCCGTGCTCACCGCCGGCTGGATGCTGCTGGTGGCGGTGCCCCTGGTGTGGGTGGGCTTCAACCTCGCCGACCACATCCGCGATGCCAACGAACTGGTGAAGAACGTTCAGGTGGAGGGCTTGCCGCAGCCGCCGGAGTGGCTGGCCGAGATGCCCCTGGTGGGCGAGCGCCTTGTGGCCTTGTGGCAGCGTGTGGACGCCCAGGGCGCGGCCTTCTTCACCAGCCTCAAGCCCTACATGGGCCAGGCCGGCAACTGGATCCTGGCGCGCAGCGCCCAGCTCGGTGGCGGCATGCTGGAGCTGGCCCTGAGCCTGGTGCTGGTGTTCTTCTTCTACCGCGACGGCCCGCGCATGGCGCTGTTCGCCGAGCGCGCCCTGGAACGCCTGATCGGCGACCGTGCACCGCACTACCTGGAGCTGGTGGCCGGCACCGTGCAGCGGGTGGTCAACGGCGTGATCGGCACCGCCGCCGCCCAGGGCCTGCTGGCGCTGATCGGCTTCTGGATCGCCGGTGTGCCGGGGGCGCTGGTGCTGGGCCTGGTCACTTTCGCCCTGAGCCTGATCCCCATGGGCCCGCCGCTGGTGTGGGTGCCCGCCACCGCCTGGCTGTTCTGGCATGGCGAGTACGGCTACGGCGTGTTCCTGGCGATCTGGGGCTTCTTCATCATCAGCGGCGTGGACAACGTGCTGAAGCCCTACCTCATCAGCCGGGGCGGCAACCTGCCGCTGGTGGTGGTGCTGCTCGGCGTGTTCGGCGGCATCCTCGCCTTCGGCTTCATGGGGCTGTTCCTCGGCCCGACCCTGCTGGCGGTGGCCTACAGCCTGATTTCCGACTGGATCGGCCGGCCCCTGCCCGAGGCGACCGGCAAGCCCCGGGAGCCGGACCCGAGCTAAACCACGACTGGCCAGCAGAACCGCAATCTGGGGGCTCTGCTGGCTTGGAAGCGCAGTGGCACGGTGATAGCCTTTTCGCCGCATTTTCCGCGCCGCTTTGCATCGGCTCCGCTTGCGGATGCAGGGAAGCAACAATTCACACGGATATTCCGCGAGTCGAACCATGAGCAAAACCGCAAAGATAGCCCTGGGCGCAGTCGTCGCCATCGCCGCCGTTTCCGGCGCCGGTGCCTGGTACACCGGCACCCAGCTGCCCGCTGTGCTGGACACCTCCATCAAGGAAGCCAACGCGCAACTGAAGCAGTCCGCGCCGGCCTTCGGCACCTCCGCCACCCTGGAACTGGTCTCCCTCGAGCAGGGCGTGTTCACCAGCACCGCGCATTACCGCCTGCACGTCGGTGGGGAAGGCGAGGGCGCGGAGCTGCTGTTCGTCGACAAGATCGAGCACGGCCCCTTCCCGCTGTCGCGCCTCAAGGCCTTCAAGCTGGCGCCGGTGATGGCTGCCAGCAACTACGCCCTGGAATCCAGCCCCAGCGTCGAGAAGTGGTTCGCCGCCAGCAAGGGCGCCGCGCCCCTGGTCGGAGACGTCAGCATCGGCTACGACCGCTCCATGAGCGGCAGCCTGACCCTGCTGCCCCTGGACATGCAGATGGAGGACGAGTCCCACCTGAGCTTCTCCGGCCTGAACCTGGAAGTGCGCAGCGATGCCGGCGGCAACCGCGTCGCCGCCATCGGCACCATGGACAGCCTCAAGGTCGACGCCGTTTCCGAGCAGGGCGAGCCGGTGCACGTGCTGTTCCAGGGCCTGTCCCTGGCCAGCGACCAGAGCCGCGCCGCCAGCGGCCTGTACGTGGGCAAGAGCGACTTCAGCCTGAAGACCGCCAAAGTCGCCATCGGCGAAAACCCGGCCGTGGTGCTCGCCGACCTGGCCCAGCGCCAGGACACCCGCGAAAACGGCAGCAACATCGAAGGCAGCCTGACCCTGGACGCCGGCAGCATCAGCTACGCCGACAAGCCCATCGGCAGCGCGCAGATGGTCTGGACCATGAAGAGCCTCGACTCGGTGGCGCTGAAGTCCCTGGCTGACTTCTACGGCGCGCTGTACCAGCAGGTCGGCCAGGTTGGCCAGGCCGGCGAGTCGACCCTCGAGGACCTGACCGAAGCCCAGCAGGAGCAGGCCAAGGCCGACCTCATCAAGCTGCTGGAAGGCAAGCCGCAGTTCGCCCTCGAGCGCCTGAGCCTGAAAACCGCCAATGGCGAGAGCCGATTCAGCCTGGCCATGCAACTGGCCAAGCCGGCGTCCTTCGACCTGCCGCCGGACCAGATCGCCCGCGAAGCCATCACCAGCCTCGACCTCGACCTGAGCCTGTCCAAGCCGATGATCAGCGACCTGGTCACCGTGCAGGCCGTGCTCCAGGGCCAGGACGACCAGGAAGCCATCGCCCAGCAGGCCTCCATGACCACCGAGATGGCCAGCGGCATGCTGCTGTCCACCCAGCTCGTGGCCCTGGAAGGCAACGACATCCGCGCCCGCCTGCACTACGCCGACGGCCAGGTGGACTTCAACGGCAAGAAGATGACGGTCGAGGAATTCGCCGGCCTGGTCATGGCCAGCGCCGGTGGCCTGGGCGGCGCCATGGGCGGCGAACAGCCGGCCTTCCCGGACGAAGAAACCCCGATGCCGATCGAGGAATAATCCTCCCTCGGTATTCCCAAGGGCCGGCCGCTACCAGGCGCCGGCCCTTTTTCATGGGCGGAATACCGCCTTGCGCTCCG
Organism: Pseudomonas sp. PDM13; assembly: GCF_025685765.1. Lineage (NCBI taxonomy): Bacteria > Pseudomonadati > Pseudomonadota > Gammaproteobacteria > Pseudomonadales > Pseudomonadaceae > Pseudomonas > Pseudomonas sp. PDM13. Next base: position 15,023 of record NZ_JAOTQU010000025.1, on the reverse strand, counting down.
TAGGGCGGGCCGGGCGTCGCTCCGCTTCAGCCCACCGCTCTTCTTGAGCTCCATCATCGTTTAAGGGGCACGCCTCGAAGGGCCATCCCTGGCCCATCGGGGCTCTCGCGACATCCATGTCGCTCAACCCTTGAAACGACGATTGCGCTCGGCCTCCTGAAAGGGGCGTTTGTCTTCTTCGCCTAGCGCATCACGACGTGACGCGCACGGGCTTTCGTAGGATGGATCAGGCGGCGTTCTGCGAGCGAAGCGAAGCCCATCATTGCGGTGATTGGCGTGCGCGGGCCTGCAGCGTTGCGTTGGGCCTCGCTACGCTCGGCGCCAACCTACGCCGATCCGCGGCACCATTCTTTCAAGCTTCAAGCTGCTTTCCTGCAGACAAAAAAAGACCGTCGAAGTCGACGGTCTGAAAGGGATGGAGGCCTTGCTGCGGGGTCGGGCCTCCACCGAGCCCTGGGGTTGAATTACTGCGGTACGGTTTTCAATTCGATGCTTTGCAGCCATTTCACGTGGCGCGGGCCGGCGTGGCGATCGCAGCCGGAGACCAGGGCAATGCGCCCGGATTCCGGTGGCAGCGCCTCACCGTGCTGGGCGTAGACCACCAGCACGCCGTCGCCGACCTGGGTGTTGAGCAGTTCGTTCCAGCTGAACAGCGCGATGTAGGCGTCGCTCGCATGGGCGATGACGTAGGCGCGCTTCCAGCCCTTGGGGTCGTCGCCGGCCAGCGCGGCCTTCTGCACCAGTTCGCGCAGCAGCACGCCGCGGTAGTCCTTGTACTCGGCGTTGGCCACATCGCCACCGCAGGCGGCAGCCACGGCCTGGTAGTCGTAGGAGGGCAGGCGCTTGAGGTCGTCGACCGTGAAGCGCAGCGGGTTCTGCACCTCGCCGGTCATTTCCAGGGTTTCGGTCACGTAGGTGCTGGGGTTGTCGGGGACGAATTCGGCGGCGTGCAGCGTCGGGCTCAACAGGGCCAGCAGGGCGATGCGCAGGTTAAGTCTCAGGTCCATGGTCAGAACTCGTAGCGCAGGTTGGTGAAGTACTGGCGGCCGGCTTCGGCGTAGCCGTCGGACAGCTCGTAGTCCTCGTCGCCCAGGTTGCTCACCCCGGCCTCGACGCTCAGCTCACGGGTCAGCGCCAGGCTGGCCTTGAGGTCGACGCGGGTGAAGCTGGAGACCTTGGCGGTGTCCGAGGACCAGCGCTGGTCGGCGTGTTCGAGCATGGCGATCAGGTGCAGGCGCTCGATGGGCGCGAAGTCGGCCCAGAGGTTGAGCTTGTTGCGCGGGGTGTCGGTGAGGCGGGTGGAGGAGCTGAGGTTGCGCCGCTCCAGGTAGGTGTAGGCGAAGCCGGTTTCCAGCTGTTCGCCCAGTTCCTGGCGCAGGCTCAGCTCGACGCCTTCATGGCGCGCCTTGTTGATGTTCTGCATCTGGTCGCGGCCGGGCTGCACGTTGCGCACGCGCTGGATCAGGTCCTCGATCTCGCTGCGGAACAGCGCCGCTTCCAGCTGGCCGCCGGCCCAGGGCTGGCCCTGGTAGCCCAGCTCGTAGTGGGTGGCGTGCTCGGGGGCGAGGCCGGGGTTTTCGATGAAGGTGCCGAAGCGCAGGGAGTAGCGGTCCTTGAGCGTGGGCAGGCGGCTCTTGCGGGCGATGCTGGCGTAGAGGCGGTGGTCCGGCGTCGGGTCGAAGTAGAGCGCGCCCTGCCAGTTGTTGGCGTGCTGCTCGTCGGGCTTGGCGTAGACGTCGGCGTCCAGCGGCTTGAGGCTGTCGCGGCTGGCGCCGAGGGACAGGTGCCAGCGGTCGGCGAGGCGGATGGTGTCCTCCAGGGCGATGGAGGTGAGGCGGTCTTCCAGGCGCTTGGTGGTGCGTACGCCGTCGTCTTCCTCGTGGCGGTCCTGCTTGAGGGAGTACTGCACCTTGATCTGGTGGCCGTCGAGGCGGTCGCTCTGCAGCTGGATGGAGCCGCTGCGGCTGTGGTCGTCGTAGTTGCTGCTGCCGGTGCTGGAGAGTGACTGCGGGTTGTTGCCGCTGGTGGCCAGGCGCGTGTAGGTGGCGTTGGTGTAGCCGTCCAGGCCGTTGGCGTAGTGGTCGGCGAAGGCGCGCACGCGCAGGGTCTCGTAGTCGGTCAGGGCGTGGTTGCCGATGAAGTAGTAGCTCTCCTTGTCCCAGTACGGCCAGCGCCAGTAGCGCTGGGTGGCGGCCGGGTCGGTGCTCGGCGGCTGGCCTTTCTGGCCGTCCTGGCGCACGTAGCCGAAGGCGTACTCGTCGGTCTCGTTGGGGGTGAGTCCGATCTTCAGCGACTGCTTGCGGTCCTTGAAGTCGGAGTTCTCGCGCTTGTTGCCGTTCTCGCGGAGGGTCGGCTCGAAGTCGTCGGAGAGGCGGTAGTAGTCGGCTTCGTCCTGGGAGGCGGAGGCCTGCACGTACCAGCTGCCCTGGTTGCTGCCCAGGTTGACGCCACGGCGCAGCAGGCCGCTGCTGCCGGCGCCGAGGCTGACATCGCCCTCGAACTCGCTCACCGGCTTGCGCGTCACCAGGTTGATGGCGCCGCCCAGGGTGTTGGGGCCGTACAGGGTCGAGCTCATGCCCTTGGCCACCTGGATCGCCGCGAGGTCGCCGGTGGTGAAGCGGTCGAGGTCGACGTAGCCGTCATAGGGCACGTACACGGGGATGCCGTCGATGAAGATCGGCGCCTGGCGCGAGTCGAAGCCGCGCAGGCTGATGGTCCCCTCGTTGCGTGCGTTGGTGGAGGTGCTGACGCCGCTGAGCAGGCCCAGCGCCTCGGTGACGTTGTGGCGCTCGAAGCGCTGCATGTCGCGGGCGCTGACCGAGGAGGAGACCTGGTCGCCGAAGCCGTCGCTGCGGTTGGACGGCGCGCGGATCAGCAGCTCGCCGAGGCTGAATACCTGGCTTTCGGTCTGGCCGGCGGCCAGCAGCGGTGGGGCGAAGATGCCCGGTGTGAGAAGCCCCAGTGCCAGGCAGCGGGAGAGGATCTTGTCGTTCATGGATGCTCGCTATGTATTTTTGTATATAGCGATTGCCGTGACTTCTACAGGGTCGGTACGACCGGCAAACGCTTGAGCTCGGGGAATGCGACCGGCGTTGGCTGACCGGCCTTGCGCCGGGAGGGAAGGCCCGGCGAGCGACAGAGTAATCGAGCCGTTTGCGCAGCGCTATATATTTTTATGCATAACGGTTTCAGGGGAGAAAGGGCCGCGAAAACCGGGCCTTCTGGGGGGCTCGCCTGGGCGTCCGATCGCGAATGAATTCGCTCCCACAGTGCGGCGCTGCGCGCCGCTTGGCGACTGAAGTCGCCCCCTGCGAAGGCCCGGCACGGACATGACCGTCGTGTAGGGTGGATGGCGCTTTTTTCATCCACCAGGCGGAGTCGGGATCGGCACAGGCTTATGCCGGGGCCTCGCATTGATGGGTTTCGCGGAGCTCGCGGAACGCCGCCCGCCCCATCCTACGGTGATCACCCCAGACTCAAATTCCCCTGCTTGCAGCACCTCATCAACGCCGCTTCCAGCTTGCGATCCGGCATCGCATGGGCGCGCAGGCTGTTGACGGTCTTTTCCACGTAATCCCGGGTGGTGCCGTAGTGCCCGCAAGCCCCGGCGAAGACCTGGGTGAGCACGTGGTCCGGCAGGGCGCCGGCGTAGCAGGGGAGGTTGCGCCGCAGGACGAAGCCCAGGGCCTGCACGCGCTGGCCGTCCGCCAGGTGGCAGTTGAGCCAGCGCGGCTCGTAGCCGCCATCGGGCATTTCCCGTTGCCAGAGGGCGAAGAGGTGTTCGTGCAACTGCTCGTCGGGCAGGCGATAGGCGAAGCCGGCGCAGGAACCGCCGCGATCGAGGCCCAGCACCAGGCCGGGGGATTCCGGGGTGCCGCGGTGGATCTGCGACCAGAGGTAAAGCCCGCGGTGGTAACCGTGGATGCGCGCGCGGCGGGTTTCCACCGTGGGGCACTCGGGGCGCCAGATCAGCGAGCCGTAGGCGAACAGCCAGACCGGCCCGCCACGGTGGGCCTTCATCGTCGCTTCGAGGGAGGCCAGCAATTCACCGGGGGTCAACCGCACCGGCTGATCCAGCTGGGGCGGGTAGGGCGGGTGAATATCGTGCTGGACTGACATGGATGACGCGTATCTCTCGGTGGTGCGCGACGCTGCTGGGGCCGCGCCTTCGTTGTACCAGTTGCGGGGCCTGCGGAGGAACGGGCAATCGTCGCCTGGGCGTGATTTTTTCGTCGGCAAGGGCCGCTGTTGCTGCCGGGTCAGCTAAACACGCGCTTATCCCTGCTACAAAGGAATGAATAGCGATGCCTTGATAACCAGGGTGCATAAGCGAAAGGGGCAACTGTTGCTGGGCGAACAGGTGATCAGCAGGCTGTCGCTGCAGCGACAGTGGGGCGCTGCGGGGCACGTCGCCAAGCCCCGTGGGACGGGCACCGGGCCTGCTGGCACGAGTGCTGCAATATTCCTTGCAGAAAGCGAAAGCGTAGTCGGACCTTACTCGAAAGAATAAGCACGGCGCGCCGAGCCCACCCATCCAGCGGCAAGGAGCGACACCATGCACACCTTCACCTCGCGGGCCCGCAAGCCCGGCAAACTGGCCCGCTTGTTCGGCCTGCTCGGCGCCTCGGCGGCCCTCGCCTTCGGCCCCTCCGCCGCCCAGGCCGAAGCCCTGCCAAAGGAGCTGCGCCTCGACTACGCCTACTACTCGCCCACCAGCCTGGTGCTCAAGCACTTCGGCTGGCTGGAACAGGAGGTGGGCGCCGGCACCCAGGTCAGCTGGGTGCTCAGCCAGGGCAGCAACCGCTCGCTGGAATACCTCAACGGCGGCAGCATCGACTTCGCCTCCACCGCCGGCCTTGCCGCCGTGCTGAGCCGCGCCAACGGCAGCCCGATCAAGACGGTGTACATCGCCAGCCGCCCGGAATGGACCGCGCTCGCCGTGCGCAAGGACTCGCCCATCCAGAGCGTCGCCGACCTCAAGGGCAAGAAGATCGCCGCCACCAAGGGCACCGACCCCTACCTGTTCGCCCTGCGCAGCCTGGAGCAGGCCGGCCTGAGCAAGGACGACGTCGAGCTGGTGCACCTGCAGCACCCGGATGGCCGCGTGGCCCTGGAGAAGGGCGACGTCGACGCCTGGGCCGGCCTCGACCCGCACCTGGCCGCCAGCCAGGTGCAGGCCGGCTCGCGCATCCTCTACCGCAACGTCGCCTTCAACAGCTACGGCGTGCTCAGCGTCACCGAGCGCTTCGCCAAGGAGCACCCGCAGGCCATCGCCACCGTGCTCGGCGCCTACGAGAAAGCCCGCAAGTGGGCCCGGGAGAACCCCGAGGAGCTGGCCCAGCTGCTGGCCAAGGAATCCGGCCTGCCGCTGGAGGTGGCGCGCCTGCAACTGTCGCGCACCGACTTCTCCAACGCTCAGCCGGGCCCGGAGCACATCGCCGCACTCAAGGCCGCTGCGCCCATCCTGGTCACCGAGGAACTGGTGCGCCGTGGCGTGCAGGTCGAGCAGGTGGTGGACCAGCTGATCGACCCGGCCTTCAGCGCCCAGGCCATCGCCAGGCAGTGATCCGCACGTCCGCCGGGGTGTGCGCAAGCCGCCCCGGCATTGGCGCCTGCGGGACCACCCCGGCGCCGGGAGCAGAGACATGAGCAAGAGCAAGACCCTGCCGGCGCTCGCCGTCGGCCCCTGGAAACCGACCTTCTCCGGCGTTGCCTTGCGGCGGCGCCTCAAGGGCCTGGCGATCCCGCTGCTGGCCCTCACCCTGCTGGAGGTGCTGGTGCGCATCGGCTGGGTGCCGTCCTACCAGATGCCCGCGCCCAGCGAGATCTTCCTCACCCTGCGCGACCTCGCCACCGGCTCCCTGTGGAGCCACATAGGCGTCAGCCTGGCGCGGGTGGCGGCGGGCTTCGCCATCGGCGCGGTGCTGGCCCTGGGCGTTGCCGCCTGGGTTGGCCTGAGCCGCGAGGCCGAGGCCTATCTCGAACCCACCTTCGCTGCCCTGCGCGCCATCCCCAGCCTGGCCTGGGTGCCCTTGCTGCTGCTCTGGCTGGGCATCGACGAAACCTCCAAGGTGGTGCTGATCGCCATCGGCGCCTTCTTCCCGGTCTACCTCAACGGCGTGGCGGCGATCCGCAACATCGACCGCAAGCTGGTGGAGGTGGGGCAGATGTACGGCTTCGGCCCGGCGCGCCTGGCCTGGCGCATCCTCCTGCCGGCGGCCTTGCCGGGGCTGTTCACCGGCCTGCGCAGCGGCCTCAGCCTGGCCTGGATGTTCCTCGTCGCCGCCGAGCTGATCGCCGCCACCAAGGGCCTGGGCTACCTGCTCACCGACGGCCGCGAAACCTCGCGACCCGACCTGGTGCTGGCCTCGATCATCGTCCTGGCGTTGCTGGGCAAACTCAGCGACGGCCTGCTGGCGGCGCTGGAAACACGGCTGCTGGCCTGGCGTGACGCCTTCGCCGGCCAGGGCGGGGAGGGTTGAACATGAGTGACGCATTGCTGGATATCCAGGTCGAGCGCAAGCAGTTCGCCGGCCACACCGTGCTGCAGAACGTGCAGTTGAAGCTGCAGGCGCGGGAGGTGGTCAGCCTGCTCGGCCCCAGTGGCTGCGGCAAGAGCACCCTGCTGCGCATCGTCGCCGGGCTGGAGCGCGACTACGTCGGGCGCACCCTGCGCGGCGAGGGCGAGGTGGCCTTCGTGTTCCAGGAGCCGAGGCTGATGCCCTGGCTGACGGTGGCGCAGAACATCGGCTTCGCCGACGACCGTGGCTATGACCGCGAGCGCGTGGCGCGGCTGATCCGCGAAGTCGGCCTGGAGGGCTTTGCCGACGCCTTGCCCAAGCAGCTTTCCGGCGGCATGGCGCAACGCGTGGCCATCGCCCGTGGCCTCTATTCGCGGCCCCGCGTGCTGCTGCTGGACGAGCCCTTCAGCGCGGTGGACGCCTTCACCCGCATGAAGCTGCAGGACCTGCTGCTGCAACTGGCGGAGCGCCATGCCATCGCCCTGCTGCTGGTGACCCACGACATCGACGAGGCGCTCTACCTGGGCGACCGCGTGCTGGTGATGGGCGCCCGCCCGGGCAACGTGCGCCAGGAACTCGCCGTGCCCCTGCCGCGCCCCCGCGACCGGCGTGACCCGGAGCTGGCACGGCTCAAGGCCGAGGCACTGACCGAGCTGCATCTGGCGCATGTGATTTGAGGAGGGGGCCGGGCTTGGCAGCCCTTCGGGCTGCTTGGCGACTGAAGTCGCCCCTACAGGTCGCTCCTTGTGACCACCCGCTTCGGTCCACCCACAATCGCGGATGAATCCGCTCCCACGACAGCACGCTCGGGTGTTTGTGTAGGGGCGAATTCATTCGCCCAGCGGTGCGCAGCGCCGCCACCCTGTGGGAGCGAATTCATTCGCGATGGGAGCATCCCGAAACATGGCAACGCACCGGCTGCATGAGCCGGGCGTTGCCGGGTGGCTAGACGGTGAGCTGCACCACCCGCTCGCCATCGATTCGGGCGTCGTTGCCGCGGCGGTTGACCACCAGTTCGCCGATGGCGATCAGGCGGCTGCGGGTGACGTTGCGGCTGAGGCCGAGCAGGTTGGCGGTGTGCACCTGGTTGCAGTGGCAGTGGCGGTAGGCGGCGCGCAGCAGGGCGTCTTCGACCTTCTGGTGCAGGTCGCCGCCCTGTTCCTCGAACAGGCGCTGGAAGGCGTGGAGCATCTGCGCCTCGGCCGAGCCGTCGTGGCCGCGGGGTTCTTCCGGGCGTTCGATGCGCAGGTTGGAAAGGTGCAGGTCGTCGGCCTGGATCACGCCGTCGCGGCAGATCAGCAGGGTGTGGTGGATGACGTTCTCCAGCTCGCGGATGTTGCCGGGCCAGGAGTAGGTGCGCAGCTTCTGTGCGGCCTCGGGGCTGAGCTCGCTCTGGCCGTAGCCCAGGCGGCGGCTGTATTCGCCGATGAAGTGCCGGGTCAGCGGCAGGATGTCGCCGGGGCGCTCGCGCAGCGGCGAGAGTTCCAGGCTGACGACGTTGAGGCGGTAGTAGAGGTCTTCGCGGAAGTGCCCGGCGTTGATCGCCTTTTCTAGTTGCACGTTGGTGGCGGCGAGCACGCGCACGTCGATGGGGATGCTGCTGCGCGAGCCCAGGCGCACCACCTCGCGCTCCTGCAGCACCCGCAGCAGCTTGACCTGGATGGGCATGGGCAGGTCGCCGATCTCGTCGAGGAACAGCGTGCCGCCGTTGGCCGCTTCGAACCAGCCGGCCTTGGCCGCCAGGGCGCCGGTGAAGGCGCCTTTCTCGTGGCCGAACAGCTCGGCCTCCACCAGCGATTCGGAAAAAGCCCCGCAGTTGACCGCCACGAAGGGGCCGTCGCGGCGCGCGCTGAGGTTGTGGATGTGGCGGGCCACCAGCTCCTTGCCGGTGCCGGTCTCGCCGATCACCAGCACGCTGGCCTCGCTTGGCGCCACCTGCTGCAGGTGTTCGAGCAGGGCCTGGGATTTCGGGTCCTCGAACACCTGGGCGGTGGCACGCACCGAGGTGGCCAGGGCCGGGGAGGGGGGCAGGGTGAGCAGGCCGGAGCCGTTCGGACGGGGTGCTTTCATGAGTAGAAGGTCGGCTGTGGCAGGTTCTGGTTCAGGGCCCAGTCGCCCAGCTCGCGGACCTTGTAGTCCACCGGGTCGTGCAGGGTCTGGGTGCGCAGGTTGCGCCAGTAGCGGTCCAGGCGCAGGGCGGCGTGGGTGGAGCGGGCGCCGGTGACCTCGAACATGCGGTTGCACAGTTCCAGGCCGTTGCGGGTGGTGGCGACCTTGGCGGTGGCGATGGCCAGGGCCAGCTCGCCGCGCTGCGCCTCGCCCAGGGCGGTGCCCTGGTTCCAGGCGGCGTCCAGCAGCTGGTTGGCGCGCTGGATCAGCGCGCGGGCGCTTTCCAGGCCCACCCAGAAGTCGCCGTAGCGGGCCAGCACGTAGGGGTCTTCGCTGGCGCTTTCGACACCGGAGCGGAACCAGGGGCGGGCTTCGCGCAGGGTGTAGGCGCGGGCTTCCTCGAAGGCGCCCTCGGCGATGCCGAGGAAGATGTTGCTGAAGATCAGCTGGGCGATCAGCGGGCGCAGGCAGGCGAAGGGCGTGCTCAGCGGGCCGGGCTCCAGCAGCAGTTCGTTCTCCTCCACCCGCACCCGTTCGAAGGTGGCGCTGCCGCTGTCGGTCTGGCGCTGGCCCATGTTGTCCCAGTCTTCGGCCAGGCTGATGCCGCTGCGGGCGGTGGGGATGGCGGCGATCAGCAGCTTGCCGCTTTCTTCGTCGAGGCCGGAGGCGATCAGCATCTGCGAATCCAGGGCGCCGGAGCAGAAACTCTTCTTGCCGGAGAATTCGCGGTAGCCGTTGAAGCGACGCACCGTGGTGCGGGTGTCCAGCGGGTTGAGGGCATTGCCCCAGAACCAGCGGTTGCGTGCGGTGAGTTCGAACCAGGGCTGCCACTGCTCGGGGCGGGAGAACAGGCGCACGGTGGCCAGCATCAGGTGCTGGAAGGCGAAGACGTGGGCGATGGAGCTGTCGACCCGGGCGAACTCGCGGACCACGGCGAGGGTGGTCTGCCAGTCGGCGCCGAGGCCGCCGTATTCGCCGGGGATCACCAGCGACAGCAGGCCGCTCTGACGGATGGCGTCGCGCTCGGCCTTGGGGGTGCCGCCCTGGGCGTCGCGTTCGGCGGCGCTGACGGCGAAGCCGGCGGCCAGCTCGCGGGCGATCTGCAGCGGCGTGGGGGTGGCGAGATGCTGAGGGGCATTCACGCTCGGGTCCTCTTCTGATGGGGGCTTGTCGGGTGCGCCCCTCCGCACGGGGAGGGGCGGGCGGTTCAGTGGGCGGCGACCTTGGTCGGCAGCACGTCGTTGGCGATCATTTCGCCGAAGGGCCCGGTGAGGTTGGTGACGCCCCGGCCGGCGAGGCTGGCGTAGGGCTCGGGCAGCAGCGGGAACACCAGCTCGGCGAAGCGGTAGGCCTCTTCCAGGTGCGGGTAGCCGGAGAAGATGAAGCTTTCGATACCCAGGTCCGCGTACTCCTTGATGCGCTCGGCCACCTGCTGCGGGTCGCCCACCAGCGCGGTGCCGGCACCGCCGCGTACCAGGCCGACGCCGGCCCAGAGGTTGGGGGCGATCTCCAGGTTGTCGCGGCGGCCGTTGTGCAGCGCGGCCATGCGCCGCTGGCCTTCGGAGTCGAAGCGCGAGAAGGAATTCTGCGCCGCCTCGATGGTCTCGTCGCTGATGTGCTCGATCAGCTTGCTGGCGGCTTGCCAGGCCTCGTCGGCGGTCTCGCGGACGATCACGTGCAGGCGGATGCCGAACTTCACCGTGCGGCCATTGCGGGCGGCGCGCTCGCGCACGTCGGCGATCTTCTCGGCCACGGCGGCCGGTGGTTCGCCCCAGGTCAGGTAGACGTCCACCTGCTCGCCGGCGAGGTCGTGGGCGGCGTCGGAGGAGCCGCCGAAATACAGCGGCGGGTAGGGCTTCTGGATCGGCGGGTAGAGCGCCTTGGCGTTCTGCACCTGCAGGTGCTTGCCCTCGAAGTCCACCGACTCGCCCTGCAGCACGCGACGCCAGATGCGCAGGAATTCGTCGGTCACTTCATAGCGCTCGGCGTGGCTGAGGTGGATGCCGTCGCCACGGTTTTCGTCCGGGTCGCCGCCGGTCACCACGTTGATCAGCAGGCGGCCGCCGGAGAGGCGGTCGAGGGTGGCGGCCATGCGTGCGGAGACGGTGGGCGAGATGATCCCGGGGCGGATCGCCACCAGGTAGCGCAGGCGCTCGGTCAGCGGCGCCAGGGCCGAGGCGACCACCCAGGAGTCCTCGCAGGAGCGGCCGGTGGGGATCAGCACGCCGTAGTAGCCGAGGCTGTCGGCGGCCTGGGCCACCTGCTTGAGGTAGGGCAGCGACACCGGGCGTGCGCCCTGGCTGGTACCGAGGAAGTGGCCGTCGCCGTGGGTGGGGAGGAACCAGAACACGTTCATGGGGCTGTCCTTCAGGCGATCTTCTTGAGGGCGTCGGCGCGGCTGCCGAAGAGGCTGGCGGCACGGTCGGCGGCCAGGGTGATACGGGCCTTCAGCGGCTCGCTGGTGACCTGGTAATCGACGAAGTCGGCCTCGGAGGCGTAGACGCCGATGGGCAGGGTGAGGGCCTGGAAGAAGCTGAACAGCGGGCGCAGCTGGTGGTCGATGACCAGCGCGTGGCGCTCGCTGCCACCGGTGGCGGCGAGCAGCACCGGGGTGTCGATCAGGGCGTTCATGTCGATCAGGTCGAACAGGTGCTTGAACTGGCCCGGGTAGGAGCCCCGGTAGACAGGCGCTGCCACCACCAGCAGGTCGGCGGTCTCGATGGCGCGCAGCTCGTGCTCGACGGTTTCCGGCAGCTCCTTGCGCGACAGCGCGCCGCCGACGGGGCGGGCGATATCGCCGAGTTCGATGATGCGCACGTTGACCGGCAGGTGCTTGCCCAGCTCGGCCACCAGGGCCTGGGTCAGCACCAGGGTGCGCGAGGGGCGGAAGGTGCCGCCGGAGACGGCGACCACGTTGATGGCGTTGCTCATGGGGTTGTCCCTTGTGATGTTGCGCTATGTACAGAGGGACAGAGCAAGGGCCGTACCAAGAGCCGAAGTGTGCGGAAACAGGGCAGTTGGGCGGGTTGGCCGCAGGAAAACCTGCCAGGTGGGCAACACTTCTGCTGATCGGGTGTTGCTGTGGAAACACTTTGCGGGGTTGCGGGCATCGCGAATGAATGGCGGCGTAGGCCGGGTGAAACCCGATGCCCTTGCACGTGGCCATCGCGAATGAATTCGCTCCTACAGGGATGGAGCAGGGGGCTGTGTAGGGTGGAGGTCGCTTTTTACCTCCTCCGTGCGGCGTTCGGGGCGACGTCGGCAGCATGGGTTTCGCTGCGCTCTACGCCATCCTACGGGTGCTCCTTGCGGGGTGGGTGGTTGGGGGGGGCGAATGAGTTCGCCTCTAAAGGAAGGGCCCCGCGTGGGGCCCTTGCGTTGGGTCAGAAGTCGTAGCTGACGCTGGTGTAGTAGAACGCTCCTTGGGCGCCTTCGGGGGAGGTGATGCTGTACTTGGAGACGCCGTAGAGCTGCGCGCCTTCGAGCTTGTCGGGGTGGCTGTCGAAGAGGTTGATCGCGCCCACCGAGACCTTGAGCCCCTGCTGGAAGCTGTAGCTGAGGTCGAGGTCGGTCACCCATTGCGCGCTGAAGGTCTGGTCCAGGGCCGGGTTGCTGGCGTTGAGCGACTTCCATTCGCCGTAGCGGCGCTGCGCCAGGGTCAGGCCCCAGCCCTCGTAGAGCCAGTTGGCGCTGAGGGTGAGCTTGTCGTCCGGGGTGCCTTCCTCGATCAGGCCCTGGGTGTTGCGCCCGACGATCTGCGAGCCGCGGATGCTGCCGACGTCGCGCAGCTTGGTGATCTCGGTGCGGTTGCGGCTGTAGCCGGCGCTGAGGTTGAGGCGCCCAGCCTGTTCCAGGTCCCACTGGTAGTTGCCGGTGAACTCGATGCCGCGGGTGCGGGTGTCGGCGACGTTGGTGTAGAAGGCCGCGCTCTGGATGTTGGCGTAGGGCGTGCCGGCGAAGATCGGCCCGACCACGGTGGCGGGCAGCTGGTCGGACAGGGTGATGCGGTTCTCGATGTCGATGCGGTAGGCGTCGACGGTGAAGGAGGCGTTGTCCAGCGGCCGCCAGACCAGGCCCAGGGAGTAGTTGGTGGACTCCTCCGGCTTCAGCGCCTTGCCGCCCAGCAGCCGGGCCTCGGCGCTGTCGGCGCGCAGGGTGCGTTGCTGCACCTCCACCCAGTTGCCACTGCCCGAGGGCTGCTCGACCACCTGCACGCTGAACGACGACAGGCCGCTCTGCACCAGGGACGGTGCGCGGTAGCCGGTGCTGGCGGTGGCGCGGGCGGCGACCTGGGGGGTGAAGTCGTAGCGCAGCGAGAGCTTGCCGTTGGTGGTGTCGCCGAAGTCCGAGTAGTGCTCGGTGCGCGCGGCGATGCCGGCCTGGAACTGCTCGGTGACCTGGCCTTCGACGTCGAGGTAGGCGCCCCAGACCTTGCGTTCCAGGGACACGGCGTCGACGTTGGTGATGCCCGAGTAGTAGCCGGGGATGCGCCGGCCGGTGACCGGGTCGAGGGTGTTGAACAGCGCGCCGTTCTGCCAGCCGGCCGCCTCGCCCGCGCTGAGCTCGTAGTTCTCCTTGCGCCAGGCGAGGCCGGCGGAAAGGGTCAGCGGCTTGTACAGCAGGTCGGTGGGGAAGTCGCGGGTCCAGTCCAGGGTCAGGTTGGTCTGGTCGGCCTCGCGCTCGCCGGTGTAGATCTTCTCCGGGCTGCTGGCGCCCCAACTGGGGTTGATGGCGTTGCGGTCGGTGGATTTCACCGAGTTGTCGCCGTGGTTGAGGGCCAGGTCGAATTTGCCCAGGACCTCGTCCTCGTAGCGCAGGCCGCCGGTCGCCGCGTAGTCCTCCAGGGTGTAGCGGGTGATGGGGATGCGCCCATCGGGGAAGCGCGCCAGGGCCACGCTGCCGTAGTTGTTGCGCAGGGCGGTGGGCGGATCGAAGAAGCTTTCCGCGTCGGTGTTCTTGTGGGCGTAGCTGGCGAAGCCGTAGGCGGTCAGGCCCTGGCCCAGGCCGATCTCGCTGTTGAGGGTGAAGTTGTACTGGTCGGAGACGTTGCCCGAGCCCCAGCGCCAGGTGCGGTTGGGGTTGTTCTGCTCCAGGGGCGTATTGATGCTGGTGGAGCCGGGGTAGAACAGGCGGTTGTCCGGGTTGGTGTCGCTGGCCGGGTCCTGGCTGCCGGCGTCGAAGGCGAGGGTGACGAAGCCGTCGTTGGGCAGGGCGAAGCCCTTCCAGCCACTGAGCTTGCGCTGCAGGCCGTCGCCCTTGTCGTAGCCGCCGAAGCGGTAACCGATGTTGCCGCCGTCGTCCTTCTCCTTGAGCACGATGTTGATCACCCCGGCGATGGCGTCCGAGCCGTACTGGGCGGCGGCGCCGTCGCGGAGGATTTCCACGCGCTGGATGGCCGCCAGGGGGATCAGGCTGAGGTCCACTGCCGCCGCGCCACGGCCGTTGACCAGGCCCTGGCGGGTAACGTTGGCGCTGGTGTGGCGACGCTTGCCATTGACCAGCACCAGCACCTGGTCGGAGGCCAGCCCGCGCAGCGAGGCGCCCTGGGCGATGGAGCCGGAGAAGGCACCCTGGGGCGCCTGCGGGAAGCTGAAGGACGGCGACAGCGCGGTGAGGGCGCCGGAAAGGTCCTGGGCGCCGGTCTCCTGCAATTGTTCGCCGCTGAGCACATCCACCGGTGCGGCGCTTTCCAGTGCGGTGAGGTCGCTGCGGCGGGTGCCGACCACCACCACTGTGTCCAGGCGTTCGCCGTTGGCGGTGGGTTTTGTGGCGGATTCTGCGGCGAGGCCGGGAAGTGCAAGGCTGCTGGTGGCCAGGGCGATGGCGCTGGCCAGAAGGGAAGGACGGTACATCTGGTTTACCCCTGTTCAGGAAGGACGTATTGGCGTTTCTCGTTTCCCGGGCGCTTATGGGTTTTCCCTTCCTGCGCCTCTTTCTCCGTTCCTCCAGAGCAACGGTTGTGCCAGGGGTTGCGTGGTTTTTCGTTTATTTAAAATCCAGTTGAATCAATGGGTTATGGCTTGTTTTGGGGCGGTGTTGCGGCCCTTGCACGGGGGCTGCTGGAGGCGCAACAGCGGACCCGCAACGGGGCAGCAATGGGCGGCATGGGTAGGGCGAGTGAAACCCGCGTGTGGCGCGTGCATGGGCGTCGGGTTTCACCCGACCTACGGAAATGGATTGGCTCTATCTGCGTTAAGTGTTGCTAGAAGAATTGAGCCCAGCTGATTGCCGAGTTTTGTTGGTGCTTCTGGTTTCGCCCACCCGGGCGAGTCCCTTTTCTCAGTCGCCAGAAAAGGAACCAAAAGGGCTTGCCCCATCATCCGGCCCCGGCTTCGCCGGGGTTCCCTCACTCCATCGCCGTTACTCGCTACGCTCGCCCTTCGGGCCGCACTG
>NZ_JAOTQU010000024.1:0-121019 GCF_025685765.1 Pseudomonas sp. PDM13 | reverse complement strand
ACCCCTGTTACCGCCGTGAAAGGGCGGTGTCCTAGGCCACTAGACGAAGGGGACAAACAACACTAACAAGCATTGCTTGAAAATCTGGAGCGGGAAACGAGACTCGAACTCGCGACCCCGACCTTGGCAAGGTCGTGCTCTACCAACTGAGCTATTCCCGCAATACAACTACAACGTACAGCCAGAAAATGGCGTCCCCTAGGGGACTCGAACCCCTGTTACCGCCGTGAAAGGGCGGTGTCCTAGGCCACTAGACGAAGGGGACGCGGCCCGGAGCTTACAACAGCTTTGACGCTTTCTTCCGGCCTTCGTCGCTTTTGCCCTCAGGCTTCGCGTCGAAGTGGCGCGCATTCTAGGGAGCGTTTGGGCACCCGTCAACCCTTCGACAAAAAACTTTTAAAATCAACGAGTTCAGGGCAAAAACTGACACGGAGCTATCAGCAGGGTGGCCAACCCTCTACACTCCCGCAGAAAACGCACACGGGAGCTGTATAAAGATGTCGCCACTCGTGATCACCCTGATGGTAATAGCCGGCATAGCGGTACTGCTGATCATCGGCTACGCCAACCATATGGTGGAGAACAGCAAGCTGGAGAAAGCCCGGCTGCGCGCCGACCTCATCGACAGGTTGCGCCGCACCAGCATCCTCTCCGAAAGCCTGCCCGGCCAGTTCATGACCCCCGCGCTGAAGCTGCAGCTCACCCGCCTGCAATTGCTCTTCTGCGAGCGCCTGCTGCCGCTGGACAAGGGCAACGCCCAGCTCAAGGTCCAGGCCGAGGAACTGCGTGGCCTGGTGGCCCTGGGCGAAGGGATGCCGATCCGCAACGCGCCGCTGAAGATCAGCAACGAAGCCCAGGCCAAGGAAATCCGCTTCCAGCTGGAATCCCTGCACGGCCAACTGACCCGCTCGGCCAAGGACGGCTTCATGCCCGTCAACGATGCCAAGCGCTGGGTCAACGAGATCCGCGGCATGCTGGTGCAACTGCATATCGAGTTCTTCACCAACCTCGGCCTGCAGGCCCTGCAGGAAGGCCAGCCGCGCCAGGCCCGCCTGGCCTTCGAGCGCGGCGTGCAGTACCTGCAGAAGCAGCCGGAGCCCGCCCGCTACCAGAACCAGCTGCAGCAGTTGCAGAACCAGTTGGCCCGCGCCGACGCCCTGGCCCTGGACAAGCCGCCGGCCGCCGATGAGCCGAGCGAGCTCGGGGATGCCCTGAAATCCCTGGATGACGAAGACACCTGGAAGAAGAAGAACATCTACGACTGACAGCCCGGCCCCGCTCAGACAAGGACACCCACGATGAGCATTACCCTCTACGGCGCCCCGCTCTCCCCCTTCGTGCGCAAGGTGCGCTTGTTCCTCCTGGAAAAGGGCATCGATTACCAGCTGGAAATCATCACGCCCTTCGGCCAGCCCGCCTGGTACCGGGAACTGAACCCGCTGGGACGCATCCCGGCGATGCGCGACGGCGACTTCACCCTCGCCGACTCCAGCGTCATCTGCCAGTACCTGGAAGAAAAGCACCCCGAACTGGCCCCGCTCTATGGCCGCGACGCCCAGCAACGCGCCCGGGTGCGCTGGCTGGAGAAGTACGCCGACTACGAGCTGGCACCGCTGACCACCTTCTGCGTGTTCCGCAACCGTGCGCTGAAGCCGACCATGGGCCAGCCCTGTGACGAAGCAGCCGTACAAGCGGCGCTGCAGGACAAGCTGCCCCAGCACTTCAACTACCTGGAAAAGACCCTGGGCGATGCCGAATACTTCGTCGGCGGCGAGCTGACCCTGGCGGATCTGGCGCTGTGCTGCCAACTGATCAACATGGAGCACGGCACCGAGCTGCTGGACAGCGGCCGCTGGCCGGCCCTGGCCGCCCACTACCAGCGTATCCGCGCGCGGGAGTCGGTGCAGACGGTACTGCCCGGCGAGCAACGGACCCTGGCCAAGCTCAGCGGCGCGGCCTGACCGCCCTCCCCCGCAGAAACGAAAAAGCCCGGCATTTGCCGGGCTTTTTCATGGCGCGACCGATCAGCAGTCGGTCAGGCGCAGGAAGATCGCCGCCAGGTTCTCGATACCGGCCTGGTCCGCCTCACTGAAGCGGCCGACGCTCGGGCTGTCGAGGTCGAGCACGCCGATCAGCGCACCGTCCTTCACCAGGGGCACCACCAGTTCGCTGTTGGACGCGCTGTCGCAGGCGATATGCCCGGGGAAGGCGTGCACATCCTCCACGCGCTGGGTCTCGCGGGTGCGCGCGGCGGCGCCACACACACCCCGACTGAACGGAATGCGCACGCAGGCGACCTTGCCCTGGAAGGGGCCGAGCACCAGCTGCTCCTGCTTGTTCAGGTAGAAGCCCGCCCAGTTCAGTTCCGGCAGTTCGTTATAGAGGAAGGCCGAGAATTGCGAGGCATTGGCGATGAAGTCGCGCTCGTCGGCGAGCAACGACTCCAGCTGGGCGGCCAGCAGGGCGTAGCCCTCGAGGCCGGCACCGGCCTGTTGCAGGTCGATCATCGGGAAGTCTCCAGCAGCGCCCGGCCAACCCATTGGCGGGCGAATTGATAGGCACAGCGGCCATTGCGGTTGCCACGCCCGAGGGCCCAGCGGATGGCCGCTTTTTCCAACTCTTCATTCCATTCCCAGGCCAGGTCACGGGGCGCCAGGGTCTCGATCCAGTGGCGTACCACGGCGAGGAAGTGCTCCTGGGTGAAGGGGTAGAAGGACAACCAGAGGCCGAAGCGATCGGACAGGGCGATCTTGTCTTCCACCGCCTCATTGGGGTGCAGCTCGCCGTCGACCATCTGCCAGTGCTCGTTGTCGCTTTCCTTCTCCGGCACCAGGTGACGGCGGTTGGAGGTGGCGTAGAGCAGCACGTTGTCTGGCGCGCGCTCCAGCGAGCCGTCGAGCACGCTCTTGAGTACGCGGTAATCGCCTTCACCGGCTTCGAAGGAGAGGTCGTCACAGAACATCACGAAACGCTGCGGCAGCTTGGCCACCTGCTCCACCACGCGCGGCAGGTCGGCGAGGTGGTCGCGCTCGATCTCGATCAGGCGCAGGCCGGCACCGGCGTGCTCAGCCAGCAGCGCACGCACCAGGGACGATTTACCGGTGCCACGGGCGCCCCAGAGCAATGCATGGTTGGCCGGCAGGCCATCGACGAACTGGCGGGTGTTGCGCGCCAGCTGCTCGCGCTGGGCATCGACGCCGATCAGGTCGGTGAGGTTGAGATCCAGGCTCACCTGCAGCGGCTGCAGGTAACCGCCGCGCCCTTCGCGGTGCCAGCGGGCGGCGATGCAGTCCTGCCAGTCAATGGCCGGGCGCAGCGCCGGCAGCAGGGGATCGAGGCGCGCGAGAACGGCATCGGCGCGCTCCAGGAAGTCGTTCAAACGGGAATCCACAATAAACTCCTTGGTTCAGCTCGGAGAGCCGGGCTGTCAGCAGGTGGGATAGGCTATGCTTGGCAAGCCCACGGAACAAGGCCAAATCTTCACGCCCATGGATATCCCGCTGACCCAACGCCTGTCGTTCAAGCAGGCCAGCATCACCGTGCTGGTGGCGTTCGTACTCGGGACCCTTCTCAGCATCATTCAGGTCGGCATCGACTACGCCAGCGAGAACGCCTCGCTGGAGCGCGAGATCAATGCGCTGCTGGAAATCAGCCACAACCCCGCCGCCCGCATCGCCTACAACATCGACGCCGAACTGGCCCAGGAACTGGTGCTGGGGCTGCTGCGTTCGCCGGCGGTGATCCGCGCCGAGATCATCGACAACAGCGGCACCGTGCTCGCCAGCGTCAGCCGCCCTCGCACCGAGAGCGACTACCGCATCTTCAGCGACTTCCTCTTCGGTGAGCGCCGGGATTTCCAGGACCCGCTCTACATCGCCCACGCCCCCGCGGAAACCCTGGGCCTGCTGCGCCTGGAAGTGGACACCTTCGCCTTCGGCAACCACTTCCTGCGGCGCTCCATGCTCACCCTGATCTCCGGGTTCGTGCGCAGCCTGCTGCTGTCGCTGATCCTCCTGGTGCTCTTCTACAGCATGCTTACCAAGCCGCTGGTGGGGCTGATCCGCGCCCTCAGCGAAGGCGACTCGCGCAGCCCGGTGGACAACCGCCTGCCCTGCCCCCCCGGCCACGAGCAGGACGAGATCGGCGTGCTGGTGGACGTGATCAACCGCCAACTGGCGAACCTCTTCGCCGAGATGGAGCAACGCCGCGACGCCGAGGACAGGCTGACCCAGTACCTGGCGGAGCTGGAGAACATCGTCTCGGCACGCACGGCCGAACTGAAGGCCACCAACAGCCGCCTCAGCCAGTCCAACCAGGAACTGGACATGGCCCGCACCCACGCCATGGAAACGGCCCAGGCCCGTGCCGCCTTCCTGGCCAACATGAGCCACGAGATCCGCACCCCGCTCAACGGCCTGCTGGGCATGCTCGCCCTGACCCTGGACAGCCCGCTGAACGCCGAGCAACGCCAGCAGCTCACCATCGCCCACGACTCCGGCAACGTGCTGGTGGAGCTGCTCAACGACATCCTCGACCTGTCCAAATTCGAGGCCGGCCAGCTGGAGCTGGAAGCCATCCCCTTCGACCTCGGCGTGCTGGTGGAAGACACCGCCAGCCTGCTGTCGCAGAACGCCGCCCCGGGCGTGGAGCTGAGCTGCCTGATCGACCCGCGCCTGCCGGCCCTGGTGGTCGGCGACCCGACCCGCGTGCGGCAGATCGTCAGCAACCTGCTGTCCAACGCCCTCAAGTTCACCCGCTTCGGCCGCGTCGACCTGCGCGTCACCCCCACCGCCGAGGGTGTGCTGATCGGCGTTCGCGACACCGGCATCGGCATCTCCAGCGACGCCATGCCCAAGCTGTTCCAGCCCTTCGCCCAGGCCGGCGCCGGCATCACCCGGCAGTTCGGCGGCACGGGCCTCGGCCTCGCCCTCACCCGCCGGCTTTGCGAAGCCATGGACGGCAAGCTGCAAGTGCGTTCCGAAGAAGGCATCGGCAGCCTGTTCAGCGCCGAACTGCCCCTGGCCAGCCACACCGACGCCAAGCCGGCGCCGGCCCTGCAGGGGCGCGTCATCGCGCTGTGCGCCGCCGGTAGCGGCCTGGCGGAGCTGCTGAAAACCTGGCTGCCGTCCTGGGGCATCAATTACCAACGCTGCGATAGCGACTTCAAGCTGGCGGGCCAGGCGTTCGAACAGATCATCACCGACTCGCCGGAACAGCTGCAGCGCCTGCGCGACGAGAGCGCGGCGCCGATCCTGCTGATCACCGGCTACGGCAACTTCATCCAGGCCGAACAGGCCACGCCCCTGGCGCCGCTGCAGCAACTGGCGCGGCCATTGGCGCGCTCGGCGCTCTACCAGGCACTGCGGCGCAGCCTGCAGCAACTGCCGGACGAACCGGCGCCCAGCCCAACGCCCAAGCAACGGCTGGCGCGCTCGGCACGGGTGCTGCTGGTGGAAGACAATGCGGTGAACCAACTGGTGGCCAAGGGCATGCTCGGCAAGCTGGGCTGCGAGGTGCTGGTCGCCGCCCATGGCGGGGAGGCGCTGCAGATGCTCGCGGAACACCCGGTGGACCTGGTGCTGATGGACTGCAACATGCCGATCATGGATGGCTATGAAGCCACCCGGCGCATCCGCCAGAGCGGCAACTGGCCGGGCCTGCCCGTGGTGGCCCTGACCGCCAACGCCCTGCCGGACGAACGCGAACGCTGCCGCGCTGCCGGCATGGACGACTACCTGGCCAAGCCCTTCCGCCGTGAAGAGCTGGTCGCCCTGCTGGACAACTGGCTGCCGACTACCCAGCCAGCCCAGTGAAGCGGCCGAGCAGCTCGGCCAGGCGACCGCGCAGCTCCACCATCTCATTGAGATCCAGGCCATTGCTGCACAGCAGTTCGGTGCGCAGTGCCGACACCTGTTCACGCAAAGCGACACCCACCGGACTCAGCGCCAGGTGCACTTCGCGCTCGTCATGGGCCGCCCGACGGCGCTGCACATGGCCGAGCTGCTCCAGGCGCTTGAGCAGCGGTGTGAGGGTGCCGGAATCCAGCATCAGGCGCTCCCCCAGGGCCTTGACCGTGGGTTGCTCGGGCGGCGCGGCATGCCACTCCCAGAGCACCAGCATGACCAGGTACTGCGGGTAGGTCAGGCCGAGCTGCTCCAGCATCGGCCGGTAGCCCCGGATCACTGCGCGCGACGCGGCGTACAGCTTGAAGCACAGCTGGTTGTCCAGCAGCAGGTCGGCGTCGGGCAGGGCTGGCAAGGTCATTTCAGCAGCGCTTCGATCTCGGTGGCCAGGTCTTCCGGCTTGGTGGTCGGCGCGAAACGCTTCACCTCGCGGCCTTCGCCATCGATCAGGAACTTGGTGAAGTTCCACTTGATGCCCTTGCTGCCCAGCAGGCCCGGCGCGCGGCTCTTCAGCTCGACGTAGAGCGGATGGGCGTCGGAACCGTTGACGTCGATCTTCTTGAACAGGGGGAAGCTGACACCGAAGTTCAATTCGCAGAACTCGGAGATGGCGCCCTCGTCACCCGGCTCCTGCTTGCCGAACTGGTTGCAGGGGAAGCCAAGCACCACCAGCCCCTTGTCCTTGTATTGCTGCCAGATGCTCTCCAGCCCCTTGTACTGCGGGGTGAAGCCGCACTTGCTCGCGGTATTGACCACCAGCACGGCCTTGCCGCCGAAATCGGCGAGGGTCTTCTGCTCGCCCTTGATGGTGGTGACGGGGATATCGAAAAGCTTGCTGCTCATGGACTTTCACCTGGAGGAAGGAATGACGGCAGGAAGATAGCTTGCAATTAAATTGCACGCAATTTAATTGCCGTAAAAAAGACCCGCTCATTAGCGGGCCTTATGGATCAGGCTTCGCGCGGCACCAGCTTCAGCGATACCGAGTTGATGCAGTAGCGCAGCCCGGTCGGGCGCGGGCCATCCGGAAACACGTGGCCGAGGTGAGCGTCGCAGCGGGCGCAACGCACCTCGATACGGTGCATGCCGTGGCTGAAATCTTCCTTCTCGGCGACCGAGACGTCATCCACCGGCTGGAAGTAGCTCGGCCAGCCGCTGCCGGAGTCGTACTTGGCATCTGAGTCGAACAGCGCCGCGCCACAGCACGAGCAGTGGTAGATACCCGGCGTCTTGGTGCCGTTGTATTCACCAGTGAAGGGGCGTTCGGTACCCCCCAGGCGACAGACGTGGAACTGCGCTTCGCTCAGCTCTTCACGCCAGGATTCTAGGGGTTTGTCCAGCTTTTCCATGGGTCACCTCGGCTACGGAAAAAAGCCCGACCAGTACCTTTTCCGGTCATCGGGCCGCACGTATCATGCGTGGCTTTAGACGCCAGTCTGGCAGCGGCGTTACAGGCTGCCAAGGCGCAGTTTCCTCAGATCGGGACACGAACAACCATGCAGGTCAGCAAATCGAACAAGCTCGCCAACGTCTGCTACGACATCCGCGGGCCCGTGCTCAAGCACGCCAAACGCCTGGAAGAGGAAGGCCATCGCATCCTCAAGCTGAACATCGGCAACCCGGCGCCGTTCGGTTTCGAAGCCCCGGAGGAAATCCTCCAGGACGTGATCCGCAACCTGCCCACCGCCCAGGGCTACAGCGACTCCAAGGGCCTGTTCAGCGCGCGCAAGGCGGTGATGCAGTACTACCAGCAGAAGCAGGTGGAAGGCATCGGCATCGAGGACATCTACCTCGGCAACGGCGTGTCCGAGCTGATCGTGATGTGCATGCAGGCGCTGCTCAACAACGGTGACGAGGTGCTGATCCCGGCCCCCGACTACCCGCTGTGGACCGCCGCCGTGAGCCTGGCCGGCGGCAAGCCGGTGCACTACCTGTGCGACGAGCAGGCCGACTGGTTCCCCGACCTCGAAGACATCAAGGCCAAGATCACCCCGAACACCAAGGCCATGGTGATCATCAACCCCAACAACCCCACCGGCGCCGTGTACTCCAAGGAGCTGCTGGAAGGGATGGTCGAGCTGGCTCGCCAGCACAACCTGGTGCTCTTCTCCGACGAGATCTACGACAAGATCCTCTACGACGAAGCCGTGCACATCTCCACCGCCTCCCTGGCGCCGGACGTGCTCTGCCTGACCTTCAACGGCCTGTCCAAGTCCTACCGCGTGGCCGGCTTCCGCTCCGGCTGGGTCGCCATCTCCGGGCCCAAGCAGCGTGCGCAGAGCTATATCGAAGGCATCGACATCCTCGCCAACATGCGCCTGTGCGCCAATGTGCCGAGCCAGCACGCCATCCAGACCGCCCTCGGCGGCTACCAGAGCATCAACGACCTGGTCCTGCCCAACGGCCGCCTGCTGGAGCAACGCAACCGCACCTGGGAGCTGCTCAACGACATTCCCGGCGTCAGCTGCGTCAAGCCCATGGGCGCGCTCTACGCCTTCCCGCGTATCGACCCGAAGGTCTGCCCCATCGTCAACGACGAGAAGTTCGTCCTCGACCTGCTGCTCTCCGAGAAGCTGCTGATCGTCCAGGGCACCGCCTTCAACTGGCCCTGGCCGGATCACTTCCGCGTGGTCACCCTGCCCCGCGTCGATGACCTGGAACAGGCAATCGGCCGCATCGGCAACTTCCTCAAATCCTATCGCCAGTAAGGAACGCCAGCATGGGCCAGGCCAGACGCTACCTGCTCACCGGTGCCAGCTCCGGCATCGGCATGGCCCTGGCCCGGCGCCTCGCCAGCCAGGGATATGACCTCGCCCTCGCCGCGCGGCGCGAGGAAACCCTGCAGCAACTGGCCGAGGAACTGCGCAGCCAGTACGGTCGCACCATCGCCGTGCTGCCGCTGGACGTCACCGACTACGCCGCCTGCAAGGACGCCGTAGGCCTGGCGCAGAACGCCCTGGGCGGCCTCGACGGCCTGATTGCCAACGCCGGCATGGGCCTCGCGGGCAAGGCCGGCAGCGGCCGCTTCGAACGCTACCGGCAGACCCTGGAAACCAACCTGCTCGGCGCCATCGCCTGCCTCGACGCCGCCACCGAAGTGTTCCGCGAGCAGGGCCACGGCCATCTGGTCGCCATCGCCTCGGTCGCCGGCAAGCGCGGCCTGCCCGCCACTGCGGGCTATTCGGCGAGCAAGGCCGGGCTGATCAGCTACATGGAATCCCTGGAGCTGGAACTGCACCGCAGCCCCATCGCCACCACCCTGCTGCTGCCCGGCTACATCGACACGCCGATCAACCAGGATGCCGGGCCCCGGCCCTTCCTCATCGACGTCGAGCGAGGCGCCGCACTGATCGCCCGACACATCGAGAAACGCACGCGCAGCGCCTATGTGCCCGGCTGGCCCTGGGCCCTGATCGGCCGCCTGCTGCCGCTGCTGCCCACCTCGCTGATCGCCAGGGCGCTGTGACCATGGACCTGCAGATCGACGACTTCTACAAGGACTGCGCGGCCGGCATGCTGATGCTCTACCAGGCCTTCCCGCGCAAGGTCGCCCTCTATATCGAGGACCTGATCGGCCACGAGGAACCGGACGAGTTCGGCCTGCCCAGCAAACGCCACCAGAGCTGCCTGGGGGCCCTGATCTGGCTGGCCGAGGAAGGCTACATCCGCTACGAAAGCGCCATTCGCTACGAGGCGCTGGACCAGGCCGTACTCAGCGAAAAAGGCTTCCTGCGCCTGTCCCGCGCCCTGCCCCACGTCGTGCGCAGCGACGACGAACTGCCGCCCAGCGTGCGCCGGGTTCACTCAACCCTCGCCCACCAGCTGCGCGAAGCGCTGGCCAGCCGCAACAGCGAACGCACCGCCCGCCTCACCCGGCTGCTCTTCGCCGGAGCCGGCAATGCCGCAGGCGACACAGTTTGAAATAGAGCCCAGGTTGAATAGGCCTCTGGCGCACCTTATATAACCCCGCATTACACCGTCTTTCCCTGAGGAGACCGCTTTAACCATGATGCGCATCCTGTTGTTCGTGGCCACCAACCTTGCAGTCCTGGTGATCGCCAGCATCACCCTCAAGCTGCTGGGCGTAGACCGCTTCACCGGCCAGAATTACGGCAGCCTGCTGGTGTTCTGTGCCGTGTTCGGTTTCGCCGGCTCCCTGGTCTCGCTGTTCATCTCCAAGTGGATGGCGAAGATGAGCACCGGCACCGAAATCATCACCCAACCCCGCACCCGCCACGAACAGTGGCTGCTGCAGACCGTGGAGCAACTGTCCCGCGAAGCCGGGATCAAGATGCCGGAAGTCGGCATCTTCCCCGCCTACGAGGCCAACGCCTTCGCCACCGGCTGGAACCGCAACGACGCACTGGTCGCCGTGAGCCAGGGCCTGCTGGAGCGCTTCTCGCCCGATGAAGTGAAGGCCGTGCTGGCCCACGAGATCGGCCACGTGGCCAACGGCGACATGGTCACCCTGGCGCTGGTCCAGGGCGTGGTGAACACCTTCGTGATGTTCTTCGCGCGCATCTTCGGCAACTTCGTCGACAAGGTGATCCTGAAGAACGAGGAAGGCCACGGCATCGGCTACTTCGTCGCCACCATCTTCGCCGAACTGGTCCTGGGCATCCTCGCCAGCATCATCGTCATGTGGTTCTCGCGTAAACGCGAATACCGAGCCGACGAAGCTGGCGCCCAGCTGGCCGGCACCAATGCCATGATCGGCGCCCTGCAGCGCCTGCGTGCCGAACAGGGCGTGCCGGTGCAGATGCCCGACAGCCTCACCGCCTTCGGCATCAACGGCGGCCTGAAGAACGGCCTCGCCGGCCTGCTGATGAGCCACCCGCCCCTGGAAGACCGCATCGAGGCCCTCCGCCGCCGCGGTTGATACACGGCAAACGAAAAAGGCGGCCGATCGGCCGCCTTTTTCATGCCCGCAATAAACCACTAGGACCGGTGCAAGCGGAACACCGGCTCGAACAGTTCGTCCAGGCCACGGGAGGCGAACTTCCAGTTCTTCTCCAGCACGTCCTGGCGCTCCAGCAACTCCACGCCCCAGAGGGGCTCGAAGCGCTGGCGCACCTCTGCTTCCGGCACCGAGAACGGCGGGCCGTCCAGGCGCTGCTGGTCGTACTCCAGGGTCACCGCCAGCCCCTCGCAATGGGCCGGGAGTATCGCCGCGAGGTGCGCCACATAGCGCTCGCGCATCTCCGGCGGCAGGGCGATGAGCGCGGCGCGGTCGTAGAGCCCGCCACAGTCCGCGACCTCCTGCGCATCCAGGGCGAAGAAGTCCCCCTGGAGGATGTCGATGCCGCCCGCGCGGTAACGGCGCAAGGCACCCTCCTCGCTCACCTCAGGGGCCAGGCCCTGCTCTTCGAAAAAGTCCGTCACCGCCTTCTCTGCCAGCTCCACGCCCAGCACCCGATGGCCCTGGGCAGCCAGCCAGACCAGATCCAGGCTCTTGCCGCACAGCGGCACCAGCACCCGCGAGCCCTGGGCCAGGCCAAGCGACGAC
The DNA here is from genome assembly GCF_025685765.1 of Pseudomonas sp. PDM13. Taxonomy (NCBI): domain Bacteria; kingdom Pseudomonadati; phylum Pseudomonadota; class Gammaproteobacteria; order Pseudomonadales; family Pseudomonadaceae; genus Pseudomonas; species Pseudomonas sp. PDM13. Next base: position 109,610 of record NZ_JAOTQU010000024.1, on the reverse strand, counting down.
CAATACTGCTGCAGGTAAGGGTTGACCTCATCCAGATGAAATCCGATCTGGTCGTTGGCCCATCTGTCCTGCCAGAAACTCTCGTGCACAATCCACCTGCCGATTCGATAGGAACGCTCAAGAATTTATGCTGGATGTCGATACATCCAGCCCCGAATATGGCGCTCATCCTAACGGAGGAAGTGCCCAATGCTACCCAGTCTTTTCATCTCCCATGGTTCCCCGATGCTCGCCCTCGAACCCGGCGCCAGCGGCACCGCCCTCGCGCGGCTGGTCCGTGAACTGCCGCGCCCGGAGACGATCCTGGTGGTGTCCGCCCACTGGGAAAGCGAACACCTGGCGATCAGCGGCGGCACGCAGCTGGAAACCTGGCACGACTTCTACGGCTTCCCGCCCGAACTGCATGCGGTGCAGTACCCCGCCCATGGCGCCCCGGAGCTGGCCAGGGAGGTGCAGCAACTGCTGCGCGACAACGGCCTGGAGGCCGCCATCGACCCACAGCGGCCCATGGATCACGGCGTGTGGGTGCCATTGACGCTGATGTACCCCGAAGCCGATATCCCGGTGCTGCAACTGTCCCTGCCCAGCCGCCTCGGCCCCGCCTTCCAGACCCGGATCGGCCACGCCCTGGCCGCCCTGCGCGAACGCGGCGTGCTGCTGATCGGTTCCGGCAGCATCACCCACAACCTCGGCGAGCTGAACTGGCGCGCCGGGCCGGAGGTGATCACGCCCTGGGCCCTGGAATTCCGCGACTGGATGGTGGAGCGCCTGGAGGCCGGCGACGAGCATGCCCTGCACGACTACCGCACCCAGGCCCCCCACGCCCGCCGCAGCCACCCCAGCGACGAACACCTGCTGCCGCTGTATTTCGCCCGGGGCGCCGGCGGGGATTTCAAGGTGGAGCACAGCGGCTTCACCCTCGGCGCGCTGGGGATGGATATCTATAGGTTCGGTTGAGGCCCCGGGCTGCCCTGCAGCCTTGGGCGAATGTATTGGCTCTGTCTGCGTTAAGTGTTGCCAGAGGATCTAAGCCCAGCTGATTGCCGAGTTTTGCTGGTGCTTCTGGTTTCGCCCACCCGGACGAGTCCCTTTTCCAATCGTTGAAAAGGAACCAAAAAACTTGCCCCTCCATACAGGTCTGGCTTCGCCAGACTCCCCTCGCTCCATCATCGTTCCAGGGGCACGCGCTGACGGGCCATCCCTGGCCCGACATCGCTCTCGCGACATCCATGTCGCTCACCCCCTTACACGACGATTCGCTCGGCCTCCTGGGAAGGGGCGTTTGGCGGCTGCTCCAACTTTCTTCGCTCGAATCCTCACATTGATATACGCACCAACCCAGTACGTGGTGGCGGCTTTCGTAGGATGGTGTAGAGCGAAGCGAAACCCATGCGGTGGAGGTGGTAGAGAGCTAATGAATTCGCCCCTACAGAAGCGCCAACCACTTAACCACCGCCCATAAAAAAGCCCCGCTATTGCGGGGCTTTTTCGTCAGGCGCTGATCAGTCTTCGCGGTAGCGGCGCAGCTTCAGGGACTTGCCCGCGACGCGGGTGTCCTTGAGTTTGCCCAGCAGGCGATCCAGGCCGTCTTCCGGCAGCTCGATCAGGCTGAAGGTCTCGCGGATCTGGATGCGACCGATGGCGTCACGTGCCAGGCCACCCTCGTTGAGGATGGCGCCGAGCAGGTTCTTCGCGGCGATGCCGTCGCGGGTCCCCAGCGCGGTGCGGCAACGCACGCGGCCTTCGGTCAGCGGCAGCGGAGCACGACGCTCGCGGTACTCGCCACGCTCACCCGAGGAACGCTCGCCATCACGCTCGCGACGCTCACGCGGCTGCGAGGCGCTCGGCACCAGCGGCTGCTCGCGCTCGACGTCGGCGAGGTTCAGCGCCTGGCCATTGGTGGCCTTGCGCAGCAGGGCTGCGGCCAGGGCACGCGGGCTGCAACCGATGTCGGCGATCAGGCGATCCAGCAGCTCACCATGGGTGGCTTCGGCATCGGCCACCAGGGGCGCGAGGCCGGTGGTCAGCTTCTTGATGCGCGCGTCCAGCACTTGCTGGGCGTTGGGCAGGCGTACTTCGGCGACCTTCTGGTTGGTCACGCGCTCGATCACCTGCAGCATGCGGCGCTCGCGCGGGGTAACCAGCAGCAGGGCACGGCCTTCGCGACCGGCACGACCGGTACGGCCGATACGGTGCACGTAGGACTCGGGGTCGTACGGCATGTCCACGTTCAGTACGTGGGTGATGCGCGGTACGTCGATACCACGGGCAGCGACGTCGGTGGCGACGACGATGTCCAGGCGACCGTCCTTGAGGGACTCGATCACGCGCTCACGCTGGTTCTGGGCGATGTCGCCGTTCAGCGCGGCAGCCTTATAGCCCTTGGCTTCCAGGGCGGAGGCCAGGTCCAGGGTGGCCTGCTTGGTGCGCACGAAGGCGATCAGGGCGTCGAATTCCTCGACTTCCAGCAGGCGCAGCACGGCACCGACCTTCTGGTCGGCGTGGACCATCAGGTGAGCCTGCTCGATGCGGGCCACGGTCTGGGTTTTGGCGGCGATCTTGACGTGCTGCGGCTCTTTCAGGTGACGCTCGGCGATCGAACGGATCGACGGCGGCAGGGTGGCGGAGAACAGCACGCTCTGACGGCTTTCCGGCAGGGCCTGGAAGATCACTTCCAGGTCGTCCATGAAGCCGAGCTTGAGCATTTCGTCCGCTTCGTCCAGGACCAGCTGCTGCACGGTGGTGAGCATCTGGTCGTCACGACGCAGGTGGTCGCACAGGCGGCCGGGGGTGGCCACGATGACCTGGGCGCCCTGGCGCAGGGCCTTGAGCTGCGGACCCATGGGCGCGCCGCCGTATACGGCGACCACACTCAGGCCGGGCATCTGCTTGGCGTAGGTTTCGAAAGCGGTGGCGACTTGCAGTGCGAGCTCGCGGGTCGGTGCCAGGATCAGCGCCTGCGGCTCACGTTTGGCCGGATCGATACGGGAAAGGATGGGCAGCGCGAAGGCTGCGGTCTTGCCGGTACCGGTCTGGGCCTGGCCAATCATGTCGTGGCCGGCGAGGATCACCGGAATCGACTGGGCCTGGATGGGGGATGGCTCTTCATAGCCCACTGCCGTGATGGCGGAGAGAACATTGGGATGAAGTCCGAGCGCGGCGAATCCGCCGATATCCTGGGTCATGGGTCTGCCTCATGTGCATCCGCAAAGACCCAAATCCCAGAGCTGCATATGCCGAAAGACCTTGTGGGTCACCCTGGCAGCCTGGGAGAGAATTTGCGAGTTGCTTATTGATATGGATGTAACGTCAAGGGTAGTCCGCGTAGCGGACGGTGCAGCCGAAGGCGAATGCCTCGAAAAATGCAGTTCCTGAACGGGGCCAGTTAAGGCCGGCGCGAATCATACCGGAAAAAGCTGACCGCCGTGCGGGTTTTTCACACGTTCGTCATCAACGCCGCCGGACGGTCATTCCCCCGTGGACAAGGGCCGGCGCTCCGGCTATATCCTCCATGCCCCCGCCCCTCCCACGCCAAAGGACCCACCCCATGACCCAAGCCACCCCTGGCCGCGTAAGCCGTGAGAAACGCGGCCACGTCCTGCTGCTCGGACTGGACCGCACCGCCAAGCGCAACGCCTTCGACCAGGCGATGCTCGACGATCTGGTCACGGCGCTGGGCGAGTACGAGCGTGACGACGAGGCGCGCTGCGCACTGGTGTTCGCCCATGGCGAGCACTTCACCGCAGGGCTGGACCTGGCCAATGTCGCCGAAACCTTCAGGAATGGCTGGCAGTTGCCCGATGGCGCGGTCGACCCCTGGGGCACCTTCGGCGGCAAGCGCCTGTCCAAGCCGCTGATCCTGGCGGTGCAGGGCTACTGCTTCACCATCGGCATCGAGTTGATGCTGGCTGCCGACATCAACCTGTGCGCCAGCAACACCCGTTTCGCCCAGATGGAAGTGCAACGCGGGATCTTCCCCTTCGCCGGTGCCACCCTGCGCCTGCACCAGGCCGCTGGCTGGGGCAATGCCATGCGCTGGCTGCTGACCGGTGACGAATTCGACGCCCACGAGGCCTACCGCCTGGGCCTGGTGCAAGAGGTGCTGGCCAGTGAAGAACTGATGCCCCGCGCACTCTGGCTGGCCGAACGGGTGGCCGCCCAGGCGCCCCTCGGCATCCAGGCCACCCTCGCCTCCGCGCGCCAGACGGTGAGCGAAGGCGAAGAAGCAGCCGCCCGCAACCTGTCCGTGGTCGCCAAGCGCCTGCTGGGTTCCGAAGATGCCCAGGAAGGCGTCCGGGCGATGCTCGAACGCCGCCCGGGCGAGTTCAAGGGGCGCTGAAGCTGCCGGGCATCACGCTGGTGCTGCTGCCGGGCATGGACGGCAGCGGCGAGCTGTTCGCTCCATTGATCCAGGCACTGGGCGGCGACCTGCACACCCAGGTCGTGCGCTACCCGCCGGAACAACCACTGGGTTATGGGCCATTGATAGAACGTGTCCGGCAGCAGTTGCCCGCTGGCCGGCCGTTCATTCTGCTCGGCGAATCCTTCTCCGGGCCCATTGCCGTCAGCCTCGCAGCTGAGCGCCCCGCCGGGCTGCTGGGCCTGGTGCTTTGCTGCACCTTTATTCGCAACCCACGGCCACAGCTGGCCTGGCTGAGCGGCCTGCTGCCGCTGGTGTCTCCCCGATTGGCGCCCCGAGCCCTGCTGAGCCAATTGCTGCTCGGCAGGTTCGCCACTCCAGCGCTGGGCCAGGCACTGGTCGACGCCCTGGCTCCACTGTCATCGGCAACCCTGCAGGCCCGGCTACGGGCGGTGCTGGAGGTGGATGCCACCGCGCACCTGCAACAGGTCCAGGTGCCGCTGCTTTATCTGCAGGCGACAGCCGATCGGCTGGTGCCGGCGGATGCCGCCCAGCTCATCGCACACTATTCAGGAGACTTTCAGTGCCTGCAGCTGGAGGCCCCGCACTGCCTGCTGCAAACACGCCCCCACGAAGCCGCCCACGCGCTGGAGCGCTTCGCTAAGACGGTCGACAACGATCAGGGCGATCAGGTCGCCGGGCGCAGCACATCCAGCAGGGGTTGCAGCGAGTAGCCCAGGCGCGGTGCCAGGGCCTCGCAACGGGCGGTGAGCGTACGGATGTCGAGCTGCTGCTCGAGATCGGCGGGAACGATAAGGATGACGTTGCCCTCCTTCACCGGGCACTCCCAGTAATGCCGGTGGTACAGCCCACGCAGCAACGCCGCGCCAAGCGGCCGGCCGTCGTTGCCGGCCCATTGGTTGATCACCAGCCAGCCACCGGGATTCAGGCGCTTCTGGCAGTTTTCAAGGAAGCGCCAGGCCAGGTGGCCGACGCCCGGGCCCGTATCGGTGTAGAGGTCGACGAAGATCAGGTCGGCGGTCTCGGCGGTTTCCAGCAGCTCCAGGGCATCGCCGATGCGCACGGTGAGGCGCGGGTCGTCGTCGAGGCCGAGGTATTCCATGGCCAGGCGCGGCACGTCCGGGCGCAACTCCACCACCTCGACGTCGTCCAGCGGCAGGAACTTCATGCACGCCTGGGTCAGGGTGCCGGCGCCCAGGCCGAGGAACAGCGCGCTTTCCGGGTACTCGTGGCACAGCGCACCCAGCAGCATGGCGCGGGTGTAGTCGTACTCCAGCCAGGCGGGATCGGCCGTGAAGACGCAGCTCTGCTCCACCGCCTCGCCGAATTCGAGAAACCGGTAGTCACCCACCTCGAGCACGCGGATGACGCCGAACTCGTCATGCACCTCTGCCAGCAAACGCTCCTCGCGCATCACCACTCCCCAATCCGCCCCGTGACATTTCGCACCAAGGGCACGCCACAAAGGCGCCGTTTGCCATTGAAGCGAGGTGCCCTCACCTCGCCATAATCCGGGCATGCCGCAGGCCTCGCCAGGCGCTGCCCGAAAAAACCCGAGAAGAATAACAGCCAAGAGGTGCATCCCACTCATGTACGCCATCATCGGCGCCGGCCCCATGGGCCTTTGCGCGGCCCGCCAGTTGCAGAAGCATGGAATCCCCTTCGTCGGCTTCGAGCTGCACGAGGACGTCGGCGGGCTCTGGGACATCGACAATCCCCACAGCACCATGTACGAGTCCGCGCATCTGATCTCCTCCAAACGCACCACCGAGTTCAGCGAGTTCCCCATGGCCGACGACGTGGCGCCCTACCCGCACCACAGCGAGATGCGCCGCTATTTCCGTGATTACGCCCAGCACTTCGGCCTGCGCGCGCACTACCAGTTCGGCACCCGCGTGGAGTCCCTGGAGCGCCGGGAAAAGGGCTGGAAGCTCACCAGCGAGCGCAATGGCGAACGCCGCGAGTGGCTGGTGGACGGCGTGCTCATCGCCAACGGCACGCTGCACGCGCCCAACCAGCCGGAGCTGCCCGGCCGCTTCGACGGCGAACTGCTGCACTCCGCCGACTACCGCTCCCCGGCCCTGTTCGAGGGCAAGCGGGTGCTGGTGATCGGCTGCGGCAACTCGGCCTGCGACATCGCCGTCGATGCCGTGCACCGCGCCCGCTCGGTGGATATCTCGGTACGCCGTGGCTACTACTTCCTGCCGAAGTTCCTCCTCGGCCGCCCCATCGACACCTTCGGCGGCGCGGTAAAACTGCCGCGGGCACTGAAGCAACGCATCGACGGCGCATTGATCCGCGCCCTGATCGGCAAGCCTTCCGACTACGGCCTGCCCGACCCGGACTACCGCCTCTATGAATCCCACCCGGTGGTGAACTCCCTGGTACTGCACCACCTCGGCCATGGCGACATCAAGGCGCGGCCGGACCTGGCCAGCATCGAGGGCCGCCAGGCGGTGTTCTGCGATGGCAGCCGCGCAGACTACGACCTGATCCTCCAGGCCACCGGCTACAAGCTGGATTACCCCTTCATCGCCCGCGAGGAGCTGAACTGGCCCGAGCGGGCCGGCGCGCCGCAGCTGTACCTGAACATCTTCCATCCCGAGCACGACGACCTGTTCATGATGGGCATGGTGGAAGCCTCCGGCCTCGGCTGGCAGGGCCGCGCCGAACAGGCGGAGCTGGTGGCGCTGTTCATCCGCCAGTGCCAGGCCGGCAGCGCCTCGGCCGAGCGTTTCCGCCGCCTCAAGGCCGAGCGCGCCGGGCAGCGCCTGGACGGCGGCTACGCCTACCTGGAACTGGAGCGCATGGCCTACTACGTGCACAAGGACAGCTACCGCAGCAGCGTGAAACGGCATGTCGACGAGCTGCGCCGTGACCTGCGCGAACAGCCCGCCGACATCAGCGCCCTGGCCTGAGGTGGCGGGCGATCCCTGGCTCTGGCTGGGCCTGTTCATCCTCTTCGCCTATGGCCTGGAAGCCGTCACCGGCTTCGGCAGCACGGTGGTGGCCCTGTCCCTCGGCGCCCTGCTGCTGCCGATCGGCCAGTTGCTGCCGGTGCTGGTGCCGCTGAACCTGCTGATGAGCGGCTACCTGGCCTGGCGCTACCGGCACCTGGCCGATGGGCCGCTGCTGCTGGGCGGCATCCTCCCCGCAATGCTCGCCGGCACCCTGCTCGGCTACGCCCTGCTGCCCTGGCTCGAGGGGGCCGCACTGAAGCAGGGCTTCGGCGTGCTGCTCCTCTGGTTCGCCCTGCGCGAGCTGTGGCGCCAGCGCCATGAACGGCCACGGGGCCATTCACCCGCCTGGATGACCCGCCTGCAGATCGGTGCCGGCGGCATCTGCCATGGCCTGTTCGCCTCGGGCGGCCCGCTGCTGGTCTACACCCTGGCCGGCACGCCGCTGTGCAAGGCGCGCCTGCGGGCCACCCTGGCCTGCGTCTGGCTCAGCCTCAACGGCCTGCTCAGCCTGGCCTTCCTGGTGGATGGCCGCCTGGCTCCCGCCCTGCCCCACCTGGCGCTCTACCTGCCCCTGCTGGTACTGGGCGTGGCGGCGGGAGAATGGCTGCACCACCGCGTGGCCGAACGGCACTTCCGCACCCTCACCTACCTGCTGCTGTGCCTCTGTGGCCTGTTGCTGGCCTGGCACGCCTGAAGCACCGCCAGGCGCTGGCAGCGCGGGGCCTTTCGGTTACCATGCGCCATCCGCCACACAGCCCTGATCGAGACCCTGATGAGCAACTTGTCGTCCAGCGCAGACTGGAGCCCGGAAAGCTGGAGAACCAAGCCGATCCTGCAACAACCGACCTACCCGGACGCCGCGCGCCTGGCCAAGGTCGAGCAGACCCTGGCCAGCTACCCGCCCCTGGTGTTCGCCGGTGAGGCGCGCGAGCTGCGCCGCCAGTTCAGCGAAGTGACCGAAGGCCGCGCCTTCCTCCTCCAGGGTGGCGATTGCGCGGAAAGCTTCGCCGAGTTCTCCGCCGCGAAGATCCGCGACACCTTCAAGGTGCTGCTACAGATGGCCATCGTCATGACCTTCGCCGCCGGCTGCCCGGTGGTGAAGGTGGGCCGCATGGCCGGCCAGTTCGCCAAGCCGCGCTCGGCCGATGACGAAACCATCGGTGGCGTCACCCTGCCCGCCTACCGCGGCGACATCGTCAACGGCATCGGCTTCGACCCGGCCAGCCGGATTCCCGACCCGGAGCGCCTGCTGCAGGCCTACCACCAGTCCACCGCCAGCCTCAACCTGCTGCGCGCCTTCGCCCAGGGCGGCTTCGCCGATGTGCACCAGGTGCACCAGTGGAACCTCGACTTCATCGCCAACTCGGCGCTGACCGAGAAGTACAGCCAGCTCGCCGACCGCATCGACGAGACCCTGGCCTTCATGCGCGCCTGCGGCCTGGACACCGCCCCGCAACTGCGCGAGGCCAGCTTCTTCACCGCCCACGAGGCGCTGCTGCTGAATTACGAGCAGGCCTTCGTGCGCCGCGACAGCCTCACCGGCGGCTGGTACGACTGCTCCGCGCACATGCTCTGGATCGGCGACCGCACCCGCCAACTGGACGGCGCCCACGTCGAGTTCCTGCGTGGCGTCGGCAACCCCATCGGCGTGAAGGTGGGGCCAAGCATGCCCAGCGAGGACCTGATCCGCCTGATCGACACCCTCAACCCGGACAACGACCCGGGCCGCCTCAACCTGATCGTGCGCATGGGCGCCGAGAAGGTCGGCGAGCACCTGCCTCGGCTGATCCGCACCGTGCAGGCCGAAGGCCGCAAGGTGCTGTGGAGTTCGGACCCGATGCACGGCAACACCATCAAGGCGTCCAGCGGCTACAAGACCCGCGACTTCGCCATCATCCTGTCCGAGGTGAAGCAGTTCTTCCAGGTGCACCAGGCCGAGGGCAGCCACGCCGGCGGCATCCACATCGAGATGACCGGGCAGAACGTCACCGAGTGCATCGGCGGCGCCCGCCCCATCACCGAGGATGGCCTCTCCGACCGCTACCACACCCACTGCGACCCGCGCCTCAACGCCGACCAGTCGCTGGAGCTGGCCTTCCTCATCGCCGAGACGCTGAAACAGGTCCGCCGCTGACGGCACGGCCTTCAGAAACGACGAAGCCCCGCCAATGCGGGGCTTCGTATTTTCAGCGGGCTCAGGCGGCGATGAACAGCTCGCCGATGCGCTGCTGGGCGCCCTTGATGGCGTTGGCGCGCGGGTCTTCACCGTAGGCCAGGCCTTCGGCGCGGACGATCTCGATATCGGTGATGCCGAGGAAGCCCAGCACCTGCAGCAGGTAGGCCTCATGGGCCTGGCCGCTGGCCTGGCCGGCGTGGATACCACCGGCGGTGGAAACGATCACCACCTTCTTGCCACCGGCGAGGCCCTTGGGGCCGTTCTCGTCGTAGGCAAAGGTTTTGCCGGCGACGGCGATGCGGTCGATCCAGGCCTTGAGCTGGGTGGGCACGGTGAAGTTGTACATGGGCGCACCGATGACGATGGCGTCGGCGGCGAGGAATTCGGCGAGGGTTTCCTCGGCCAGGTTCACTTCGGCCTTCTGCGCGGCGTCACGCAGTTCCGCCGGGGTGCCGCCGGCAACCAGGCTGGCTGCGGAAAGGTGGGCATAGGCGTCGGTGGCGAGGTCGCGGTAGCTGACCTGGGCGGCAGGCTCGGCGGCCTGCCAGGCCTGAACCACGGCACCGCTCAGTTGGCGGGAGGCGGAGGCGTCGCCGAGGATGCTGGAGTCAAGGTGCAGAAGCTTCATGGGTATCCCCTGATTTGGCGATCACCGGATGTGATCGAAGTGAGGAGAATCCTATCCATGAAGCGAAACCCTGATTAGTCGGCAAAAATGCGATGCACCGTCTCATCAGCAGGACGAACCTACGGATCATCGTGCCGAGGTCTGCAGGTCGCTCAGGGTCTGGGTGAAGAAGCGCACCGCCTCGGCATTCAGCTGGCGGTGGATGGCGACCCGGTCGACACCTTCGGCGTCCTGGCACAGCTGCGGCAGCATGGCGTCCATTTCCGCCGAGCACGGCGCCATGAACACGAAGTGCCCCGCCCCCGGCAACAGGCGGAACTCCGGCGGGTTCGGCAGGCGCCGTTGCAGCGCCCCGGCGTTCTGCTCCAGCTGCAGGGTGCGGTCGTCGTCCCCGGAATAAAGCAGCACCGGCACCTGCACCGGTTCGAGTTCCTTGCGGCCGAACATCAGGCCCAGCGGCGCCATCAGCATCAGCGCACTGACCCGGGAATCGGCGATGGCTTCGAGGTCGTCGCGGTCGGAGATCAGCTCGCCGGCATGGCCGCAGGCATCATCGTCGCCCGGCCATTGCCGGCAATAGGCACGCAGGCGCTCGGGTTCGGGCTGGGCGCCGGCGAGGATCAGCGCCGTCTCGCCGCCGGCCGAGTAGCCGATCACACCGACCCGCTCGGTGTCCAGGCTGCCGGCCAGCAGTGCGTCCTGCTCGGCGGCATCTATCGCGGCGGTCAGCTGCAGTGGGCGCCCATAGAGGTTGCTCAGGGTGCCGCTGCGGCTCTGATCCTTGTAGTTGTCGCCGGTGTGCAGCACGGCCAGCACGACGAAACCACGGCGCGCCAGGGCGGTGGCGAGGTCGTGATGGGCCAGGGGCGAACCGCCGTTGCCGTGGGAAAGCAGCACCAGGGGGAAGTGGCCGGTGGCGATGGGCGCATCCATGCCGGCATCGACCTGGTAGAGGCCAAGCTCGGTGCGGGTCGGCTCGCCGGATGCAGGGTAGAAGGCAACGGCGCTCATCTCGCGCTGCCCGTCCACCGGGTCGGTGAGAACCAGGCGATGCACGCCCACCGCCTGCGCGCCGAATGCGGGGAGGGTCGCCAGCAGCGACGCCAGGGCCAGTACTGCAGAAAGACGAACCAACATGGTGCTCACCTTCCGTTCCAGGTTCAGGAATCGGGCGTGCCTGCCATCAATTGCGCCTTGCTTCGCTCCTTGAGCCGGCAGCGCCGACGGCCTATCCGCCGGCGCCACATGCATTGCATGGATCACGCCACAAGTCGTGGCACGGGAGGGGCGATCAGACGCCGCCGAGGAAATCCATCTTGCCGATCTTCACGCCGTTGTGGCGCAGGATGTTGTAGGCGGTGGTGATGTGGAAATAGAAGTTCGGCAGGGAGAAATTCAGCAGGAAGGCCTGCCCCGGGAAGCTCACCTCGCTGCCACGCATCTTCAGCACCACGGTGCGGCCCTCGCTGCCATCTATCTGCTCCGGGCGGATCTCCTGGATGAAGCCGAGGGTGCGGGCGATGCGCTCCTGCAGCTCCGGGAAGCTCGCCTCGGTATCGGCGTAGGGCGGCACCTCCAGCTGCGCCAGGCGCGCTGCGCAGCCCTTCACCGAGTCGGTGGCGATCTGCACCTGGCGCACCAGGGGGAACATGTCCGGTGCCAGGCGCGAGTTGAGGAACACGGCCGGCTCTATGCCTTGCGCCTCGGCGTGGGCAGCGGCCTTGTCGAGGATGGTGGACAGGTTGCCGAGCATGCGGGTGAAGACAGGAATGGAAGCCTCGTACATGGACAAGGACATGGTGCTGACTCCGTGATGGCAGGGGGATGGACCGGGCGAAGGTGCCGGTCGCCGCTCCACGATACACCCGCAACGGGCGGCTTGTGCAGGGCCGCGAGATTGTCCCGCCGACGAAATCCGTGGCGCCGGAATCAGCGTCGGTGCCATAGTTCGTCCCCTCTACAGGACAATCCCCATGCAAGACCTCAACGACCTCTTCTACTTCGCCAAAGTCGTCGAACACGGCGGCTTCGCGGCCGCCGGGCGCCTGCTGGGCATCCCCAAGTCGCGGCTGTCGCGCCGCATCGCCGAACTGGAAACCCGCCTGGGCGCCCGCCTGCTGCAACGCACCACGCGCAAGCTGGCCCTGACCGATGTCGGCGAGCGCTACCTGCGCCATTGCCAGGCGATGCTGCTGGAGGCGGAGCAGGCCGACGAAGCGGTGGCCTCGCTGACCAGCGAACCGCGCGGGCGCATCCGCGTCTCCTGCCCCACCGAGGTGGCGCGCATGCGCCTGCGCCATGTGTTCCCCAGCTTCCTCCAGCGCTATCCGCAGGTGCAACTGGAAGTCATGCTGAGCAACCGGCGCATCGACCTGGTCAACGAAGGCGTCGATGTGGCACTGCGGGTGCGCGAGCAGGACGACGAAGACCCGTCGCTGATCTGTCGCCAACTGAGCCCCGCCCGCGCCCTGCTGGTGTGCGCACCGAGCCTGCTCGAGGGCGTGACTGTGAACGGCCCGGACGACCTCCAGCAATTGCCGGCCCTCGGCGCCCTGGAGACCGACCGCCGCCTGCACTACTTGCTGCGCGACAGCCGGGGCAACCGCCGCGACATCGTCCTGGAAGCCCGCCTGAGCATCGAGGACTTCGAGATCCGCAAGCTCGCCGCCTTGCAGGGGCTGGGCATGACCATGCTGCCGCAGATGAACTGCCAGCAGGAGCTGGAGGCCGGCACCCTGGTGCGCCTGCTGCCGGGCTGGGAGCTGCCGGGTGGCAACTTGCAGGCGGTCTACACCCACCGGCGCGGCATGCTGCCGGCGGTGCGCGCCTGGATCGAGCACCTGGCCGAGGCGTGCCAGGCCGAGGGGCTGCAGCCCATCTGAGCCTTGCGAAGAATAGTTAGCTAGCTTTCATTCACCGCATGACTGGGTGATGATGGCGCTCTTCCCCAGCCCCAGCCGGACAAGCCCCATGAGTGCCGCCGAGCAGTCTGCGACCGCCACCACCTTGCAGATCGTCTCCATCGTCTTCTTCACCTTCATCAGCTTCCTCTGCATCGGCCTGCCGCTGGCCGTACTCCCGGGCTACGTGCACAACGACCTCGGCTACGGCTCGGTACTGGCGGGCATCGTCATCAGCACCCAATACGCCTCCACCCTGCTCTCGCGGCCCATGTCCGGCGCCGTGGCCGACCGCCAGGGGCCCAAGCGCGCCGTGCTCTACGGGCTTGCCGGCTGCGCCCTGAGTGGCGTGCTGACGCTGGCCTCCACCTCGCTGCAACAGTTCCCCACCCTGAGCATGACGCTGCTGCTGGCCGGGCGCGTCGCCCTCGGCGTCGCCCAGGGCCTGGTGGGCACCGGCTCCATCAGTTGGGGCATCGGCCGCGTCGGCGCCGAAAACACCGCGCGGGTCATCTCCTGGAACGGCATCGCCTCCTATGGCGCCGTGGCCCTGGGCGCGCCCCTGGGGGTGCTGATGGTGGGCGGCGTGGGGCTGTGGAGCATGGGCGCGCTGATCGGCCTGCTCGGGCTAGGCGCCCTGGCGCTGGCCTGGAACAAGGAGGCGGCCCCCATCGTCCAGGGCGTGCGCCTGCCATTCCGCAACGTCTTCATGCGCATCGCCCCCAACGGCACGGCGCTGGCCCTGGGCTCCATCGGTTTCGGCACCCTGGCCACCTTCGTCACCCTCTATTACGCGAGCCGTGGCTGGGATGGCGCGGCCTGGTGCCTGACCGCCTTCGGTTGTGCCTTCATCGGTGCACGGCTGCTCTTCGCCGGCGCCATCAACAGCCGTGGCGGCTACCGCGTGGCCATCGCCTGCCTGGGCATCGAGAGCCTCGGCCTGCTCCTGCTGTGGCTGGCCCCGCAGCCCTGGCTGACCCTGTGCGGCGCAGCGCTGACCGGTTTCGGCCTGTCGCTGGTGTACCCGGCGCTGGGCGTGGAAGCCATCTCGCGCATTCCCGCCTCCAGCCGCAGTTCCGCCCTGGGCGCCTACGCGGTGTTCTTCGACCTCGCGCTGGGCATCGCCGGCCCCCTGATGGGCGCCATCGCCACGGGCTTCGGCTTCGGCTCCATCTTCATGGTTGCCGCCGCCATGGCGCTCGTGGGTATGCTGCTCAGCTTCTACCTGCTGCGTATCGACGAACGCAGCGGGCCCACCCCCGCCCCGTGAAGGAACGCCCATGACCGCCGACGAGATCGCCGCTTTCTGCCTGCAATTGCCGGGCGCCCGTGAAGACCTCAAATGGGGCAGCAACCGGGTGTTCTCGGTGGCCGAGAACAAGATGTTCGCCATCCTCGACTTCCTCGGCAGCGACCTGGCCTTCAAGGTGGACGCCGACCTGTTCCTCGGCCACGTCGACCGCCCCGGCATCCGCCCGGCGCCCTACCTCGCCCGCGCCCACTGGGTGACCCTGGCCATGCCGCCTTCGGTGGGCGGTGAAGAGCTGCGCTCGCTGCTCACCCGCTCCCACCAGTTGGTGGTGGCCAAGCTGCCCAAGTACAAGCGCGTAGGCCTGCTGCTGGACTGACTGCGACAATCCGTCAGCTGCACGGGGCCCCTGGTCGTTCTATCGTCCGCGTCAAACCAACAACAAGGACGTCACCCCATGCCTGCACGCCTGTCTGCGCTTCTCGCCCTTGCCGCCTTCGGCGGCTATACCCTCTATGTCATGGCCATCAGCGAACAACCGCTCCTGGAGTTCGGTGCCCAACTGATGAGCCGCCCGGATACCGCCCAGGTGGTGATCGACCTCTACCTCGCCTGCGGCCTGATCGGCATCTGGATGTACCAGGACAACCGCCGCCAGGGACGCGGGCTGCTCTATCTGCTGCCCTTCTACCTGGTCACCGCCGTATTCGCCTCCATCGGCCCGCTGCTCTACCTGGCACTGCGCAGGCCCACCAACCGGACAATCGACGATGGCAGCCACCGCACTGTGGCAGCACCTGTGGAACAGCCAGGCACCGACCCCAGGGCTTGAGCACCTGCGCCTGGAAGGCCGGCGTGCGGACAGCGTCCTGCTGGCCTTCGATGAACAGGGCTGCCCCTACCGCCTGGGCTATCGACTGGAATACAGCCAGCACTGGCGGCCACGCCGCCTGCACGTCCGCGTCGACGACGAGCGCGGCGCCCGCGAGCTGCGCCTGCATTGCAACCGCAGCGGCGAATGGCGGGACGGCTCGGGTGCCCCGCTGCCGCAGCTAAGCGGCTGCCTGGACCTCGACCTCTGGCCCACGCCCTTCACCAACAGCCCGGCGATCTGGCGCCTGGACCTGGCCCAGGACCAGCGCGAAGAAATCGCCGTCGCCTACATCGAGGCGCCGAGCCTCGACCTGCGGGTGATGCGCCAGGCCTATACGCGGCTGGACGAGCGCCACCTGCTGTACCAGAACCTGGATGGCGGTGGCTTTCATGCCGTGCTCCGGCTTGGCGACGACGGGCTGGTGGAAGACTACCCGGGCCTGTTCCGCCGGCTGCGCTGATGGGCGCAACAGGGCCCGCCATCGGCGAAGGCTCTGGGACGCGATTTACGGGAAAAATCCCGCTCATGAGTTGTAAAGTTTTAGATACACTTCACAAAAATTTTCGGCTCAACTTTGGTGCATGCACGCCGATACCCGCTCTAAGCCTTGCGGAAGAACACTATGAGAAACAATCAGCCAGTCACTCAGCGCGAACGTACTTTTCCCGCCCAACAACGCTTGATTTCCACCACGGACAGCAAGGGCGTGATCACCTATTGCAACGAAGCCTTCACCGAGATCAGCGGCTACAGCCGCGACGAGCTGATTCGTTCGCCGCATAACCTGGTGCGCCACCCGGACGTTCCGCCCGCCGTCTTCGCCCATATGTGGGCGACGCTGAAGAAGGGCCGCCCCTGGATGGGCATCGTCAAGAACCGCTGCAAGAGCGGTGACCACTACTGGGTCAACGCCTACGTCACCCCCATCTACGAAGGCAGCCAGGTGGTCGGCTACGAGTCGGTGCGGGTCAAGCCCACCGCCGAGCAGGTACGACGCGCCGAGGCGCTGTACCAGCGCATCAACGCCGGCAAGTCGGCCATCCCCAGCCGCGATCGCTGGCTGCCCATCGTGCAGGATTGGCTGCCCTTCATCCTCATCAGCCAGATCGGCTTCATGATCGGCGCCTGGCTCAACTCGCACTGGGGCTTCCTCCTCGCCGCCCTGCTGTCCGTGCCCCTGGGCCTCAGCGGCCTGGCCTGGCAGAACCGCGGCATCAAGCGCCTGCTGCGCCTGGCCGAGCAAACCACCTCGGACCCGCTGATCGCGCAGATGTACACCGACAGCCGTGGCGCCCAGGCCCGCCTGGAGATGTCCATCCTCAGCCAGGAAGCGCGCCTGAAAACCTGCCTGACCCGCCTGCAGGACACCGCCGAGCACCTCACCGAGCAGGCCCGCCAGGCCGACGCCCTGGCCCACAACAGCTCCGAAGGGCTGGAGCGCCAGCGGGTGGAAACCGAACAGGTGGCCACCGCGGTGAACCAGATGGCCTCCACCACCCAGGAAGTCGCCAGCAACGTGCAGCGCACCGCCGACGCCACCCAGGAAGCCAACCGCCTCACCGGCCAGGGCCGCAGCATCACCGCCGAAACCCGCGAAGCCATCCAGCGCCTGTCGCGCGCCGTGGGGGAAACCGGCGAGACGGTCACCCGCCTGGCCCAGGACAGCAACGAGATCGGCGGCGTGGTCGATGTGATCAAGGGCATCGCCGACCAGACCAACCTGCTGGCGCTCAACGCCGCCATCGAAGCGGCGCGTGCCGGCGAGATGGGCCGGGGCTTCGCCGTGGTCGCCGATGAAGTGCGCCAACTGGCGCAGCGCACCGCCGAATCCACCGGGCAGATCCACCAGCTCATCGCGCAGCTGCAGAAGACCGCCGAGGAAGCCGTGCGCACCATGGAAACCGGGCGCCGCCAGGCCGACGAGGGCGTGGAGCGCGTGCTGGAGGCCGACCAGGCCCTGGTGGGCATCAGCGAGGCGGTGGCCAACATCACCCAGATGACCGACCAGATCGCCGCCGCCACCGAGGAACAGAGCGCCGTGGCCGAGCAGATCAACCAGAGCATCAGCAGCATCGCCCAGCTCGCCGACCAGACCTCCGGCGAAGCCCAGCGCACCGTGCTGCTCAGCGAAGAACTGACCACCACCGCGCAAGGCCAGTACTCGCTGGTGGACCGCTTCAACCGCTGACCTGCTTCACCCCGTAAAAGGGCGCCCTCGGGCGCCCTTTTCGTTTCCGGCCTCAGCCCATGATCAGGCTCATGACCAGATGGATACTCAGCGCCTTGCGCGCCGGCAGGCTTGCGTCGGAGCGATCCCCGCCCGGCTACTCAGCGTCCACCAGCGGGGTGCTCCAGATCACCAGCTCAAGGGCCGCGGCGATCTGAATGCGGTGGTCGGCAAGCTGCACGGGCAACAGGTCCTGGGCCCGCTCCAGCCGGCGCAGCAGCGTGTTGCGGTGCGTGCCCAGCACTTCAGCGGTCTGGGTGATGTTGCAGCCGTTGGCCAGGAAGGCGTGCAGCGAGTGCTGAAGAACCCTGGGCTCCGTGGCCAACCGCCCCAGCGTACTCAGGACGAATTGCCTGGCGGCGCGGAGGTCCTGGGTCATCAGGGAAACCATCCTGACCTGATCGATGGTGGCGACGGCGGGCGCACCCGCCAGGCGCCCCATCAAGCGCTGGGTGGTCAGGGCCTCCAGGTGTGACCGACGGAAGCCGTTCACCCCCATGGCCGGGGAGCCGATGGCCGCGCGTACTTTTGGAAACTGCTGGGCGACGCCTTGCAGCGCGTTCAGGTCCAGCGGCCTTGCCGCGCTCATCCAGACCCAGAGCGTTGCCGGGCCGGCGAACACGATCAGCGGCGCTACCGTGCCGGTAAGCTGCGCCAGCGAACGTGCCATGCCCTCCAGGGGGTGGATGTCCGCATCGGCGATTTCGCTCCAGATGAGGCAGGCATGGTGCCTCTGGAAAAGGCTGTAGCCGAGCCGCCTGCCGAACTGCTCGGTGTCCACATCTCGGCCATCGAGCAGGCGACTGACCAGCGTCCGCTTGTCGATAGGGTCGTCATGGGCCTGGGCATTCTTCTCTTCCAGGATGATCTGGGTCACGACCCGCATATTGCCGTCGATGAACGCCGAGATGGAGCGCGACGAGACCTCCAGGAACTCCTCGAGCACCACTGGATCCTGCGTCAGGCCGAATGCCATCTTCATCCACATGTCCCACGCGGCGTTCTGGGTCGACCTGGCGACATTCATCAACAGCTCGGACAGCCCCCGGCGGGCCAGCTCCTTGGCCGTCTCCACCATGTCGGCCGACACGTAGGACTCCACCGGCTCCCCTGGGCGCTGCATGTTGGCGCTCGCCCAGTGCAGCATTTCTGCCCGATTGGCGCGCCGGCACGCCGCGAGGATGACCGGGTCCTCCAGCAGCCTGGCATCTTCGGGTGAGGAGAAAAGCGCCTGGTTCAGGCGCTCGATCCACTCCGGCGGCAGCGTCTGAGCGATCTCGGCGCCTTTGCGCATGAGCTCACGAACGGCTTCGGAGGGGCGTGGCCAGGAGGACGGAGTGCTGGTCATAGGCAGTGCAAATCACTCAAAAATACCAGTGAAAACGGTGCAGTTTATACCTAGGCGACAGGCCGGGTGAAACCTAGCATGAACCCACTGCCTGAACAAAAAATACAAGGAGGCACCGTGACGCTCCATGTTCCTTTTTTGGGTTTAGCGCAGTGGCAAGCGGCTCCGTTCCTGATGCCCGTTGGTGGAGCATCGATCCGCCTGCGCCAACCGTTCCTCTCAATCTGGAGTGTTTTCAATGTCAGCCTCTCGCGATTCCTTGCCAGGCTTGCCCGTCGTGACCCGATCGAATTCAGCGGAAGAAATTGCGCTGCTGAGCGACCAGGCGGGCGGGGTCATCATCCGTAACTTTCTGACGCCTGAACAAGTCGTACGGATCAACGACGAACTCGAAGCACCGCTTGCCGCGCTCGATGCGGGCTCCAAGCACGAACACGCGTTGGTTGCCGAGTTTCATGGCCATCAGACCAAGAGGCTTACCAACCTCGTTACCCACAGCAAGACCTTTCGTGAGGAAGTCCTGGATGACGACCTCTTTCACGAACTGGGCCGCGTGCTCTACGAACCCGAGTGCGGTGATTGGTGGCTGACCACGGCTCAACTGATCGAGATCGGCCCAGGCAACAAGGCCCAAATGCTGCACCGGGACATGGCGCAGTACCAACCGTTCGTTGCCATGAACAAGCATGCGCCTCGCGCCATCACCAACCTGATGCTGGCGCTCACGGACTTCACCGAGGAAAACGGCGCGACCCGCTTGATTCCAGGGAGCCAGGACTGGGACGACTTCGAAGAGATGGGCACCCCGGAGATGACGATTCCCGCCCTGTTGAACGCCGGGGATGCCGTGCTGTTCGGCGGGAAGGTCGTGCATGGTGGCGGGGCCAACGTAACCGCCGACTACTTCCGTCGCGGGCTGACGATCCCGATGCAGGCTTCGATCATCACGCCTGAAGAAGCCTATCCGCTGATCGTGCCGCTCGAGGTAGTCCGGACCTTGTCCCCGCGGGTGCAGAAGATCCTCGGCTTCCGCTCTCAATACCCCAATGGCAGCCCGGGCCTGTGGCAGCACAACTACGCGGACCTGGCGGATTACCTCCAGCTCTAGACGCCTCCAGCGCAAGAAAAGAGGCCAGGCATCGGATTGCGATGCCTGGCCTTTTGGCCACCAGCCGGTGAACACCTCACTCCTGATAGGCGACGACCCCGCGACGTGAAAACAGCACGGGTACGCCCTCGGGGTCGAACAGCGCCGCGGTCAGCGAAAGGCCGTCAGCCGACTGCTTATCCTGGAAGCTGTGCCCGCTGTCGCGGCTCTCCACCCTGAACCCATCCAGCCCGACCGCCACGACGCGACGGCCCTCCACCGCGACGGACGTGACAGAGCCCTTGCTTTGCGTCGGCAGTCGGCGGAAGCCCTCGCCACCCACGGTCCCCTGCAACAAGGTCCCGCGTTGGCCGCCCAGCAGCAGGCTCCCGTCGGCCAGCACCGCGCCAGACCAGAGCGTGCCTTCGTAGCCGGTGTCCAGGTAACGCCAGCTCTTCCCGAAGTCCTCGGATTGCAGCACCTGCCCATGCTCGGCCGTGGCGTAGAGCGTGTCGCGGCTGTCGGCGAAAAGCCCCATCAGGTTGAGGTCGGCCCTCTTGGCACCGGGTGGGGCTTGCAACGGCTGTTCCGTCCACGTCTTGCCGCCATCCCTGGTGGTCAGCAGCAACGACCAGAGGCCTACCGCAACGCCCTGCTGGGCGTTGAAGAAGTGCACGTCGAACAACGGCCGGTCCTCTTCCGTAGACAGGCGCTGGACCTGCCAGGACTCACCGCCATCCGTGGTCGACAGGATCACGCCCCACTGGCCGACCGCCCAGCCGCGGTTGGCATCCACGAACGACACGCCCGTCAGCTGCGTGGACACGGGTACCGAGCGCGCCTGGCGAAAGTGCTTGCCGTGGTCATCGGACAACAACACGACACCGTGGTCGCCGACAGCGACCACACGCTCTCCGGCCCAGGTGGCGTCCAGCATGGCGGCTTGCGTGGCATGGCTCGCCTGGGCGGCCGGCACGGCCTGCAAAGGCTCGGCCCTGAGAGACTCCAGCGATAGTGCGGCGACGAGCAAAGCCGCCGCGAATGAACCTCTGTAACCCATGTTTCTCTCCTCAGTGCAGCAATGCGCCGACCATGCGCACGGGGCGCTTGCGCGGGAACACCCGCTCCAGCCACACGGCGAAGGCCGGCAGCACGGTCATGGCCATGACCATGTTGACGATGAACATGAAGGCGAGCAGCTTGCCCATGTCGGCCTGGAACTTCAGGTCGGAGAACGCCCAGGTGGCGACCCCGACTGCCAGGGTGATGGCGGTGAAGATCGTGGCCACGCCCACTTCGAGCAGGGCGTACTCGACCGCCTTGGTGATCGACTGGCCATGGGCCTGGTGCAGTTGCAGGCGGTTGTAGATGTAGAAGGCGTAATCGACGCCGATCCCCACGGCCAGCACCATCACGGGCAAGGTGGCAATGGTCAGGCCGATCTGCAGCTCCTTCATGAACCAGTAGCCGATGAAGGTGCCGATGGTCAGCGGCAGGCAGCACACCAGCACGGCGCGCAGGTCGCGGTAGACCGCGAACACCAGCAACGCGATCGCGGCATAGACGTACAGCAGCATGGGCGTTTCGCTTTTTTCCACTTCCTCGTTGATGGCGGCCAGGACACCGGCATTACCCGAGGCGAGGCGAATCGACATGCCCGGCAGCGGGTACCCGCTGCGGAACGCCTTGACCGCTTCCACCACCCCGTTGATCGTCGTGGCCTTGTGGTCGGCCAGGTACAGGTGCACGGCGGACATGCTGCAGTCGTTACGCATCAGCCCGGGCGTGCGCGCCACTTCGCCGGCCAGCGCGGCGTAGTTCATCGGGTCGATGGGCACTGCGGCCATCTTGGGGTTGCCTTCGTTGTAGCCCTCGTTGAACTGCCGCATGGTGGTGGAGAAGGAGGCGACCGACAGCACCCCGGGCACGCCCTGCATGGCCCAGACGAAACGGTCCTGGTACTGCCCCGCTGCCACATCCTCACAGGCCACCGGCACACCTTCACCCGAGGCCGCCGGGTCGGCTTCGAACACCACGCTGAGCCAGTCCAGGCCGATGTCGTAGTTGCTGGCGATGGCGACGGCATCGCGGTTGAAGCGCGAGTCCTCGCGCAGCTCCGGAGCCCCCGCCTGCAGCGAGCCGACGACACGGTCATGGCTTTGCCAGATCGCCACCAGGAAGACCACCAGGGCCACGCCCAGCACCCACTGCGCCTTGCGCCACTCGGCGAGCCGAGCCAGGCCACGCAGCCAATGCGTGCGGCGGCGACGGGAGTTCTCCTGCGCCGCCGCGTACCGGTCGTCGACCCGCAGCATGGAGGCCAGCAAGGGCAACATCAGCAGATTGGTGATGATCTTGAAGGCCACGCCAAGCGATGCCGTGATGGCCAGCTCGCGAACCATCGGGATAGGGATCAGCAGCAGGGTGACGAAGGAAACCAGCGCGGTCACCAGGGCCAGCGTGCCCGGGATCAGCAAGCCGGTGAAGCTCGAGCGGGCCGCCTCCTCCGCGCTCTTGCCGACCGCGATTTCACGGACGATGAAGTTGATCTGCTGAACGCCATGGGAAACCCCGATGGCGAACACCAGGAACGGCACCAGGACCGCCAGCGGGTCGAGCCCGTAGCCCAGCAGGCGCAAGCTGCCGAACTGCCAGACCAGCGACGCCAGCGAGCAGACCAGCGCCAGCAGCGTGAAGCGCAACGAATGGCAGTACCAGTAGACCGCCCCCGCCGTCAGCAACAGCGCCAGCAGGCAGAACTCCAGCACGGCCGAAGCGCCATCGGCGATGTCGCCGATCTGCTTGGCGAAGCCGATGATCTGGATCTCGAATTCGCCATCTTCGAACTGCTGGCGGATCTCCTTCTCCAGCCGGTGATTGAACGCGACGTAGTCCAGATGAGTACCGTCGGCCTCGTACTCATTGAGCTCCGCCGTGATCATCGCGCTGCTCTGATCGCGGGACACCAGGGTGCCAATGAAGCCGCCCTGGGCGGTCGAGCTGGAAATCGCCGCGATGATCCCGTCGTCCAGGTGCTCGGGCGATACCGTGCCCGGCACCAGGGGGTCGGCGCGGAAACCTTCTTCGGTGATCTCGTTGACGAAGGCATTGGGCGTCCATAACGAACGCACGCTGCTCCGGGAGATGCCTGGCAGGAAGGTGACCGCCTGGGTCACGTCGTAGAGGCGCCTCAGCCCCGGGGCACTCCAGATGCCGCCGCCACGGGCCTTGACGACGATGGTCAGGCGGTTGGCTCCCAGCAGGTCATTGCGGTAAGCCTCGAATGTCTCGATGTATTCATGGCCGACCGGCAGTTGCTTTTCGAAGCCGGCATCCATGCGCAACTGCACGGCGAACCAGGCCATGATCAGGGTAAAAATGGCCAGGCTCGCCAGCACCAGCCGGCGATGCCCGAAGAGGACACGCTCGACGCGTGGCAGTACGCCACGCGCCTGGATATCACACAGCGTTACGGAACCGTTCACGGCAGACCTCACAAGGTGCGGGAGATCGCGATACCGACGTAATCACGGTCACGATAGAGCTGGTCGTAAGGCGTATCGCCCCCCATGAACTTGGCGTAATTGAGGGACACCTGCCAACTGGCCGGGTTGCGCACGAAGTTCAGGTAGAGGTTCATGCTGCTCGCACCTTCGGTGAAGGTGGCAGAGAGGTTCGGCGTACGCCCCCCGAGCGACTGCGCATAGAAGAAGCCCGGCGTAACCTGCCACCCCGATAACAGGGTGCCGTCGTAGGTCACGCTGAAGTCCAGGTTGACCCCCGACGAGGTCTTGTCGCCACGGGACTTCGGCGCCGTCGCAGGATCCAGCTGCCAGGTATTGAGCCCCGCAGCCAGTGGCTCGCCATTGACCTCGTCATGCAGCCCCGGGTACTTGATGACCACCAGCTCGGTCAGCAAGGTCCCTGCACTGGCGCCGGTGAAATCGAGCAGCATCGGCGAGTTGGACGGGTTGAGGCTGTAGAGGCCGGTCAGGTGCCATTGGAACCTCTTCTCGTCCTTCCAGCATTTCCCGCCATTGCTCGAGCACAGGTCGATGACCGGGTTGAGCATCACCGAATCCTTGGGCCGGTAGGACAGCTCGGTACCGATCGCCCAATCGCCGACCGGCAGGTTGGCGCTGATGCCGTACATCATCCGATCTTCCTGATAGCGCCAGGTCGGTGCGGCGGCAAAGGTGTTCGGGTCTAGAATGTCCACGCGCAGCGACGGCAACTTGTCGTGATAGCGCATCACGTAGAGCCCATAGTTGACGTCGCTGTCTTCCGGCTGCCAACGCAGCGAAATACCCCACTGGCCACTGTCCCGGGCTTTCTTCTCAGAGAACCCGTAGTCTCGCCGGCCCTCGCCGAGGGCATTGTTGTTGGACCAGTAGCTGCCCACCGGCGGCAGCTCGCTCTTGTTCCAGCGGAATTGGTAGTAGGCCTCGACATTGACCCCGGAGCCCAGGCCCGAGGCGACACTGAGCATGGGCGCCGGCAGCACGGCCTCCTTGAGCTGCACGCCGGGGCGGGCCAGGGCCTGATAGTCGTAGGCGTTGGTGTTGTTGATGCCCCCTGCCACGAACAGGCTTTCGCCCCAGTTGATCACCTGGTTGCCCAGGCGGGCCCGTACCCGCTGCCCACCCAGGTCGAAGCCTTTGCTCACCCAGAGATCCAGCAGGCGAGCCTTGAAGGCGAGCTCGTCGCGGGCGTCGTCGCTGAGCCCGTTGCTGCCGACACTCTCGGGCGTGTTGAACGACAACGTACCCGTGGTATCGGTGGCGGCGAAGTCGCGGATCCAGGTACCGCGCACCATGAAGGTGACGTCCTCGGGCGCCTTCAGCAGCAGCTCGTGGGTGCCCTTGAGGTAGTTGGTGAAGAGGTCGCCCCGGTCGTAGTTCAGGTCGCCCTGGTCAGCCACGCCGGAGCTCTGCTCCAGGCAGCCGGACGGCACGTTGTGCCCGGTCGGCCCCTGGTTGATCAGGTTGCAGCCGCGCGACTCCGTGCGCAGGCCCATGCCTGCCGTGATCGTGGAGTCGAACGAGCCGTGAAGGGTGTCGGTTTCAAAGGTGAACCCCATTGCCAGTGGGGTTGCGCACACGATGGCAAGGCCTGACGCTTTCGTAATTATTTTTTTCATGCTGGCTCTCGATCTGACGTCGTTCTAGCGCTCGCTGATAGCTCGCAGGTTGTCGGAGGTGAAGAAGTCGCGTTTCAGCCGAGGGTTGCCACTGTCTTCGGTGAGCCAGCGGATGTCGTTCTTGCCCGCGCCGATGGTGGTCATGTCGAAGAGGTAACGGCCGTCGACCAGGTTGTACTGGACCTGCGCCTGCACATCGCATGCGCCCGTCTCGTACACGGGGATCGAGAACCCTTCACGCACCTTCCAGATCTGGCCCTGCTTGTCGTAGTCGACAGCCAGCAGGGGGTTCCAGCTGTCCTCGTCGATGTAGAACAGGCGCTTGGGCGCCTGGTGGCGCATGCCCTGGCGAACATTGGCCTCGACGACCCAGACACGATGCAGCTCGTAGCGGCGCGATTGCGGCGCGATGGAGTCGTCGCCTGCGAACGCTTCAACCTTGGCAGCCGTGTCGTAGGCACCAAAGGCGTTGTACGGCACCAGCAGCTCCTGCTTGCCGATCAGCTTCCAATCGAAGCGGTTCATGGCCCCGAAGAAGACGTTCGCCTCATCCACGGTGTACTGGTTGTCCAGCCCGATCTGAGGCGCGTCGTAGGAGTACGACGGCATGCGCCGGACCCGGCGCTGGCCGGGGAAGTAGTAGAAGGTCGTGGCCTGCTCGCCGGCCACGGCCGTCTGCACCGCGGACTGACCGGCCTGCGCCGCTGGCTCCTGGTAATTGAAGAACGTGGCGTTTTCCAGGCGGCCAAGGGACGAGAAAAGCGCACTGCCCTTCTTGCCCCAGGGCGTGAAGAAGAAGGTGTCCGTCGACTGGCGCAACCATTCCCCGCCCTTGCGCGGCGAGACGCCGGAAATGGTCCTGGGAATCTCGACGCCCAGGCCGCGATAACGCATCTTCATGTTCCACATCACCTCTGCGCCGGTGGCAGGCAACGGGAATGGGGCGCCCGGCACATGGGCCTCCTCGAGGGCCACCCCCTCGGCGTCGAGCTTGGCGAAGCCAAGGTTCTGCCGGGTGTTCTCAGCCACGAAATCCGGCACGCCGCAGGTGCGGCGGGTCGGGTAGACCTCCATGCGGTAGCCCGGAATCTTCTTGAACAGTTCGAGCTGGCCCGGGGAAAGCTTGCTCGCGTGCTGCGCCACGCTGCTCGCGTCGATGCTGTAGAGGGGTTTGTCATCCTTGAACCTCCAGTGCTCTCCCCGCACCTGGCCGTAGCTCCAGCCCTCCCCTTGCGGCCCCGGAGCAGCCCAGGCGGGAATCTCCCCGTTCGAATTGGCGGCCACCTCACCGCCCAGCGGCGTCAGCGTCGAACCCAGTTCCTCGGCCCCCTGGGGCGCGGCCTGTACCGAGCAGATCGCGGTCGATGCCGCGAGGGTAACCAGCAGCTGCCTGAACATACGGCGGGCGGATAGGTCGCCATCCTGCCGTGTAGATACGTCTTTCATTAGAGACTCCTCGAACAAGGGCTTGGACTGGCTACCCGACTTTCCAGGCGGAAATCGGCACCTATCGCAAACTGATCATCTGACATGGTCAATTGACCATGTCAGATGACCAACACGCAATCCATATGCCAGAAACTTGTACGAGGAAATTAAATTAGATAAATCAGTTAGTTAGGCGTTATTGGCGATTCATATGCATCAAGTGCCTGCACCATCATGGGAATTAAAGGAACATGTGTTACCCGTATATGCCCACTCATGGCGCACTTCGTAGTTATACGAAGCCCTTCCAAGCCGCCGCCTTTATTGCGCCAGAGTTGATCTCTCGACTGAGAGCCCAACCCTAAAAACGAATCACTCGCCCATAAAAAAACCGCCCCGAGAGGCGGTAAAGAAGCGGACCCAGGGCCCGACATGGAGCTGTTTGAATCAATGAATATGCCGCACAACAGCGCAGCCTGTACCGTTCGATCTAACGGACGTTGAGCAACGCCTCGGCGGAGTTCTTTCTGGAACGCTGAAGTGCACCATAGGCATAGAACGACTGCACGATCGAGTACGACCAGGTCAAGAAGGCCAAGGTCATGAACAGCATCTTCGTGTCATCACCCGGAATCGGAAAGAAGTCATACCGCAGTGCGATCGTCAGCCCCGCCACGGCGGCCAGGGCGGTTGCCAGCGCATGCAGAGGCTCTCTGGCACGGGCCAGTCGCCACACGAAATAGGCCAGGTACGCGGTGTAAGCCAACCACATCACCACATAGAAGTAAGGGAGAAACGCCTTGAATGAGTTCGACATGAAGTAGATGGCCGCGGCCGCAAAACCAGCCAGGAACAATAGGATGTCACTCAGCAGAGACGGCTTGTAATTATGCGTGGCCGCCATCAAACCCAGTGTTGCAATAATCGGAATTCCGACCCCTCGGGAAAAGGCATCGAGAAACATGGCGGCTTTGTAATTGGCCAGCCAACCCGTAAGGAGGAAGACCGTAAAGTTCGTTGCGGATATTCCTACAATCAAAAACTCTCCGCCCAGCAGATAATTTCTTCGCCGGGTGAATGCCACCCCATAATACAAGCCGCATATCGTCAGCAGCACACAGGAGGCCAAGATACTTACTTCTATTAGTTCCACGATAACAGCCTCTATCAATAGGGCCACGTTGTTGGTCAGCCACTTGAAAAGAACAACGGCACGGGTTGCGGTCAGCCTTTTTCGGCCTGGTACTTGCGCACTTTTCTATCCGTCCAGGCGTCCAGCAATGTGGCCGCCGCAAACGCGGACTGCACGACGCACCATTGCAGAGGCTCTGGTAACAGGGACGGTGTCTTGTGCTGCAGTGCCGCCAGCAGCTCCGGTGCTTCACCGTTGATCTGCGCGGCAAACAGCGACCCGACGAGCGATTGGGTGCCCAGCCCATGACCCGAGCAGCCGGTGGTGTAGTAGATGTTCTGCTTCGCGCCCATGACGCCGATCACCGGCAGGAAGTCATAAGCGCCGCTGACGTAGCCACTCCAGCAGTGCTGGATGCCAAGGCCTTGCAATGCCGGATAGCGCTCGCGCAGCACATGGGCCAATGCCTTGTAGGCACCCTGGTCAGGGATGTTGGGCGTCTTCGAACCGTAGGCATAACCCAGCTTCTTGACGGTCAACACCATGGTGCCGTGCGCCGTCAGGCGGTGGCTCTCCATGGTGTAGTGCGGCGTGATGATCCCTTCCCGCCCCTGCCAACCCAACGCAGCCAGTTGCTCCGTCGACAGCGGTTGCGTTTCGATCGCCGACACCCGAATCGCCGCGACCTTGTTGTGCAGCACCCCCAGCTGGGGGGTGTAGGCATTGGTTGCCAGGACCATCACCGGGGCGGTGGCACTGCCGTGCGCCGTCTTGCAGGTGATGACCGGCCCTTCACTGAAGGAGAGCAATGGCGTGCGCTCGAAAAGCTTCACGCCCGCCTTGATGGCCTCGCGACGCAGGCCACTGACGTATTTCCCAGGATTCAAGGTGCCGCCGCACTGTTCGGAGGCGAACAGGAAGGCAGGCGGGATGCCCCGTGCGCGCATCTCGTCACCGTCCACGAAGCGGCTCATCGCCCCCAGCTTCCGACCCAGCGCCATGTTCTCCCGCAGGCGCTTTTCCTGGCTGGGATGAACACCGGCCCGGAGCACACCCGAAGGGTTGTAGTCACAGTCGATGCCCAGTGTCTTCAAGCGGCCTTCGACGTAGGGCACGGCCTCGTCGTAGAACCTGACGAACTGTGCGGCCTGCTCCGCCCCCACGCGACTGACGAACATGTCGCATTCGACGCCCATGCTGCCGAGCAGGTAGCCCGCATTGCGCCCGCTGGCACCGAAGCCCGCGAACTCCTGCTCCAGCACGATGACCTCCGCCCCGCGCGCCCTCAGCTCCAGCGCGGTCGAGAGGCCGGCAAAGCCGGCGCCGACCACGATCACATCGGCGCGCGCGTGGCCCTTGAGCTCCGGTTGCAGATCGCCCGGACGTTCAATCCATCCGCCAAGCGTGCGGAATCTCAACGGCACGGAATCACCGCCAGTTGCCTTGTTCAACGCGTTCATTCAAATCACTCCACGATCACCGACCAACGCTCCGCCAGGGTCGCCCCGTGGCAGGCTCGAGACTGCTAGAAACCTTTCCCCGGCTCGGAGAAAGCAGGCATGCCCAGGAGCTCTTGCGGGTCTCGCATCTGGCCATCGATTTCCACCCAGCCCAGCAGCGTGGAACTGGCGCTCCAGCCCAGCAGGCGCTGCATCTCCGGGGGGAGCTGGCGAACCCGTTCAATGGGAAGGGAAAGGAAGTGGTTCTCTTCGAGGCGCAGGAAGGCCAGGTCGTAGGCCATGGTCAGGCCAGTGCGAGGAGACGACGTGGTATTGGCACCACCGCCGTGGTAGACCGACCCCATCCACAGCAGCGCGGAGCCTGCCTTCATTTCCGCGGCGATGGTTTCTTCCTGGGTCGGCATGCGCTCGTCATCCCATTGGTGGCTACCCGGAATCACGCGCGTGGCACCGTTTTCTTCGGTGAAGTCCGAGATGGCCAGCATCATCTGCAGCCGGGCCTCGCGCCCGAACTGGGGATGTCGCCACAGCGAGGTGGCATCGTCACGGTGCAGGGGCTGCAAGCCTTGGCCCGGCCCGATCTGGATGGCCTGGGTGATGCTGAGCTGAATGTCAGGGGCCATCTCGATGCGGTCGCTGCCCACCCAGACATGGGTCGGTGTCTGCAGGATCTGCCGGGCCGCCCCGATGAACAGCGGGCTCAGGGCCACCTCCACCGCCGTGTCACTGCGCCCGATGATGCGGGCGACACGTCGGGTCTGGGTGCCGGCGAAATAGGGGTCCTGTCCGCAAGGCGTGACGTTCAGGTAGGCGTCCAGCTCTTCGGTGAGGGACTTCAGCGTTGCTGGCGAAACAAACTCGGAAATGATGACGCCGCCGTCACGCCGGATGATCTCCACCACCTGCTCGATCGAGGCATCGCTGCCGACCGTCGAAAGCTTTCGTGTATCCATCTGCTTTGTACCTGTCTGGTTTTGTCATTGTTCTATCCAGCGAACCTGGGCAACCCCGGCTCATCCCACCCAGCACCCAGCGCAGAAGCAGCCTCTTGGTTGCGCTGCCGCAGCCCGGCATTACCAGGGTGGACAATTCATGATTACCGAATATGGTCAAGTGATCAAGTCAATTGATCTTGATTTTTATGTTGCGTCGCGGCCATCGTTTGAACCCTTGAAATTCGAGGGTCCGGCCGACACTCGCTGGCCGGTGGCATCAACCCTGGGCGATGACCACCCGCTGGGTGCGGCCATCCCCGAGGAGCGGAATGGCCTCGACTCATTTCATGGATTGGGGAATGACCTTGCGATAGCATTCGTCACCGCCGGCACCGGACCAGGGGGCTGGCGGCAATACAAAAAAGGGAGAACGCTCAATGGCTCGGATAGGCGCTGAAGAGCGCAGACAGGATTTTATCGAGGCCACCATCAAGGTGATCGCAGAGCACGGCATAGCCAACGCCACGACGCGGCGTATCGCGGCGGCGGCGGATTCGCCGCTGGCCTCGCTGCACTACGTCTTCCACACCAAGGAAGATTTGTTCTATGCGGTCTACGAGTCCTTGATCAACCTGCCGCAGCAGTACTTGCAGCAAGCGCCGGCAGGCAGCACCCCCGCAGAGTCGGTAGGGGAAATGCTGCGCCAGCTGGTCAATTGGTTCGTCGCGCACCCGGAACGGGCCATCACCCAGTTCGAACTCTTCTTCTGGAACCTGCGCAACAACCCGGAAATGGCAGAGAAGATCTACACCGTTTCCACCGAAGCGACCCGGCAGGCCATACAAAAAGCGACGGGCGATGCGCTGGACCAGGCCGCACTGACCTCTGTCAGTCAACTGCTCCTCAACCTCTTCGATGGCTTGCTGCTCGCCTGGATCGCCCACGGCAACCCCGAGCGCCTCGAGGCCGAGACCGAAACGGCCTGCCAGGCGGTGAAGCTGTTGGTAGCCAGCCACTGAGATGCCGGTCGGATGCGCCGTGCTCCAGTGGCACGGCAATCCGAGCCTCTGGATGCTCCTTGCAAGCCCCCGCCAGTCACCGCCCTGACGCCTCCAACGCCCTCCCCGGATCACCGGTGCTGCAGGGCGGATAGCCGCCTAGCCCCGCGCCCTCCCCTTCGATCACGACGCCCTCGTTGCGGCTGGTCGGGTCAGCCACGCGCTGGCTGACCCGGTTCAAATCGTCCCAAAAGAACAGTTGCACGGTGCATTTTGCACCTTGCTCCGTCTGCCAGGCCGCCCCATCATGGTCAAATGATCAAGTCAAAAGATCAGTCTCTACAACACAACAATAGGAGGCGACATGTCCTCGCACACTGCTCTTCCGGTTGAGCCACTCGATATTCTGATCATGGGAGCCGGTGTGTCTGGCATCGGCGCGGCGGCCTACCTGCGACGCCATCAGCCAAACAAGACCTTTGCGATTCTCGAGTCCCGTGAGCGAATGGGGGGCACCTGGGACCTGTTCCGCTACCCCGGCATCCGCTCCGACTCCGACCTGTACACCTTCGGCTTCGACTTCAAGCCCTGGACCAAGGCGAAGTCCCTGGCGGACGCCGCAGACATCATCGAATACCTGCGCGAAGCCATCGACGAGCATGAGCTGGACGCCCTCATCCAGTACAAGCAGACCGTCATCTCGGCGAACTGGCAATCGGACAAGGGCCTGTGGGCGGTGCTGGTGGACGATGGCGACTCGGAGCAGCTCCGCACTGTCGAGTGCCGCTGGCTGTTCAGCGCGGGCGGCTACTACCGGTACGACCAGGGGTTCAGCCCCCGCTTCGAGGGAAGCGAGCAGTTCAAGGGACAGATCGTCCACCCGCAACACTGGCCAGAGGACCTGGACTACACGGGCAAGCGTGTCGTCGTCATCGGCAGCGGCGCGACGGCCGTGACCCTGATTCCGGCCATGGCGGACAAGGTCTCCAGCATCACCATGCTGCAGCGCACGCCCTCCTACATCATCAACCAGCCGGCCAATGACTCGGTCGCGGCGTTCTTCCGCAAGGTCCTGCCCGAGCAGGCCGCCTACTCCCTGACGCGCTACAAGAACGCCAGGATCACCCTGGCCTTCTGGGCCTTCTGCCAGCGCTTCCCCACGCTTTCCCGCAAGCTGCTCCTGTGGCTGACCCGCAAGGAGCTGCCGAAGGACTATCCGGTCGACGTGCATTTCAATCCGCCCTACAACCCCTGGGACCAGCGCCTGTGCACGGTTCCCGAAGGCGACCTGTTCAAGGCGATCAGCGCGGGCAAGGCGGACATCGTCACCGACCATATCGAGCGCTTCACCGAATCCGGCCTGTTGCTGAAGTCCGGCAAGACCCTGGACGCCGACATCATCATCACGGCCACTGGGCTGAATGTGCAGATGTTCGGGGGCATCAGCCTGTACAAGGACGATAAGCCCATCGTTCTCAGCGAAACCCTCGCCTACAAGGGCACCATGCTCTCCGGCGTCCCCAACTTCGCGTTCGCGGTGGGCTACACCAACTCCTCCTGGACCCTGAAGGTGTGCCTGCTGTGCGACCACTTCTGTCGCCTGCTGGGCTTCATGGACAGCCAGGGCCATAACGTCTGCGAACCCACGGCGCCGGACGGGATCGAGACCCGCCCGCTGCTGGATTTCGGTGCCGGCTACGTGCAACGCGCGCTGGACAGCATGCCGCGCCAGGGGCCGAGCGAGCCCTGGGTGATGTCGATGGACTACTTCCGCGATGTCAAACTCCTGCGCCGCGGCACGGTGGCCGAGGAGTGCCTGGCGTTCTCCTCGGTGCCCAGCGCGCCCCTGCACGCGAAGGTCGAGCTGCAGCAATCAGGTGGCCGCGGATGAGCCCCGATCGCTTCTGCGAACTGCCTGGCGCGCGCAGGATCTGCTATCGCAGCCACGGCCACGAAGACGCACCAGCGGTGCTGCTCATCGTCGGCCTGGGGCTGCAGCTGACCTACTGGCCGCAAGCGCTCATAACCGGACTGGTCGAACAGGGATTGCGCGTCATCACCCTGGACAACCGGGACTCGGGCAGGTCCTTCTTCACCGACGTGACCCCGCCCTCGGTCATGCAGCAGTTCTTCCGCAAGCGGACCCCCGGCTATGACCTGGGGGACATGGCCAGCGACGTCATTGCACTCATGGATGGCTTGCAGCTGGAAACGGCGCATGCCGTGGGCATGTCGATGGGCGGCATGATCGCCCAGACGCTCGCGGCGCGTTACCCCACGCGCATCAGGACCCTCACCTCCATCTTCTCCACGACCGGTTCACTGCGCGTGGGCCAGCCCGCGCTCAAGGCCATCTTCAAGCTGCTGCGCCGCCCCCCGCGCAATCAGCAGGAAAGCGTTCGCGACTACCTGGACATCATGCGCGTGATCGGCTCGACGCTCGAGTGGGGCGAGGTGGCGATGCGCGACTACGCCACGCACGCCTGGGAACGAGGTGGCGGCGAGGCCAGCAACCTGGGCACGGCGAGGCAGATCGGCGCAATCATCAACTCGGGTGACCGTACCCAGGAACTCCAGGGCATCCGTTGCAGCACGCTGGTCATTCATGGGGACAAGGACCTCATGGTCGCGACCAACGGAGGCTTCGCCACCGCCGCGGCGATCCCCGGGTCGAGCCTGGTGCTATTGCCCGGGATGGGTCATGACCTGCCGAAATGCCTGACAGGCACGCTGCTGTCCCTTCTCTCGGGGCACATGCGCTAGTACCGACCTCCTTTTGGGGCGTGCAGCTTGCCGCCCCTTTTTTTATTCAACCAGAGGCTTCTCGCAGCCCCTTTCGCAGGACACAGAACAACAAGATTCCGGCTTGTTGAAACCGTCAAGCCGTACGCCAAGCGCCCGAGCCGTCCAGACGAACTCGCCCGGGTGCTCCTCCACTGCCCTTTCGACAATCACAACAATCGAGCAAGAGGTCTGTATGGAATTCAAGTTCTTACTCCCCAGCAAAGTCGTCATGGAACCCGGCCTGCGCGAGCGCACCGGTGAGCATCTGCGGGCACTCGGCCTGAGCCGCATCCTGATCGTGACCGATCCCGGGGTGAAGGCAGCCGGCCTGCTGGACAGCGTCTACGCCAGCCTGGAGAAAGCCGGCATCGCCTTCGAGGAAGTGGCGGACATCAAGGCCAACCCACGCAGCGAAGACATCAACCAGACCGCGCAGCGGTACCGGGGCACAGGCATCGACGGCCTGCTGGCCGTGGGCGGCGGCAGCGCGATGGACGCGGCCAAGGCCATCAGCCTGCTGCTCACCCACGACGGCCGCATCGAAGACTACGAAGGCTCGTTCACGCTCAGCCATGCCATACCGCCCATCGTCGCCATTCCGACCACGGCGGGCACCGGCAGCGAGGTAACCTGCTTCTCTGTGATCACCGACACCGCCCGGCATTTCAAGATGAACGTCCTGGATTATCGGATCGGCCCGGTACTGGCACTGCTCGACTCGCACATCACCGACACGCTGCCCGCCTCGATTGCCGCCGCGACCGGTATGGATGCGCTCACCCACGCCATCGAGGCCTATACCTGTCGCGTGTCTAACCCGATCAGCGACGGCCTGGCACTGCATGCCATCCGCCTGATCAGCCAGCACCTCAAACCCGCCGTGCAAGAGCCGGGCAACCGGGAAGCCCGGGAGCAGATGCTGGTGGCGAGCCTGATCGCCGGCATGGCATTCGGCAACGCCGACGTCGGCAGCGTGCACTGCATTTCCGAAGCGATCGGCGGCATGTACGACACGCCGCACGGCGTGGGCAACGCGATCTTCCTGCCCTTCGTATTCGGCCACAACCGTGACGCCGACATCGTCCGCCATGCCCAGGTGGCCTATGCGCTGGGGATCGACCCCAGGCTTTCGCCGGTCGACGCCGCCGAGGCCGCTGTCAGCCATCTGTTCCAGATGAGCAAGGACCTTGGGATCCCCCGCTTCGCCGACGTCAGAGGCGTGCGCGAGGAAGACTTCCCGACCCTGGCGGAGAACGCCAAGCAGAACTTCTCGGACGCCAGCAACGCCAAGTCGATGTCCGTGCAGGCCTACCACGACATCATCACCACCGCTTACCAGTTCGTCGCGTGAGGGGGGCCGGTCATGAATCAGTCAAACCCCGGCGCCTCGTTGAGGCGCACCCTGGGCCCGTTCTCCGTGCTGCTGTTCGGCCTGGCGTTCCTGGCGCCCCTGATCGTCTTCGGCACCTACGGCGTGATCTCGCAGGCAAGCGGGAACACCACGGCGATGGCCTATCTGGTCGCGGCGACCGGCGTGGTGTTCACGGCGTTCAGCTATGGCCGATTGGTGAAGGTGTTCCCGGTGGCCGGCTCGGCCTACACCTATACCCGCAAGATGCTGAATGCCAATCTCGGCTTCATGGTGGGTTGGGCCGCCCTGCTCGATTACTTCTTCATCCCGATGCTGATCTGGCTGCTCGGCGCCAGCTACCTCAACATGGCGTTTCCAGAGGTACCCCAGTGGGTGTGGATCACCGGGTTCATCCTCTCCACCTCGCTGCTCAATGTCCTCGGCATCCAGGTCGCCAACCGCTTCAACCTGCTGCTGATGGCAGTGCAGCTCGCCATCATCGCCGTGTTCATCGGCCTGTGCGTGCACTACATCGTGGCGGCCAACGGCCCTGGCGGGCTGCTGTCGGCCAGGCCGTTCTTCGACCCGGACGTGCCCTTCGCCACCACCATGGCCGGCGCCGCCATTGCCGCGTACTCGTTCCTGGGCTTTGACGCGCTGTCCACGCTGAGCGAAGAGACCCGCGACCCGGGCCGGACGCTGCCACGCGCCATCGTGCTGGTCGCGTTGATCGGCGGCACGATCTACGTCGGCTCCTCGTACTTCATGTACCTGGCGCACCCCTCCCCCATGTTCGAGCAGGTGGATGGGGCGGCCTTCGAGATTGCCCGGATGATCGGCGGCGACCTGTTCTTCGCCGTGGTCCTGGCGGGGATCATCGTCGCGCACTTCGCGGCGGGGATGTCCTTCCAGGCCAGCGTGGGCCGGCTGCTCTACGCCCTCGGCCGGGACAACCAGTTGCCCCGCAAGCTGTTCGGCGTCCTGCACCCTCGCTACAAGACACCCGCCTTCAACATCCTGCTCTGCGGCGTCTTCGGCACCGCGGGTTTTGGCTTGACCATCGCCACCGCGACATCACTGGTCAACTTCGGCGCTTTTCTCGCCTTCACCGCCGTCAACCTGTGCGCGTTGCGACTCACCTTCGATGCACGCACCAGGGATGGGGCCGGCCTGCTGCTTGGCGTGCTCTTCCCCTTCATCGGCCTGATCACGGCCGGGTGGATGCTGGTCAGCCTGGACAAGGACGCACTGATCATGGGCTGTGGCTGGCTCGCCCTGGGGGCGGTTTATCTCGCCTGCCGGACCCGCCTCTTCCGCCACCCCGTGCCTGACGCGCTGGTGTAGCGGGCGCTTTCCAATCGAACCCCCTGACGACAACCCCACGGCAAGCCCCTGGCCTTGCCGTTCAATGGCGAGAATCGACATGCAAACAAAACTCCTGATCAATGGCACCCTCGTGGCCGGCGAAGGCGAAAGCCTGGCCGTGTACAACCCTTCCCTGGGCAGCGTCCTGGTGCAGACCACCGAGGCCAGCAGTGCCCAGGTCCAGGCCGCCGTGCAAAGCGCGGATGCGGCCTTCGACGCCTGGTCGCAAACGCCCCCCAAGGACCGCGCGGCCCTGCTGCTCACCCTTGCCGACAGCATCGATGCCCAGGCAGCGGTGTTCGCCCGCCTGGAAGCGGACAACTGTGGCAAGCCCTACAGCGCCGCGCTGCAGGACGAACTGCCGGCCGTATCGGACGTGTTCCGCTTCTTTGCCGGTGCCGTCCGCTGCCTGCAGGGCTCGGCGGCGGGCGAGTACCTGCCGGGGCACACCTCGATGATCCGTCGCGACCCGGTGGGCGTCGTCGCGTCCATCGCGCCCTGGAACTACCCCTTGCTGATGGCGGCCTGGAAGCTCGGCCCGGCCCTGGCCGGCGGCAACACCGTGGTCCTGAAGCCCTCCGAGCACACCCCGATGAGCACCCTGAAGCTGGGGGAACTGCTCGCCGAGATCTTCCCTGCCGGCGTGGTCAACATCGTCCATGGCCGTGGCGCCACAGTGGGTGAACCGCTCACCAGCCACGCCCGGGTCCGCATGGTGTCGCTGACCGGCTCCGTGCGCACCGGCAGCCGGATCATCGAAGGCACCGCCGACAGCGTTAAACGCATGCACATGGAGCTGGGTGGCAAGGCGCCGGTGCTGATCTTCGACGATGCCGACATCGACGCCGCCGTCGAAGGCATCCGCGCCTTCGGTTTCTACAACGCCGGCCAGGACTGCACCGCCGCGTGCCGCCTCTATGTGCAGAAGTCGGTCTACCCGGAGTTCGTCCGCAAGCTCGGCGATGCGGTGTCCAGCATCCAGTGCGGGCTCCAGGACGATCCGTCGACCGAGATGGGCCCGCTGATCACCCAGGAGCACCTGGAACGCGTCGAAGGCTTCGTCAACCGCGCCAGGGAGCTCCCGCATATAGAGGTGGTCACCGGTGGCAAACGGGCGGCGGGGAACGGGTTCTTCTTCGAGCCCACCGTCCTGGCCGGCGCCACGCAGGAGGATGAAGTGGTGTGCCGTGAAATCTTCGGCCCGGTGGTCACGGTCACGTCGTTCGAGGACGAAGCCCAGGCCCTGGCGTATGCCAACGCCTCCGACTACGGCCTGGCCTCGTCGGTGTGGACGGCCGATGTGGGGCGCGCCCATCGCCTCGCCGCCCGCCTGCAGTACGGCTGCACCTGGGTCAATACCCACTTCATGCTGGTGAGCGAGATGCCCCACGGCGGGGTGAAGCTGTCCGGGTACGGCAAGGACCTCTCCATGTATGCCCTCGAAGACTACACCGTGGTGCGCCACGTGATGTTCAAGCACTGAAGGCCCCCAAGGCACAGCTCCCCCACTATTTCCAAGAGGTTATGCATGAACAATATCGAGACGTTCGAGAGGCTCGAGTCCAACGTGCGGATGTACTGCCGCGACCTGCCGCTGGTGTTCGATACCGCCCAGGGCAGCACGATCCGCGGCGAGGATGGCCGCGAATACCTGGACTTCTTCGCTGGCGCCGGCGCCCTGAACTACGGCCACAACGACCCGCGCATGCGCGATGCCCTGATCGCGTACCTGTCGTCCAACGGTGTGACCCACGCCCTCGACCTGCACACCACCACCAAGCGCCAGTTCCTGGAGTCGATCGAGCGTGACCTGTTCAAGCCACGCGGCTGGGACTACAAGGTTCAGTTCACCGGCCCCACCGGTGCCGATGCCGTCGAGGCAGCGCTGAAGCTGGCGCGCAAAGCCACGGGGCGCACCAAGGTCGTCTCGTTCTATGGCGCCTACCACGGCATGACGGCCGGCGCGCTGGCCGTCACCGGCAACCGCACTCGCCGGGGCCCCGGGCTGTCCAGCGACGTGGTGTTCGTGCCGTACGAAGACAGCCCCTACGGCGCGTTCGACAGCATCGGCTTCCTCGAGCGCCTGGCCAACGACCCGGGCAGCGGCTCGGAAATCCCCGCGGCCGTGATCGTGGAATCCGTGCAGATCCAGGCGGGCGTCTACCCGGCCTCCAACGCCTGGTTGCAGCGGCTGCGCAAGTGGACCACCGATCACGGTGTGCTGCTCATCTGCGATGAGATCCAGGCGGGCTGCGGCCGCACCGGCGACTTCTTCGGCTTCGAGCGCTCCGGCGTCGTGCCGGACCTGATCACCTGTGCGAAATCGATCGGCGGCTTCGGGCTGCCGATGGCGATCCTGTTGATTCGC
Organism: Pseudomonas sp. PDM13; assembly: GCF_025685765.1. NCBI lineage: Bacteria > Pseudomonadati > Pseudomonadota > Gammaproteobacteria > Pseudomonadales > Pseudomonadaceae > Pseudomonas > Pseudomonas sp. PDM13. Next base: position 70,819 of record NZ_JAOTQU010000024.1, on the reverse strand, counting down.
GCCGAACTGGATGTGTGGCAACCCGGCGATCACATCGGCACCTTCCGTGGCAACCAGCTGGCGTTCCTGACGGCCCAGATCGCGCTCGGTTACTGGCGCGACGAGCCGTTCCTGAAGCGGCTCGCCGACAACTGCGCGGCCATGGAACGTGCGGTCGCCGGCTACGCCGAGATCCCAGGCGTAGCGTCCGCGCGCTGCCGCGGCATGATCGCCGGCATCGACTTCGGCCGCGGCAACGTGGCCTTCGCCAAGGATGCCCAGCAGCGGGTGCTGCAAGCCGGCGTGCTGGTCGACCGCTGCGGCCCGAACGGCGAAATCATCAAACTGATGCCGCCGGTGAACACCCCCACCGACCAGCTCGAACAGGGCCTCAAGGCGTTCGGCGAATCGGTCGCGGCAGCGCTTAGCCAGTAACGGTACACGCCTGCGTGCGGCCTGTACCGATACAGGCCGCACGCAGGCTCATCGCAGGCAGCAGACAATCCGTCCGTGGCAGGAAATCACGCCAATGAGCAACGTCAATTCGATCGTGCAGAACGATCTGTCTTCGCTGATCCACCCCTACACCAACCTGGCGCAACACCGTGAGACAGGCCCTTTCGTGATCACCGGCGGGGACGGCGTGCGGGTCTTCGATGACCAGGGCAACGCCTATATCGAAGCCATGTCGGGCTTGTGGAGCGTTGCCCTGGGGTTCAGTGAACAGCGGCTGGTCGACGCCGCCATCGAGCAGTTCAAACAGCTGCCCTACTATCACAGCTTCAGCCACAAGACCAACGCCCCGGCGGCGGCGCTCGCCGCCAAACTGGCCGAGCTGGCGCCCGGCGATCTGAACCATGTGTTCTTCACCAACTCGGGGTCCGAGGCCAACGACTCGATGGTGAAGATGGTCTGGTACGTGAACAACGCGCTGGGCAAACCGCACAAGAAGAAGTTCATCTCCCGTCAGCAGGCGTACCACGGCACTACAGTGGCCTCCGCCAGCCTGACCGGCATCCCGTCGATTCATCGCGACTTCGATCTGCCGGCCATCCCGGTTCATCACCTGACCTGCCCGAACGCCTATCGATTTGCCCGGCCCGGAGAAACGGAAGAGGCCTTTTCGGCCCGCCTGGCGGATGAGCTGGAGCGCTACATCCTGGCCGAGGGAGCGGAAACCATCGCTGCCTTCATCGGCGAACCGGTGATCGCGGCGGGCGGCGTGATCCCTCCGCCACAAGGCTATTGGGCGGCGATCCAGGCGGTGTGCAAACGCTACGACATCCTCGTGGTGGTCGACGAAATCGTCACCGGCTTCGGCAGGCTCGGCACAATGTTCGGCTCCCAGCTGTACGGCATCCAGCCCGACATCCTGGTGCTCTCCAAACAGCTCACCTCCTCCTATCAGCCTCTGGCGGCCCTGGTGGTTTCCGACGCCATTCACGACGTGCTGGTCAGCCAGAGCCAGCGCCTGGGTGCCTTCGCCCATGGGCTGACCTGTACGGGCCATCCCGTCGCCACCGCCGTGGCGCTGGAAAACATCCGCATCATCGAAGAGCGCGACCTGGTGGGCCATGTCCAGCGTCTGGCCCCTGAATTCCAGCGCCGCCTGCGCGCATTCGCCGACCATCCCCTGGTAGGCGATGTCCGGGGTGTCGGGCTGGTGGGCGCTATCGAGCTAGTGGCGAACAAGGCCACTGGCCAACCGTTCGCCCAGCCCGGCGTGTTGGGAGGTTACCTGTTCAAGCAGGCACACAAGCACGGGCTGATCATCCGCGCCATCTACGACACGATCGCCTTCTGCCCGCCATTGATCACCACGCAAGACGACCTCGACGCGATCTTCAGCGCATTCGATCGGGCGCTGGCTGACGCGACGGACTGGGCCCGGTCACAGAACCTTCTGTAAACAAAAACAAGAACCTGGAGTGTTGAATCATGCATAACCCCGTTGATACCGGTTCAGGCTTCGACGTATCCGTCGTGGGGCTTGGGGCCATGGGCACGATCATGGCGCAAGTGCTGCTCAAGCAAGGCAAACGCGTAGCGGTCTGGAATCGCTCCCCCCACAAGGCGCAGGCACTCGTGGCTGCCGGCGCCCACCTCTGCGACAGTGCGCACGCCGCGCTGGCGGCGAGCCCGGTCATCCTCCTGGTGCTTCTGGACAACGCGGCGGTACTCGAGGTTCTGCAATCTGCCGAGGTGAACCCTGCACTGGCCGACCGCACGATCGTCAATTACACCACCGAGTCCCAGGAAGAGAGCATGGCGCTCCAGGCGCTCGTCAACCGTGCGGGCGGTCACTACGTCAAGGGCATGATCGTGGCCTACCCGCGCAACATCGGCCACGCCGAAAGCTACTGCATCCATACCGGCGAGCGGGAAGCCTTCGAGCAGCATCGCGCACTGCTGCAGGTGCTGGCGGGCCACACCCTGTTCCTGCCCTGGGAGGAAACGTACGCGTTCGCCGCCCTGCTGCATGCCCATTCGTTTGCCGCGATGGTGGCGTTCTACGAAGCCGTGGGCACGAGCCAGGTATTTGGCATGCCCGCTGCCAAGATGGCCCGGCTGATTCTCGACACGTCGCGCTTCTTCGTCGCCGATGCACTCGAGGAAGCCGTGCAACGCCTGGAGCAGCAGGACTTCGCGGGTGACCAGGCAAGGCTCGACGTGCACGCCAGTGCCTTCGCGGAGATTGGCCAGGCCATGCAGGCAGCCGGTGCCTGGACGCCGGTGTTCGACGCCGTGTGCCAGGTGGCTCAGCGTGCAACGTCGATGGGTTACGGCGACCAGGACATCGTGGCCACCACCCAGGCGTTCGCGGCAGCGGCCCTCCCCTCGCAACCCTAGCGTTAACCGGCGCTGACCCGCCCCGTCATCACGGGGCTTTCCAGGCCCACGCCAGCCTCACAAAGGCCCATTTAATGGCGCGCTTTATCAAGTCTCCGCAGGCGCCACGGACCAGACTCGACGGCAATTACAACAATAAGTCCGGAGGTTCCTATGCGTGCTTTTGCTTTTCTACTGGCAGGCCTGGCGCTCGCCCTGTTCCTGACGACCCATACCCCGAAGCCTTACGTAGAGAATCGCACGGCCGTGCCCACAGGGCACCCGGTCGCGAGCATAGGCGATATCTTCCGCCACTATTGATGGACGAGGCCCGGCGCTGATTGCTCTCGGCGCCGGTCGGCCCCACCTACCGGCGCGTGCGCCCTCGCCCCAGCAGACGCGGCTGGCGCTGGATGCCCTGACTCTTCTGCCAGTTCAACGGGCTCATGTGGAACCAGCGGTGGAAGGCGCGGCAGAATCCGCTGGCATCGGAGTAACCGAGCATCGTGGCCAGCTCGCCGATGTTGACCGAAGGCCTGGAAAGATACGCTTGCGCCATGCACTGCCGGACCTCATCCAGCAACTGCTGGAAAGTCAGTCCTTCGTGCTCCATGAGCTGACGCAACTCGTTCGGCGTCACCGCCATGACACTGGCCACCCTGTCCGCCGTAGCCCGCCCGGCGGGCAGCAGCTGATGCAACAACTGCTTGATCTGGTCGCACAGGTTGTCGCTGGAGAGCGGCTCCAGGCGCTGCATTCGCCTGGCGACCACCTGGTGCAACGCCTCGTCGGAGGCGGCATTGGGCCGGTCCAGGATCGCCGGCTCGAACACCATGGCCAGACAGTGCGCACCGAAGGTCGGCGCCATGCCCAGGGCCTGGGCATAAAGGGCCGTGTCGGTGCTGGCCGGGTGCCTCAGCAACAGGGCGCTGGGCAACCAGTGCTCCCCCACCAGCGCCCGCATCAATTGAATGCCCACCGCACAGGCCAGCTCCTCGGCCTGGTGCACGCCGGGCACGTTCGACTGACGGACGTGATAGCTGAGGGTGACCCACCCGCCTTGATGGTCCAGCCCCACCTCGGCGGCACCGTTGTAGAGCGCGTAGTGGTTGCGTAACTCCAGCAACGCCTCGCCGACCGTGCGCGTATTGCGCAGCAGGTAGAGCAGATCGCCAAAGACGCCGGGGGCCTGGAACAACCCGTATTGCAGGCCGAACAGCGCATTCCCCGAATGCAGGCTGCAGGCCTCCAGCAAGGCGCAATATTGCTGGTAGGGGAAAAGGCCGTCCTCGTGCTGCACGCTGTGGCTCGGCAAGCCGATGTGCCTGAGCATCTGCACGGGATCGAGTCCCTGCGCCGCAGCGAACGCATGGAACCCGGTAAGGCTGATCGCCCGAACGAAAGGAACGGTCGCCATAGGGGTCACACCTCGGCGGATGGCGGTGGCGACGCGGGGCACGTGGCGCTGGGGTCGAGCGCCAGCGTCGGGTGCAATTGGCGTTTCCATTGTTGCGGGCTGACGCCATGCCAGCGGCTGAACGCCCGGGAGAACGCACCGAGCTGGGTGTACCCCAGCAAATCCGCCACCTGCGTCAGGCTGATCGAGGCATCGCGGATCAGGCGTGTGGCCACCGCCTGGCGCGTCTTGTCCAGAAGCGCCTGGAAACTCGTGCCCTGTGTCAGCAGGTAGCGCTGCAGGCTGCGTGGGCTGACATTCAGATCCATGGCGATCTGCTCCACCGTGACGCGCCCGTGGGGCATCCGGTTGCGAATGAGCCGTTGAACGTGGAGGGGCAGCGACTGCAAGCTGATGTCCGCCAGCTCTTCCTGAAGCTGCCGCGTCAGCTGCATGAACCTTTCATCCTGTACGGCGAGCCGTGTATCCAGGAGAGAGGGGGCGAAGACCCAGGCGTTCTCCAGGCTGGAGAAGCGCGGTGTCACACCCAGCAGACACCGGTAGGCGGCCGGCGCCACAGCCGCGCCATGCTGCAGGAGCAAGGCCTGGGGGCGCCACAGGTGCTTGAGCAGGCTCTGCATGAGTTGCGCGCTCATGCCCATGGCCCATTCCACGGTCTGCCGTACGCAGGGAATCTCGGCATCGGTGACCTGGTAGAGCAACCGTGCGCTGCCGGCATGCCGTTCGATACGGAACTGCACCGCAGTGCCAAGCACATGGGAATGCCGGCTCAACGCGTGCACCACCTCGCCGACGGTGTGCGCGCCCTGAATGGCATGCAGCAGGCTCCCCATGCCGCGCATGCCATGCTCCAGGCCGAACTGCAGCGCGAACAGGCCATTGCCCGAACGTTGTGCGCACAACGCCAGCAACTGGTTGAACTGCCGGGTTTCGATCGCCGCGTCGAGGTCGCCCGGGCCGAGCGAGACCGCTGCCATCAGCGCATGGGGCTCAAGACCTTGCGCGAGGGCGAAGTCGTCAAAACCCAGTAACGCGCTACCCAGGATGGAGGACGTCATCATTGAAGGTCCGGCTCACGATTTCTGGCCACTGACGGGTGCATGGATTACCTGGATTTTGGCGGATGATGTGAAGCCTTTCCTCGGGATGATCCAGCAGACTCGATCGGCCTGGCGGCTGGCCGGAAGGGTGACCACGCATCACCCTTCCGGTCGGTCGCCGCATACCGAGCGACGGCAGCTCGATCAGCCTGCGTGGTCTGCGGTTTCCGCTGCCTGTTGCCGGGCCCACTCGCGCAGGACGAACTTCTGGATCTTGCCGGTAGCGGTCTTGGGCAACTCTGCCAGCGTTACATGCCGTGGCGCCTTGAAATGCGCCAGGCGCTCGCGGCACCAGCGAATCAGATCGTCACCCGTGGTCGTTGCCCGGGCATCGGCACGCAGGGTGACGAAGGCCTGGGGGGTCTCGCCCCAGCGCGCATCCGGGCGCGCTACCACAGCGGCCTCGATCACCCCGGGGTGCTGGTAGAGCACCTCTTCGATTTCCAGCGAGCTGATGTTCTCGCCTCCGGAAATGATGATGTCCTTGCTCCGGTCCTTGATTTCCACATACCCGTCCGGATGCAGCACGGCCAGGTCACCCGTGTGCAGCCAACCGTCGGCCAGGGCGCTGCGGGTCGCCTCCGGGTTATGCAGGTAGCCTTTCATCACCGTGTTGCCGCGCACCACCAACTCGCCCAGGGTGGTTCCGTCAGCGGGCACCGGCTGGCCGGTGTCGGCGTCCAGCACAGTGGCTTCCTCCAGCATCGGGTGGGCCACGCCCTGGCGGCTCATGAACCGGGCCCGGTCCTCCAGCGGCAGCTCGTCGACGCCCGGCTGCCACAGGCACAGGGTGCTGGGGCCGTAGCTTTCGGTCATGCCGTAGGCGTGGGTGATGCTGAAGCCGAGCGCCTCCATGGCGGCAATCACTGCGCTGGGGGGCGCGGCGCCGCCGGTAATGACCGACACCGGCCCGCCGGGCGCGCCGGCATGCTTGGCATGGATCAGCATCGACATCACCACCGGTGCGGCACTCAGGTGGGTCACGCCGTGCACGGCGATCGCGGCGTGAATGGCCTCCGGCTGCACCTTGCGCAGGCATACATGAGTGCCACCCGACAGGGTCACGGCCCAGGTGTGGCTCCAGCCGTTGCAGTGGAACATCGGCAGGGTCCACAGATACACGCTGCGCGGCCCCAGCTGGAAGATCAGGGCGCCGGCGCAGGCATTCAGGTAGGCGCCGCGGTGGTGCAGGACCACGCCCTTGGGATCGCCGGTTGTACCGGAGGTGTAGTTGATGGCGATGGACTGCCATTCGTTGCGCGGTGCAGTCAGCGGTCGGTTGGCGTCGCCCTGGGCCAGGAAGCCCTCGTAGTCCAGATCAGCTACCGGGTCGCCGCCCTCGGCCTGGGCATCGTCGATGCCCACCAGCAAAGGCGGCGTCTCCAGCATCGCCAGCGCCTGGTGGACCACGGCGCCGAACTCACGGTCGCAGATCAGCACCCTGGCTTCGCAGTGACGCAGGATGAACGCGATGCTGCGTGCCTCCAGGCGGATATTGATGCACACCAGGACCGCCCCGGCACCGGGTACGCCGTAGTGCGCCTCCAGCATCTCGGGGATGTTCGGCGCCAGGATCGCCACCCGCTCGCCCGGCTGTACGCCGACCCGCTCGAGGGCGCTGGCCAGGGCGCAACTGCGCTGGTGCAGCTGCTGGTAGCTGTAGCGGCGGTCGCCATAGACCACCGCGTCGCGCTGCGGGTAGACCTGCGCAGCGCGCTTGAGAAACGACAGTGGCGACAGCGGCACATGGTTGGCCGCGTTGGGGGCCAGTTCGTGTTCGAAGCTCGGCGTCATCATGCCAGGCACCTCGTCCATGGGCAGTCCAGGGGTTGCACGCACATATCCATCTCCTGTTTCTTGTTGTCCTGACCGCCCCTGCACCCCGGCGAACGCCGGCGCCGCAGGGCCAGTCACCGCGGCGCCTACAGGCTGCTGCACTGATGGCCGCCATCGACCACGATCTCGCTACCGCTCATGCCCCGTCCGGCGTCGCTGGCGAGCAGCAGCAAGGCTCCGTCGAGGTCCGCCGGCTGGTTGAAACGCCGGCTGGGAATACGCGCACGCAACTTCTGCCCCGCTTCGCCGGCCAGGAAGACCTCGTTCAGGTCGGTCATCACATAGCCCGGCGCCAGGGCGTTCACCCGTATGCCGTGGCGCGCCAGCTCCAGGGCCATGGCCCGGGTTAGGTGAGCCAGGCCGGCCTTGGCCGCGAGATAGGGGCCAACGGCGCCGGCCACACGGCTGGCGAGGATCGAGGTGACGTTGATCAGGCTGCCGCCCTTCCCCGCCGCGACCATGCGCCGGGCGCTTTCCTGGGCCACGGCCCAGGCGCCCTTGAGGTTGGTATCGAGCACGCGATCCCAGCTGTCATCGTCGCAGGCCAGCAAGGGTTGGCTGTCGCTCACCCCGGCGTTGTTGACCAGCACATCCAGCGGGCCCGCGGCATCGAGCACCCGGCAGATATCCTCGCGGCAGGTCACATCGAGGGCGAAGGCACGGGCACGTCCCCCCGCCCCCTCGATGGCCTCCACCAGTTCCTGTAGCGGCGCCTGGCGCCGGGCCGTCACCACCACCTCGGCGCCCGCGGCGGCCAGGGTCATGGCGAAGTGTCGGCCCAGGCCACTGGAGGCGCCGGTCACCAGGGCACGGCGACCGTCGAGGGAGAACAGTCGAACCAGGTCGGGCTGCATCAGTGGCTCCCCGGGCGCTGGCCGAGCAGCTTCTTCGCCAGGCTCATCCGGTGCACTTCGCTCGGGCCGTCGTAGATGCGGAACGGGCGGATGTCACGGAAGATGCGCTCCACCACCGTGTCCCCGGTCACTCCACGCCCGCCCAGCACCTGCATGCAGCGATCCACCACCCGCCACAGCGCCTCGGAGCTGATCACCTTGGCCATGCTCGAATCGACATTGCCCCGCTGGCCCTGGTCGAGCACCCAGGCGCAGTGCCAGACCGCCAGGCGCACCACATGCAGGTCCATCTGGTTGTCGGCCAGCATGAAGCCCACGCCCTGGTGCTCGCCCAGCGGCTTGCCGAAGGCGTCGCGAGTGCGCGCATAGTCGCAGGCGATGTCGTGGGCACGGCGCGCGGCACCGAGCCAGCGCATGCAGTGGGTCAGGCGCGCAGGCGCAAGGCGCACCTGGGCGTAGCGGAAGCCCTTGCCGATCTCACCCAGTACATCGCTCGCCGGCACCCGCAGGTTATCGAAGCGCAGTTGGCCGTGACCGCCGGTGAAGCAGCGATCCAATGAATCCAGCTGACGCTCGTGGACGATGCCCTCACGCTGCATGTCGGTGAGGAACATGGTCGCCGTGCCGTCTTCCATGCGCGCCATGACGATGGCGAAGTCGGCCCCCTCGGCGCCGGTGATCAGCCATTTGCGGCCATTGATCACGTAGTCGTCACCGTCGCGGGTGGCAGTCGTGCGCAGCATCGACGGATCGGAGCCCGAGCCCGGCGCCGGCTCGGTCATGGCGAAGCACGAGCGGGCACGCCCCTGGACCAGCGGCCGCAGCCAGCGGTCCTTCTGCGCCTCGGTGGCGACCACGTCCATCAAGTGGATGTTGCCTTCGTCCGGGGCGTGGATGTTCAACGCCACCGGGCCCAGGGGCGAGTAGCCGGCCTCTTCGAAAACGATGGCCTTGGCCACGTGGCTCAGCCCCAGGCCGCCCATCTCGCGGCTGGCATGGGGGGTCAGCAGGCCCACATCGCGTGCGCGGTCCAGCAGGTCCAGGCGCAGGGCGTCACTGGGGCCGTGGGCGCCCTGGCGGGGGTCGTTTTCAAAGGGGATTACCTGTTCCGCAATGAAGTCTCGGGTCTTGGCCTGCAGCGCCAGGAGTTCGTCCGGGAGGGAGAAGTTCATGGTTGTCCTTGTGGGGCGAGTCGGTCGTGAGAAGTGGGTGTGGCCAGCCGTGCTCAGGGCACGGCCTTGGGATTGCTGATCGCCAGTTGGGCGAGCGTGATTGCGCGCAAGGCGCCAACCAGGTTGCGACGGGCGTGCGGGGCATCATGTGCACCGGCGCGGATCGCGCCCGCCAACTGGCGGCGGGTCTCGGGCAAGGTGGCGGGCGCCCCATCCACCAGGGCCGCCAGGCGCGTCCGCTCCTGGTCGTCGAGCACCGCCTTGGCGCGGCTTTCCCGGGCGGCGATGGCCATGGCGTTGGCGATCATCAGCACCGGATAGCGCAGCTCGCCGGGCGAGGCCGGCAAGACCTGCTCCAGCAGCGTCTGGCGGGCAATGTCGAGCAGTTCAGCGGCATTCGGCTGGGTCATGGCGCATCGGCTCCAGTCATGTTCAGGATGTCGAGTTCGAGCTCGGGCAACAGGCGTGCAGTCAATGCCAGCTCGAGGGAAGGTTCTTCACCGGAGAGGTGGCGCTGACCTTGCTGCAGGGCGATCACCGCCCAGCGCAGGGTGGCCATGACCTGCCAGTAATGCAGTTGGCTGCGCTCGATGCGCAGAGCGGACAGCCCGTGGTAGCCCTGCAGGAAATCCTCCAGCACGCCGATGCCACCCGCTTCGAGGTCGGGCCGGGTGAAGCGCCAGCAGGGGGCGGTAAACCAGCCCAGGTCCTCGCAAGGGTCGCCCCAGCCGGTGAATTCCCAATCCAGCACGGCCTCGAGGCCCTGCTCGCTGGCCAGGTAGTTGCCCGTGCGGTAGTCGCGGTGCAGCAGGCACAGATCGCTGCTGGGCGGAGCCTGCAGCTCGCACCAGCGCAACCCCCACTCCAGCACCGGATAGGCATCGGCGAGGGTGTCGAGGTAGCGGCGATAGGCCTGGATGGTCACCAGCGCCGGCGAGCTGTCCGGCATGGGCAGGAAATCCAGCGTGGCGCACGGCGGGCGGACCTGATGCAGACGCGCCAGGTTGGCACCGAGCTGCGCCGCCAGCCGCGATTGGCCCTGGGCCCCAGCGCCCGCGCTGAGCAACCGCCCGGCGGCGATACCCGGCACGTACTCCATCAGGAAGAACACCCGGCCATGGACGCGAACATCGCGGCATAGCCAGAGCGGGCGTGGCACCTTCACACCTGCCTGGTGCACCACCTGCAACACGGCGAACTCCTGTTCGCGATCGAGGCTGGCGGGAAGCGCGGAGAGGGCATCGCTGCGCAGCACCCAACGCCGGGAACCGGCCCACGGGCCGCCTTCTATCTGCAGGTCCAGCAGCCAGTTTTCCTGGATGGCGCCACCGCTCAGGCGCTTGCGGGCCTGGATGACCACCCGCGTGGCCGAGGCCTGTTCGCGGATGAAGTCGGCCAGGCGGTGATCGTCGGACCGGGCCTCCGGCGTATCGCTGGCCGGAGAAATCGTTGGAGAACTGCTCATGGATCGGGGGACTCTGCCTGGGTTCTGATGGGCAGACACCCGGGAGCAAACCCTGGGCCAATTTCCCGAGAGTCCGCTGCAGGCCTCATGCAGCCTGGGATTGGGCGTTCCCAGGGAGCGTAGCGACAAGCCTGTCGTTGCAACTATGCAATCCATTCATTCAGTATCGAAACACTTCAACAATGAACAGACTCAGCCATGAACCCTCCCTCCTCCCAGGTTGTCGTGCTGATAAGCCACCTGCAACGCCCCCAGCAACGCAGCCGGCTCGCCCATGTGGTCACCAGGCTGACGCCGGACTATCCCGACACCCATATCGAGGTCCTCGATACCTCGGTGACCGAAGCGTTGCAGACCGCCCGCGAACTGGAGCAGACGGGCAAGGTCGATGTGTTCGTCTGCGCCGGGGCCACCGCCGCCTACCTGCGTAAACACCTGACGCGCCCGGTCCTGGCGATGCGAGTGGGCGGCGGCGACCTGCTCCGGGCATTGGGGCAGGCCAGTGAAATCTCCTCGCAGGTGGCCGTGATCAGTTATAGGCGCATCAATCAGGACCTGCAGACCATGGCCACGCTCTTCACGGTGCAGATTCACCAGGCCGCCTACACCTCGCTCGAAGAGGCCCGCCAGGCCGTGGAACAGGCGGCCCGGCTGGGCTGTCGCAGCATCATCGGCTCATCGACGGTGGTGGAGCTGGCGGAACAGGCAGGGCTGCATGGCGTGCTTTCGCTGAGCGAGGACACCGCGCGGAAGGCCCTGGAGGAAGCCATGGGCATTCTCGACAGCCAACGCATCGAGATCGCCAAGCGACGGCATCTGGATGCCGTGCTGAAACACATCCCCGCTGGCGTCGCGGCGGTCGACAACCAGGGCGTGGTGCAGTCGCTCAATCCGGCCCTCGCCCAATTGCTGGAGCTGCCGATCAGTGCCGCGCTGGGGCGACCGCTGGAGCAATTGTGCCCGGAGCTGGACCTGCAGCAGGCGTTGCAAGGTGGCGCCAGCGAGGAAAACCGGGTGATCCGCCTCGGCTCGCACGCGGTGGTCAGCAACCTGCTGCCCATCCTGGAGAACGGCGAACGCACCGGCCTGGTCCTGACCTGCCAGGACATCACGGCCGTGCAGCGCGCCGACCAACGCATCCGCTCCACCCGCCGTCCCGGCGCGTTCGCCGCCCGCTATCGGCTCGACCAGCTGGACGGCAACAGCAAGGCCAACCGCGAAATGCTGCAACTGGCCAAGCGCTTCGCCACCAGCCAATCGACCATCCTCATCACCGGCGAAAGCGGCACCGGCAAGGAGCTTCTGGCCCAGGGCATCCACAACGAAAGCCCACGCTGGAAAAGTCCCTTCGTCGCCATCAACTGCGCCGCGTTTCCCGAGTCCCTGCTGGAAAGCGAGCTGTTCGGCTATGAGGAAGGCGCCTTCAGCGGCTCACGCAAGGGCGGCAAGCCAGGCCTGTTCGAAGCCGCGCACCGAGGCACGCTGTTCCTCGACGAGATCGGCGACATGCCCGTGTCGCTGCAGACCCGCCTGCTGCGCGTGCTGCAGGAGCGCGAGGTCCTGCGCCTGGGGGGCACCGAGCCGATTGCCATCGACGTGCGCATCATTGCCGCCACGCACAAGGACCTCAGTGCAGCCATGAACGAGCGCGAGTTCCGTACCGACCTGTACTACCGGCTCAACATCCTTCGCCTGCAGACCACCCCTCTACGCGAACGCCCCGAAGACATCCCCCTGATCTGCCGGGGCATCAGCCAGCGCCTGCTGGCCCAGGGCCAACCCACGGGCGCGGCCGCCATCACCGAGGCCTTGCAACCGTACCTCTTGCGCCACGCCTGGCCAGGGAACGTCAGGGAGCTGGAGAACGTCATCGAGCGAGCAATGCTCTCCGCTAACGAAATCCTCCACGAGCATGGCGTGGATGAGCAGTACCTGGCTCGCGTCCTGCCCGAACTGCGGGAAGGCCTGACGCAGCCAGCCCCCGAGAAGCAGCGACCGCGCACAAAGGAGGACTTGCACACCATCGGCAAAACCGCGCAGCTGCAACACATACAGGAAACGCTGGAAAGCTGTCAGGGCAACCTGGACGAAGCGGCGCGCCGACTGGGGATCAGTCGGACCACGCTATGGCGGCGGCTTCGTTCGGCAGATTAGGTGGGGCGTGAGTGGGCTCTTTCAGCTGTATCAGACACGACGTCAGAGGCAAGGAGCGAGCTGCTAGCTTGTAGTTTTCCCGACTCCATTCGCTGTTTGCGGTTGATCACAAAGGGCAGTTAACGGCCAGAAGCAGCTGTCCTATGAAGATAACTTTCGCTCCTTTGCTGTCGATCGCCTAGAGTACCAGCCAGCGTACAGCCACAGTTGGCCGCACGATGGATTGAAGCTCCTACGGGGGCACAGTAGGTTTACTCAGCCTGAGTTACTTCTACTCATCTATCGTGGCATTGCGGTATTGTGGGGCTTTGTCTGTGGCCAATGAAGAAATCATGAGTATTAAACCTGAATACTTTGAAGAGTTGCGCGAGATGCTTATTTCAGGCGCTATCACTGCAATCACCTTTGATACACAAATATTTGACAGGAACGGTAGAACTTTCAGGAAGGGGCTTCTAGCACAGTTTGGACAGATAAAAAACTCTAACATCCAACTGATTGTCACCGAGCTGGTTCGCGATGAGATAGAAAAACATATACTTGAAATGCACAGTGCAAGACATAAGCGAGTTAATGACGCATTTTCGCTCGTAGCTCAGCATTTGAGTGATGATTTAGCTGATGAAATACGTGAAGAACTCGAAGCAAGGGCGACCCCAGAGCAAATCGCCTTTTATGAAATAAATGATTTTTTTCTAGCCACAAATGCCGAGCTAGCATTCTACGAAGAAATATCCATCAGGAATATTTTTGAGCTTTATTTTAATAACAACCCACCCTTCCACAAAAGCAACGATAAGAAACACGAATTCCCTGATGCTGTGGCGCTTCTAAGCCTGGAAGCATATGCAGAGAACAGAGGCATTCTAGTCGTTTCCTCCGACAAGGATTGGATTAAATTCTGCAGCAACTCTAAAAATAAAAGACTTCACTGCATCCCAGACCTAACAACTGCATTTTCGCTGATAAATTCAATAGAAACCGATGCCAAGGAGATCGCTAGCCAGCGCTCTTTACAGCTCCAGAGATTCAATGATGACGGAGACCTCAAAGCAGCAATTAGCGATAATCTGATCGAAAGACTCAAGCACGAGTTACTTTTTACCGCCAGAACCAATTATTTCTACAATGCTCGCTGTGCAGACATAAAAATTGTCTCCATTACCCACAGGGAGGATAAAGCATTTGGAAAAATCCGGGATGATTTAAGCAAGACGATTTGGGCGCTTGAGTTAGACACCGTATGCCATGTCGCCGTGGATGTTGATTTTTTTGATGACAACGAAAGCTATATTGGCCGCAATAGCTACTATCACTTTTTGCCTATATCCACGACTTCAATTATCAAGATAACAGGCGAATCTATTGATGTCGAAGTTAGTTTCGACGTGAAAACGACTTTAGACTTGGGGGTAATTACACCAAACGAGCCAACTCGGAGCGTGACAGAAGATCACTAGGTATACAGCCCATGACGACCTGCTGCTTGCCGCTAGCCGCTCCTGATGGCCGCCAGCAGCCCGTCGTGGCTGGCAATATCTCAGCCATAAATACCTGTGGCGAGATGAAAAAGCCGGACGCTCGATCCGAGGAGACCTCCAGACTACCTTACTCCTAGAGTCGCATTGCCTGTCGCGGCAGTGACTACCTCCAAGTGTTTTCGCGGAAGAGCCATAACCGGCCAACTAATCTCCGCCACGTCTTGGGCTGCTATTCATCGGCTGGTGCTAAGCTCTACGAGTTGTATGGGCAGCCAGTTCACAGCCGTAACGAAGGGGCTGACTGGAAATTAGTAAAAACTGAGGAGTGTGGCTGTGGTTTTGACCGATGCATCTCTAGAATTTGCCCGCAATCATATAACAGCTTTTTACGACACTGATTTTTATCCGAAGCCTTTTGAATTTTATGCGCTATGGAATTCTTGGGCCGAGGTTAAAAGCTATCTCCTCGCAGCCTCATTAGCTGGAGCGCACACCAGCAATCCGAAAGTTCTTCCTTGGGCTAAGGCGCGCGGAGGATACCGAATCGTTCATCAACTTGAGCCCTTAGACTCTCTAATATATACAGCCCTAATATATCTAGTGGCCGAAAAAATCGAAAACTCGCGAATGCTACCATCCATTGCATGCTCCTACCGAATTGAGGTTGATGAAAATAGTTATTTCTCGAAGGGATCTGGCTTTCCTGCATATAGAGAAAGCTGCGAGAGGCTAGGTGGGATTTATGAATATGTGCTTTCTACAGACATTAGTGACTTCTACAATCAAATATATCTTCATCGAGTAGGCAACGTAATTGACTCGGTCGGAGCACCCGCAGGCACTGGCAGGGAGATCGAGAGCTTCTTATCTCGACTAAACAACAAAGCATCTCAAGGCATACCAGTAGGGCCTGCAGCTTCAATAATTTTGGCAGAGGCAATTCTTCTTGATGTTGACCAATTCATATCCAACCATCACGTCGAGCATGTTCGCTATGTAGACGACATACGTATATTTTCGGATTCGGAAGAGCAGCTTTCAGAGATTCTCGAAAACCTAGTGATTTATCTTCACGACCAACACAGGCTCGGTCTAGTTTCAGAAAAAACCTCCATTAGATCGTCCGCTCAATTTCTGCAAGAAGAGCTTCAAAACCAGTATCAAATGGACAAGCTTGATATCCTGAATGAGATTGAAGCCGGAAACCAATATGGCACATATGAATCAGAACAGGACAATGAGTACGAAGACCACCAAGAATATGATGAGCATGGGCAGTATTACGAGGAAAGCGACGACGAAGACGATGATGGCGAGGATCTAGGAGCATCGTTATTGGATGCCCTTTTAAGGGTTCGGAATTTTGGCTATATAGATCTCGCCGTCTTGAGGGCCATCATTAGAAGGGCTAAGCATGGACAAGTACCCGAGATAGCAAAACCCATACTAGAGGATATAGAGTTTTACAAGCCCGTGATCAATGACGTTTGCCTGTACTTGGCTTCCTTGCCAACAGCAGAAATTAAAGAGATTTTGCCGCTACTATCAACCCTGTGCCAAACCAACAGAATAAGCAATCGAAGTATGAGGATTTGGATGGAGTGGCTTTTTACCCGTGAGGCACAGTTTCTAACCGACCAAAACATTCGACGCTATGTTTATCAAGGCACACCTACAAGCGCGGCCGCAGCTGCATTACTGGAAGGAAACATTGCATGGGCAAAAGAGGCGAAGCAGAAAATTTTGACCTCAGCATCGTGGGACAGAAGAGCTTACATCCATGCGCTCAATATATTGTCAAAAGATGAGTCTGAAAAATATCTAAAATTCATTAAGCAAAATCCATCTTTAACTCATACGGATAAATGGGTGTGTGCTTGGGTCTTGGCCGGATGTCCAACGTAGCCAGCTTATTGGATATTGGAGGCGCTACTAACTCATGATCTTGGTCGCTTCGAACGGTAGCTTTAGGCCGATAGCTACCTGCTGCCGGCACCTACTCTCGGTCTTGACTGGATGCTTGCGCGCACCGCTCCAGTGACAGAAGACAGCGCAAGGGAAAATGAGTGCCGGTAAACGCTCGTGTGATGCACCCACTGTGTCGTCCTTCCCTGATGCTGATCCGACGCCATAGTCTGCGGGCTGCCCAGCCGCAACAGGGCCGATCAGGCCCTCAGGAAGCTCGCAATCTCGCCCGCAGCGCTGTCCAGGTGCTGCTCATGGGTGAAGCCGGAAGCTTTGAGCGGCTTGAGGTCGTGATCGCCCGACGTCAGCCAGTGCAGCCGGATCGACGATGACAGGTCATAGCCGCCGACGGCGGTGCGGTCGCCGAGGGCATCACGCTCGCCCTGGATGATCAGGGTCGGGGTCTTCAGTTCGGCCAGGTGCGCGACCCGGGGTTTCTCCGGTTTGCCGGCGGCATAGAAGGGATAACCCAGGCAGACCAGCGCATCCGCGCCCAGCTCGTCGGCCAGCAGGCTGGCCATGCGACCGCCCATGGATTTGCCACCGATGGCCAATTGCCCCGTGACTTGCTGTCGCACCTCGGCATGCACGGCACGCCAGTGATCGAGCAATTGCCCCTGGGGATTCGGCGGGCGTTTGCGCCCGTCCTCACGCCGCGCAGCCATGTAGGGAAACTCGAAACGAACCACCGCAATGCCGCGCCCGGCAAGCTTTTGCGCCATTTCGTCCATGAAGGCGCTGTCCATCGGCGCTCCCGCGCCATGGGCCAGCACCAATGTGCTCTCGATAGGGCCCGAAGGCCGGTTCCACAACAACATAGGGAAATCTCCGGTGGACGGCGTCCGTTGATCCAAATCAATAGGACTTGAAGGGGCTTTCACCATGCTTCGCACGCAATTCCAAGAAACCGTGTACGGAAGCCCACAAACATGAACACAGCAGTCAGTACCGCCTACAACTACAAGGTGGTCCGCCAGTTCGCCATTATGACGGTGGTCTGGGGAATCGTCGGGATGGGGCTCGGCGTTCTCATAGCTGCCCAGCTAGCCTGGCCGGAGCTCAACTTCAACCTGCCCTGGACCAGCTTTGGGCGCTTGCGACCCTTGCACACCAACGCGGTGATTTTCGCGTTCGGTGGTTGCGCATTGTTCGCCACCTCCTATTACGCCGTCCAACGCACCTGCCAGACCCGCCTGGTCTCGGACAAACTCGCTGCCTTCACCTTCTGGGGTTGGCAACTGGTGATCGTCCTGGCCGCCGTAAGCCTGCCGCTGGGTTTCACCAGCTCCAAGGAATACGCCGAGCTGGAATGGCCGATCGACCTTCTCATCACCATCGTCTGGGTCAGCTACGCCGCCGTGTTCTTCGGCACGGTGATGAAGCGCAAGACCAAGCACATCTACGTCGGTAACTGGTTCTTCGGTGGCTTCATCCTCACCGTGGCCATTCTCCACGTGATCAACAACCTGGAGATTCCGGTCACCCTGACCAAGTCCTACTCGCTCTATGCGGGTGCGACCGATGCGATGATCCAGTGGTGGTACGGCCACAACGCCGTGGGCTTCTTCCTGACCGCCGGCTTCCTGGGGATGATGTACTACTTCGTTCCGAAGCAGGCGGGTCGCCCGGTCTACTCCTACCGCCTGTCCATCGTCCACTTCTGGGCGCTGATCGCGGTCTACATCTGGGCCGGCCCGCACCACCTGCACTACACCGCGCTGCCGGACTGGGCGCAGAGCCTGGGCATGGTGATGTCGCTGATTCTGCTGGCGCCGAGCTGGGGCGGCATGATCAACGGCATGATGACCCTGTCGGGCGCCTGGCATAAGCTGCGCGACGATCCGATCCTGCGCTTCCTGGTGGTCTCCCTGGCCTTCTACGGCATGTCCACCTTCGAAGGCCCGATGATGGCCATCAAGACCGTCAACGCCCTCTCCCACTACACCGACTGGACCATCGGCCACGTACACGCCGGCGCCCTCGGCTGGGTAGCGATGATTTCCATCGGTTCGCTGTACCACCTGATTCCGAAGGTCTTCGGTCGCGAGCAGATGCACAGCGTCGGCCTGATCAACGCCCACTTCTGGCTGGCCACCATCGGCACCGTTCTCTACATCGCCTCGATGTGGGTCAACGGCATCGCCCAGGGCCTGATGTGGCGCGCAGTGAACGAGGACGGCACCCTGACCTACTCCTTCGTCGAAGCGCTTGAAGCCAGCCACCCCGGCTTCGTGGTGCGCATGATCGGCGGCGCGATCTTCCTCAGCGGCATGCTCCTCATGGCTTACAACACCTGGCGCACCGTGAAGGCTGCCAAGCCGGCCGAATACGACGCCATCGCCCAGATCGCCTGAGGAATCGATAGATGAAAAAGCATGAAGTCATCGAGAAAAACGTCGGCCTGATGGCGTTGTTCATGATCCTGGCAGTCAGCATCGGCGGTCTGGTACAGATCGTCCCGCTGTTCTTCCAGGACGTCACCAACACCCCGGTCGAAGGCATGAAGCCCTACACCGCGCTGCAACTGGAAGGTCGCGACATCTACATCCGTGAAGGCTGCGTAGGCTGCCACTCGCAGATGATCCGCCCGTTCCGCGCCGAGACCGAGCGTTACGGCCACTACTCCGTCGCCGGTGAAAGCGTCTGGGACCATCCCTTCCTGTGGGGTTCCAAGCGTACCGGCCCGGACCTGGCCCGTGTCGGCGCCCGCTACTCGGACGACTGGCACCGCGCGCACCTCTACAACCCGCGCAACGTGGTACCGGAGTCGAAGATGCCGGCCTACCCGTGGCTGGTGGAGAACAAGCTCGACGGCAAGGACACCGCCGCCAAGCTCAGCGCCATGAAGACCCTGGGCGTGCCCTACACCGACGAGGACATCGCCGGTGCCTCCGAGGCGGTCAAGGACAAGACCGAGATGGACGCCCTGGTCGCCTACCTGCAGGTGCTCGGCACCAGCCTGAAGACCAAGAGGTAAGGCGCCATGGACGTTGGAATACTGCGCGGCCTCGGCACCTTGCTGGTGCTGGTCGCGATGATCGGGGTGTTCTGCTGGGCCTACAGCGGCCGGCGCAAGGCTGACTTCGAGCAAGCCGCGCTGCTGCCTTTCGGCGATGACGCCGAGCCCAGCCTGCAAGACCGGAATGTTTCTAGGAGCACACACGAATGACCACTTTCTGGAGCTGGTACATAACCCTGCTCACCCTCTTCACCCTGGTGGCGCTGCTCTGGCTGGTGTTCGCCACCCGCAAGGGCGAGGCCAAGGGCACGGTCGACAAGACCATGGGCCATGCCTTCGACGGTATCGAGGAGTACGACAACCCGCTGCCCAAATGGTGGTTCATGCTGTTCGTGGGCACCATCGTCTTCGCCATCGGCTACATGGTGCTCTACCCCGGCCTGGGCAACTGGACCGGCCTGTTCCCCGGCTACGAAGGTGGCTGGACCCAGGAGAAGCAATGGCAGCGTGAAGTGGACAAGGCCAACGCACAGTACGGCCCGATCTTCGCCAAGTACTCGGCCATGTCGCTGGAAGCCGTCGCCCAGGACCCGCAAGCCATGAAAATGGGCGGCCGCCTGTTCGCCACCTACTGCTCCATCTGCCACGGCTCGGACGCCAAGGGCGCAGTGGGCTTCCCCAACCTGGCTGACAGCAGCTGGCGCTGGGGCGGCGACGCCGAAACCATCAAGGCCACCATCCTCCACGGTCGCATGGCTGCCATGCCGGCCTGGGGTGAAGTGCTGGGTGATGAAGGCGTGAAGAACGTCGCGGCCTATGTTCGCCAGGACCTGGCCGGCCTGAAGCTGCCCGAAGATGTGAAAGCCGACGTGGAAGCCGGTAAAGCCATGTTCGCCACCACCTGCACCGCCTGCCACGGTCAAGAAGGCCACGGCACTGCAGCCATGGGTGCTCCGGACCTGACCCAACCGGCCGCCTGGATCTACGGTTCCAGCCTGGCCCAGCTGCAACAGACCATCCGCTACGGCCGCAACGGCCAGATGCCTGCCCAGGAGCAATACCTCGGCCAGGACAAGGTGCACATCCTTGCCGCCTACGTGTACAGCCTGTCCCGCAAGGACGGCGAGAAAGTAGCCAGCGAGTGATCCGAACCGGCGACGCAAGGAGGCGTCGCCACACCGGCCGGACCGAAAGGCACCGGACGGAGCCGCGCAAAGGCAGCCCAACGCAAGACGGGCAACACGGACACAAGGATGTGTCCACCCCTCCCCAGCCCCTCCTTATATATAGTGCGACCCAATGTCGCACCCCTCCCGACCAGCTGCCTTCCCCCCCAAAGCTCATCGTCTACGCTGCTGAATAATCCTCATCGGTCATGAGGACAAGGCGGTTCCCCCTCCTCGCCCCCGGTTCGAAGTGCTCCACCAGACCCCGGGCGACCCGGCTGGAATCCTTGCCACGAGGGCTCTGAAAGGGTGATTGTGTCGGCATGTGTCGTTGCAATGACTACCCTCTTTCTCCATACTGCCGCCGCTTTTTTGTCCCCCGAAAAACTCCATTAACCGTGGAACCCCTAGCATGAGCACAGCAATCAGTCAGACTGCTTATAACTATAAGGTGGTCCGCCAGTTCGCCGTTATGACGGTGATCTGGGGGGTCATTGGGATGGGTCTAGGCGTGTTCATCGCCGCACAACTCGTGTGGCCGGAACTCAACCTGAACCTTCCGTGGACCAGCTTCGGCCGTCTGCGCCCCTTGCATACCAACGCGGTGATCTTCGCCTTCGGTGGTTGCGCCCTGTTCGCCACGTCCTACTACGTGGTGCAACGTACCTGCCAGGCCCGGCTGATTTCCGATGGATTGGCAGCCTTCACGTTCTGGGGCTGGCAAGCCGTGATCGTGCTGGCAGTGATCACACTGCCCCTGGGTTACACCTCCTCCAAGGAATACGCTGAGCTCGAGTGGCCGATCGACATCCTCCTGGGGATCGTCTGGATCACTTACGCAATCGTGTTCTTCGGCACCATCGTCAAGCGCAAGACCAAGCACATCTATGTGGGCAACTGGTTCTTCGGTGCCTTCATCCTGGTGACTGCGCTCCTGCACATCGTCAACAGCGCGGAAATCCCGGTCTACGCCTTCAAGTCGTACTCCGTGTACGCCGGCGCGACCGACGCGATGATCCAGTGGTGGTACGGCCACAACGCCGTGGGCTTCTTCCTGACCACCGGCTTCCTGGGGATGATGTACTACTTCGTTCCGAAACAGGCCGAGCGTCCGATCTACTCGTATCGCCTGTCCATCGTGCACTTCTGGGCGCTGATCACCCTGTACATCTGGGCCGGTCCGCACCACCTGCACTACACCGCTCTGCCGGATTGGGCCCAGTCCCTGGGCATGGCGATGTCCCTGATTCTGCTGGCTCCGAGCTGGGGCGGCATGATCAACGGCATGATGAGCCTGTCGGGCGCCTGGCATAAGCTGCGCAGCGACCCCATCCTGCGCTTCCTGGTGGTTTCCCTCGCCTTCTACGGCATGTCCACCTTCGAAGGCCCGATGATGGCGATCAAGACCGTCAACGCCCTCTCCCACTACACCGACTGGACCATCGGCCACGTACACGCCGGCGCCCTCGGCTGGGTAGCGATGATTTCCATCGGTTCGCTGTACCACCTGATTCCGAAGGTCTTCGGTCGCGAGCAGATGCACAGCGTCGGCCTGATCAACGCCCACTTCTGGCTGGCCACCATCGGTACCGTTCTCTACATCGCCTCGATGTGGGTCAACGGCATCACCCAAGGCCTGATGTGGCGTGCGGTCAACGAAGACGGCACCCTCACCTACTCCTTCGTCGAAGCTCTGGAAGCCAGCCATGCCGGTTACCTGGTACGCATGATCGGCGGCGCGTTCTTCGTCACCGGCATGCTGCTGATGGCCTATAACACCTGGCGCACCGTGCGTGCCGCCAAGCCGTCCGAATACGAAGCCGCTGCCCAGATCCCGCAAGGAGCTCACTAATGAAGCAACACGAATTAGTCGAGAAGAACGTAGGTCTGCTGGCGCTGTTCATGGTCATCGCCGTGAGCATCGGCGGTCTGGTGCAGATCGTTCCGCTGTTCTTCCAGGACGTCACCAACACCCCGGTCGAAGGCATGAAGCCGCGCACCGCGCTGGAACTCGAAGGCCGTGACATCTACATCCGCGAAGGCTGCGTAGGCTGCCACTCGCAGATGGTCCGTCCGTTCCGTGCCGAGACCGAGCGTTATGGTCACTACTCCGTCGCCGGCGAAAGCGTCTGGGACCACCCCTTCCTGTGGGGTTCCAAGCGTACCGGTCCGGACCTGGCCCGCGTAGGCGGCCGCTACTCCGACGACTGGCACCGCGCGCACCTGTACAACCCGCGCAACGTGGTTCCGGAATCGAAGATGCCGTCCTACCCGTGGCTGGTGGAGAACAAACTCGACGGCAAGCACACTGCCGCCAAGATGGAAGCTCTCCGTACCGTAGGCGTGCCCTACACCGACGATGACATCGCCGGCGCCAAAGACGCAGTCAAGGGCAAGACCGAGATGGACGCGCTGGTCGCGTTCCTTCAAGGCCTTGGCACCTCGATCAAGAACAAACGGTAAGCATGATGGATATCCAGACTCTCCGCGGGCTGGGAACCATCCTGGTGTTCGTCGCCTTCATCGGCGTCGTGCTCTGGGCATACAACAGCAAGCGCAAGGACAGCTTCGACGAAGCTGCCAACCTGCCCTTCGCAGACGACAAGCCAGCGAACACCAAGAGCGACGAAGAAGCTTCTAGGAGTAAGAGCGAATGACCACGTTCTGGAGTTGGTACGTAACCCTGCTCACCAGCGCCACACTGGTGGCGCTGACCGTGCTGATCTTTGCCACCCGCAAAGGCCAGCGCCAGGAAAGCACCGAAGAAACCGTCGGCCACGCCTTCGACGGTATCGAGGAATATGACAACCCGCTGCCCAAGTGGTGGTTCATGCTGTTCGTCGGCACCCTGATTTTCGCCGTCGGCTACCTGGTCCTGTACCCGGGCATGGGCAACTGGAAAGGCATCTTCCCCGGCTACGGCGAAGTCACCGAAGGCAAGGCCTTCGCTGACGGCCAGCCCGGCTGGACCGGTGTCCACCAGTGGGAAAAGGAAATGGACAAGGCCGATAAGCAATACGGCCCGCTGTTCCAGAAGTACGCTGCCATGCCGATCGAGGAAGTGGCCAAGGACGAGAAAGCCCTGAAAATGGGTGGTCGCCTGTTCGCTTCCAACTGCTCGGTCTGCCACGGTTCCGACGCCAAGGGCTCCTATGGTTTCCCCAACCTGACCGACGCCGACTGGCGCTGGGGCGGTGAGGCCGAAACCATCAAGGCCACCATCCTTGGCGGCCGCCACGGCATCATGCCGGCCTGGGGTGAAGTCATCGGCGAACAAGGCGTACGTGATGTCGCCGCCTTCGTCCGCGTGACCCTGGATGGCCGCGACCTGCCGAAGGACGCCAACGCCAATCCGGAAGCCGGCAAGGCGATCTTCGCTGCCAACTGCGTGGCGTGCCACGGTCCGGAAGGCAAGGGCACCCCGGCAATGGGCGCGCCGAACCTGACCCACCCGGGCGCGTTCATCTACGGCAGCAGCTTCGCTCAGCTGCAGCAGACCATTCGTTACGGCCGCCAGGGCACCATGCCGGCTCAGGAAGAACACCTGGGCAACGACAAGGTTCACCTGCTTGCCGCCTACGTCTACAGTCTGTCGCACAAGAACGCCGCAGAGACCGAAAGCAAGTAACGCCGAGCCTGCCATGCGCGACGCACTGTCGCACATGGCAGGCTGCTATGAGGCGTACCATATGCGGCAGGCAAAAAAGATCCCGTTCGGCACGCACTGATCGGGGCAAGCCCCAACCGTCGTGGTACGAGTAGATGAGCGAACAGATCCCCGTCCAGAACATTACCCCTCCCCCGGCCAAGAGCGGTGCCAGCACCGACCTCTACGCCAGCCGTGAAAAGATCTACACCCGCGCCTTCACCGGCATCTTCCGCAACCTGCGCATGGCAGGCGGCGCCCTCCTCTTCCTGCTCTACTTCGGTACCGTCTGGCTGAGCTGGAACGACCGGCAAGCCGTCTGGTGGAACCTTCCCGAGCGCAAGTTCTACATCTTCGGCGCCACCTTCTGGCCCCAGGACTTCGTGCTCCTGTCGTGGCTATTGATCATCTGCGCCTTCGGCCTGTTCTTCATCACCGTCTTCGCTGGCCGCGTCTGGTGCGGCTATACCTGCCCGCAGAGCGTCTGGACCTGGATATTCATGTGGTGCGAGAAGGTCACCGAAGGCGACCGCAACCATCGCATGAAGCTGGACAAGGCCCCCATGAGCGGCGCCAAGCTCATGCGCAAGTCAGCCAAGCACAGCCTCTGGCTGCTGATCGGTTTCGTCACCGGCGTCACCTTCGTCGGCTACTTCACCCCCATCCGCGAACTGGTGATCGACCTCTTCACCGGCAACGCCGATGGCTGGGCCTATTTCTGGGTCGGCTTCTTCACCCTGGCCACCTACGGCAACGCGGGCTGGCTGCGCGAGCAGGTGTGCATCTACATGTGCCCCTATGCCCGCTTCCAGAGCGTGATGTTCGACAAGGACACCCTGATCGTCTCCTACGATCCGCGTCGCGGCGAATCCCGCGGCCCGCGCAAGAAAAACGTCGACTACAAGGCCCAGGGCCTCGGTGACTGCATCGACTGCACCATGTGCGTCCAGGTCTGCCCCACCGGCATCGACATCCGCGACGGCCTGCAGGTCGAGTGCATCGGCTGCGCGGCCTGTATCGACGCCTGCGACAGCATCATGGAGAAGATGAACTACCCCAAAGGGCTGATCAGCTACACGACTGAACACAACCTGAACGGGCAACAAACCAAGCTCATGCGCCCACGCCTGATCGGGTACGCTGCCGCGCTCGTTGCGATGATCGGCCTGTTCGGTTACGCCGTCGCCGCCCGTTCTCTGGTGGAGCTGGACGTGATCAAGGACCGCGTCCTGTACCGCGAGAACGAGCAGGGTCGCATCGAGAACGTCTACACCCTGAAGATCATGAACAAGGCCCAGAAGGACCAGGTCTTCACCATCGAAGCCGAAGGCCTCGACGGCCTCGTCTACGAAGGCAAGACCCAGGTCAAGACGGAAGCGGGCGAAGTGCTCTCGGTGCCGGTGGAACTGTCCATCGACCCGGAAAACCTGCCCTCCAGCACCAACAACATTCTCTTCCGGGTCCGCTCGGTCGATGACACCAGCATCACCACCGACGCCGACAGCCGCTTCATCGGCCCCAGCGTCCGCTGAACAACGAGATCCCCATGCAGTCCGAATCTCCCGCAAGCCCCTGGTACAAGCAGCCCTGGCCCTGGTTCATCCTCGGCATCCTCGGCACCTCCGTGGTGCTGGGCACCTCGATGCTGGTGATCGCCATCAACAACCCGCCGAGCCTGGTGGTCGACAACTACTACGACGTCGGCAAGGGCATCAACACCTCGCTCGAGCGCGAGGAGCTGGCCAAGCGCCTCGGCATGAAGGCCCAGGTGCGCCTGGATGACCAAAGCGGCGTGGTCCAGGTCAACCTGACCGGCAACAGCCACCCACAACAACTGGTGCTCAGCCTGCTCTCCCCCACCCAGCAGGAGAAGGACCGCCGCATCGTGCTGCAACCGCAGTCCGGTGACCTGTACAGCGGCCACCTGGAAGACTCGGTCAGCGGCCGCCGCTTCGTCGAGCTGATCGGCCAGGAAGATGGCCAGGACTGGCGCCTGTTCGAGGAAGAAACCCTCGAGAACGGCAGCGTGACCCTGCTGGGCGAATAAGCCAGGCCCCATGCCCGCGCCCCTATCCTGCTACCACTGCGGCCTGCCGGTGCCCTCCGGCAGCCCCTACGAGGCCCGCGTACTCGGTGAGACGCGGGCCATGTGCTGTCCGGGTTGCCAGGCCGTGGCCGAAGCCATAGTCGCCGGCGGCCTGGAGGGCTACTACCGCCACCGCAGCGAAACCGCCGCCAACCCCGAAGCCCTGCCCAGCGCGCTCCCCGACGAACTGGCCCTGTTCGACCGCGAGGATGTGCAGCGCCCCTTCGTCCAGCACCAGGGCGAGCTCAGCGAAACCAGCCTGCTGATCGAAGGCATCAGCTGCGCCGCCTGTGGCTGGCTGATCGAACGGCACCTGCGCACCCTGCCCGGGGTGGACGAGGCGCGCCTCAACCTGTCCAACCACCGCCTGCACGTACGTTGGTCCGACAGCCAGCTGCCCCTCAGCGAGCTGCTCAAGGAGCTGCGCCGCATCGGTTACGCCGGCCATCCCTACAAGGCCGATGACGCCGCCGAGCGCCTGGCCGCCGAGAACAAGCGCGCCATGCGCCAGCTCGGCGTCGCCGGCCTGCTGTGGATGCAGGTGATGATGGCGGCCATGGCCACCTGGCCCGAATTCAACATCGACCTGAGCCCGGAGCTGGACAAGATCCTGCGCTGGGTCAGCCTGTTCCTCACCACGCCCATCGTCTTCTACTGCTGCGGCCAGTTCTTCCGTGGCGCCCTGCGCGACCTGCGCACCCGCCACCTGAGCATGGACGTCTCGGTGTCCCTGGCCATCGGCGGTGCCTATGCCGCCGGCATCTGGTCCACCGTCACCGGCATCGGCGAGCTGTACTTCGACGCCGTCGGCATGTTCGCCCTGTTCCTCCTCGCCGGCCGCTACCTGGAACGCCGCGCCCGTGAACGCACCGCCGCCGCCACCGCGCAACTGGTCAACCTGCTGCCCGCCTCCTGCCTGCGCCTGGACGACAGTGGCCAGAGCCAGCGCATCCTCCTCGGCGAGCTGGCCGTGGGCGATCGCGTCCTGGTGCCACCGGGCGCGCTGATGCCGGCGGATGGCCTGATCCTCGAAGGCCAGTCCAGCGTCGACGAATCCCTGCTCACCGGTGAATACCTGCCCCTGCCTCGCAGTCGCGGCGACGCCGTCACCGCCGGCACGCTCAACGTCGAAGGCCCGCTGACCCTCGAAGTGCAGGCCCTCGGCGACCAGACCCGCCTTTCCGCCATCGTGCGCCTGCTGGAACGCGCCCAGGCGGACAAACCGCGCCTCGCCGAGCTGGCCGACAAGGTCGCGCAGTGGTTCCTGATCATCGTGCTGCTGGCCGCCGCCGCCGTCGGCCTGGTTTGGTGGCAGATCGACCCGTCACGGGCCTTCTGGATCGTCCTCTCGCTGCTGGTCGCCACCTGCCCCTGCGCACTCGCCCTGGCCACGCCCACCGCACTCACCACCGCCACCGGCAGCCTGCACAAGCTCGGCCTGCTGCTGACCCGTGGCCACGTGCTGGAAGGGTTGAACCAGATCGACACGGTGATCTTCGACAAGACCGGCACCCTCACCGAAGGCCGCCTCACCCTCAGCGCCATCCATCCCCTGGGCCCGCTCGACAACGACGCCTGCCTGGCCCTGGCCGCCGCGCTGGAGAACCGTTCTGAGCACCCCATCGCCCGTGCCTTCGGCCGTGCGCCGCGCCCCGCCGAGCAGGTGGAGAACGTCCCCGGCAAGGGCCTCGAAGGCCTTGTCGACAGCCAGCGCCTGCGCATCGGCCAGGCTGCGTTCGTGGCCGAATTGGGCGGCTGGGCCGAGCCGGAGATTCCCGGCAGCAACGGCCAGTGGCTGCTGCTCGGCAATGAACAGGGCCCGCTGGCCTGGCTGGTGCTGGATGACCGCCTGCGCGAAGACGCCCCGCTGCTGCTCGATGCCTGCCGCGCCCATGGCTGGCAGGTGATGCTGCTCTCCGGCGACAGCTCGCCCATGGTCGGCGAGATCGCCCGTCGCCTCGGCATCGACGACGCCCGTGGCGGTCTTAGCCCCGACGCCAAGCTCGACGTACTGCGCGACCTGCACCAGCAGGGCCGTCGCGTGCTGATGCTAGGCGACGGGGTCAACGACGTACCGGTCCTGGCCGGCGCCGACATCAGCGTCGCCATGGGCAGCGCTACCGACTTGGCCAAGACCAGCGCCGACGCCGTACTCCTCTCCAACCGCCTGGAAAGCCTCGTGCAGGCCCTCTCGGTGGCCGGGCGCACGCGCCGCATCATCATCCAGAACCTGGCCTGGGCGACCCTGTACAATGGCCTGGTCCTGCCCTTCGCGGCGCTGGGCTGGGTCACCCCGGTCTGGGCCGCCTTCGGCATGTCGGTCAGCTCGCTGCTGGTGGTGATCAACGCCCTGCGGCTGGCCAGAAGCTAGAGGCCGGCCGGGGCGCCCTCCCCTTCCGGCCTATCGCCCAGGCTCCATAACGAGATTTCCCGATGCCTGCGTTATACATCCTGATCCCCGTCGCCATCGGCCTGGTCGGCTTCGCCATCTGGCTGTTCTTCTGGGCCGTGGACAGCGGCCAGTACGACGACCTCGACGGCCCCGCCCACAGCATCCTCTTCGACGACGAAGACCCGGGCCACAAGGCCGGCATCGCCGAGGCCGACGAAGGCGAGGGCGAGGGCAAAAACGAGGAAAGCCCCGACGACGAGGACAAGCGCGGTGCTTGAACTGGCACCCCTGCTGGTTTCGGCGCTGATCCTCGGCCTGCTGGGGGGCGGCCACTGCATCGGCATGTGCGGCGGCCTGATGGGCGCCCTGACCCTGGCCATCCCGCCGGAGCAGCGCGCACGGCGCTTCCGCCTGCTGATCGCCTACAACCTCGGTCGCATCCTCAGCTACACCACCGCCGGCCTGCTCATCGGCCTGGCCGGCTGGGCCGTGGCCAGCAGCCCGGCAGCCATGGTGCTGCGGGTGATCGCGGCGCTGCTGCTGATCACCATGGGGCTCTACCTGGCCGGCTGGTGGAGCGGCCTGACCCGTATCGAAGCGCTGGGGCGCGGCCTCTGGCGTCATATCCAGCCGGTGGCGAGCAAGTTGCTGCCGGTCTCCACCCTGCCCCGCGCGCTGCTCCTCGGCGCCCTCTGGGGCTGGCTGCCCTGCGGCCTGGTCTACAGCACCCTGCTGTGGGCGGCCAGCCAGGGCTCGGCCAGTGAAAGCGCCCTGCTGATGCTGGCCTTCGGCCTCGGCACCTGGCCGGTGCTGCTGGCCACCGGCCTCGCCGCCGAACGCATCACCGCACTGCTGCGCAAACGTGGCATCCGCATCGCCGGCGGCCTGCTGGTGATCCTCTTCGGCATCTGGACCCTGCCCGGCCCGCACCAGCATTGGCTGATGGGGCACTGACAGCGGAGCTGGAAGCTGGAAAGTTTCTGGCAGCGCGTGGCGGGGTCGAGCATCGATTCGAGCGCATAAGTAGCCGCTGGGCCCCGGCGCTGCGACAGCATGACCCAGGTCAAGAAGCGCCGGTCAGGCGGCACCTAGACTGCCGAGCACTGACTGCTGAACCTGGAATGCCCGCATGCTCGACGATATTCGCTGGGACTCCGGCCTGATCCGCCGCTACGACGCCGCAGGCCCTCGTTACACCTCCTACCCGACCGCCGTGCAATTCAACGAGCGCATCGGCTCCTTCGACCTGCTTCACGCACTGCGCGACAGCCGCAAGGCCCTGCGCCCGGTCTCGCTCTATGTGCATGTGCCGTTCTGCGCGAACATTTGCTACTACTGCGCCTGCAACAAGGTCATCACCAAGGATCGCGGCCGCGCCCTGCCCTACCTGGAAAAGCTCGAGCGCGAGATCGAACTGATCGCCTGCCACCTCGACCCGCAACAGAAGGTCGAACAGCTGCACTTCGGCGGTGGCACGCCGACCTTCCTCAGCCACGACGAACTGCGCCGCCTCATGGGGCACCTGCGCCAGCACTTCAGCCTGCTCGATGACGATTCGGGGGATTACGGCATCGAGATCGACCCGCGTGAAGCGGACTGGTCGACCATGGGGCTGCTGCGCGAGCTGGGCTTCAACCGCGTCAGCCTGGGTGTGCAGGACCTCGACCCGGTGGTGCAGCGCGCCGTCAATCGGCTGCAGAGCCTGGAGGAGACCCGCGCCATCGTCGAAGCGTCGCGCACGCTGCAGTTCCGTTCGGTGAACATCGACCTGATCTACGGCCTGCCCCGGCAGACGCCGGAAAGCTTCGCGCGCACCGTGGCCGAAGTCATCGCCCTGCAGCCGGACCGGCTCTCGGTGTTCAACTATGCGCACCTGCCGGAACGCTTCATGCCCCAGCGGCGCATCAAGACCGAGGAGCTGCCGAGCCCCGCACAGAAGCTGGAGATGCTCCAGCGCAGCATCGAACAGCTGACCAGCGCCGGTTACCGCTACATCGGCATGGACCACTTCGCCCTGCCCGACGACGAACTGGCCATCGCCCAGGAAGACGGCCGCCTGCAACGCAACTTCCAGGGCTACACCACCCACGGGCACTGCGACCTGATCGGCCTGGGCGTTTCCGCCATCAGCCAGATCGGCGACCTCTACTGCCAGAACGACGCCAACATCGCCACGTACCAGGAGAAGCTGCAGAACGGCCTGCTCGCCACCCGGCGCGGCCTCGCCTGCATCGAGGACGACCGCATCCGTCGGGCGGTGATCCAGCAGTTGATCTGCGAATTCGAGCTGGATTTCCAGTCGATCGAAACGCTCTTCAACATCGAGTTCAGGGGGTATTTCGCGGCGGTCTGGCCGCAGCTGGAGCAGATGTCCAATGATGGGCTGATCACCCTCAGCGAACGCGGTATCGACATCCTGCCGCCCGGGCGCCTGCTGGTGCGCTCGGTGTGCATGCTCTTCGACCACTACCTGACGCCAGAGACCACCCAGCGTTTCTCCCGGGTGATCTGAGGGGCATCACTTCATCAGCAGCTGAGCGGCCTCAACCATCTGTTCGCCGCTCAAGCCTGCATCGCGCATGGCCTTCATCAGGCTGGCGGTGGCCTGGGTAATGGCGCCGTTGAGGCTGGAAATCTCGCTTTGCAGGCCTTCCATGCTGCGCAGACGGGCCTCCTCGTCGAGGCTCTGGTCGGCGGAGATCGACTGGAGCTCGGCCATCTTCTCGCGCAGGTCTTCCTTCAGCTTGCGAATCATCTTGAGGATCTGCTTGACGGTGTTCGGCAAGCTGCTGTCGTCGATATCCTCATTCTTCTTCGCCTCATCGGCACGCGCCTTGCCCGCTTCGGAAAGGCTCACGCGGATGCCCACATGACCGATGCGGTCGTCCAGACCGCCATCGGCACTTTCCTCGCCCTGCCCCGCACCCTTCGCCTCATCAGCGCGCGCGGCTGCGAAACGCTGGCCGATCTGCGGCCAACTGGAAACGTCTACTCTCATGATCGCTCGCTCCTTTAGGATCAATACCGAGATATCGACTGCGCAACGAAGAACTTGAATACGTTTCCTTGGGCCTTTTCCTAGCCCTGAGCGCGCCCCATGCGTTACCCTTACGCCTATTGTGTGTTTGCTTTTGCAAGGGATCCGTGGATGTCCGAGATCATCAAGGTACGCAACCTGCCTCAGGCACATTGCA
The DNA here is from genome assembly GCF_025685765.1 of Pseudomonas sp. PDM13. Lineage (NCBI taxonomy): Bacteria > Pseudomonadati > Pseudomonadota > Gammaproteobacteria > Pseudomonadales > Pseudomonadaceae > Pseudomonas > Pseudomonas sp. PDM13. Next base: position 39,124 of record NZ_JAOTQU010000024.1, on the reverse strand, counting down.
AGGACTGCAGCCTCGCCGCCCTCTGCCTGCCCCTGTCGCTGAACATGGAAGACATGGACTCGCTGGACGAAATCGTCAAGCGCGGTCGTCCGCTGAAGAAAGGGGACTACCTCTTCCGTCAGGGCGATACTTTCGAGTCCGTTTTCGCCGTACGTTCCGGTGCGCTGAAAACCTTCGGTGTCACCGATGCCGGCGAAGAGCAGATCACCGGCTTCCACCTGCCCAGCGAGCTGGTCGGCCTCTCCGGCATGGACACCGAGCTCTACCCGGTATCCGCCCAGGCACTGGAAACCACCTCGGTGTGCGAAATCCCCTTCGAGCGCCTCGACGAGCTTTCCGTCCAGCTGCCGCAGCTGCGCCGCCAGCTGATGCGCGTCATGAGCCGCGAAATCCGTGACGACCAGCAGATGATGCTGCTGCTCTCCAAGAAAACCGCCGACGAGCGCATCGCCACCTTCCTGGTGAACCTCTCCGCACGCTTCCGCGCCCGTGGCTTCTCGGCCAACCAGTTCCGCCTGGCCATGTCGCGCAACGAGATCGGCAACTACCTGGGCCTCGCGGTCGAGACCGTCTCCCGCGTGTTCACCCGCTTCCAGCAGAGCAACCTGATCGCCGCCGAAGGCAAGGAAGTGCACATCCTCGATCCCATCGAGCTCTGCGCCCTCGCTGGCGGCAGCATCGAAGACTGATCCCCGCGCCGGCCGCTCGGCCGGCGCTCTCCCCTCTTTCCAGGTTCCGCACCATGATTTTCGACGAATTCGATATCAAGACCCTGATCCGCCCGGTGGTGGACTTCCCCAAGCCCGGCGTGGTCTTCCGCGATATCACCCCGCTGTTCCAGTCCCCCCGCGCCCTGCGCCTGGTGGTGGACAGCTTCATCCAGCGCTACGTCGAAGCCGAGTTCAGCCACATCGCCGCCATGGACGCCCGCGGCTTCCTGATCGGCTCCATCGTCGCCTATGAGCTGAACAAGCCGCTGGTGCTGTTCCGCAAGCAGGGCAAGCTGCCCGCCGACGTGCTCGCCCAGGGCTACCAGACCGAGTACGGCGAAGCCTTCCTCGAAGTGCACAGCGACAGCCTCTGCGACGGCGACAAGGTACTGATCTTCGATGACCTGATCGCCACCGGCGGCACCCTGCTGGCCGCCACCGCCCTGGTCCGCCGCATGGGCGCCAGCGTGTTCGAGGCCGCCGCCATCATCGACCTGCCGGAACTCGGCGGCTCCCAGCGCCTGCAGGACATCGGCATCCCCACCTTCTCGCTCACCGCCTTCGCCCTCGACGAGAAGTGATCTTCCGGGGCCCGCACGCCGGGCCCCAATCCCCTCCCAAAGTCTGAACCCATGGCATTTGCGCCAGGCTTGCGGCCGCCCGCGCGAAACCGGGGCGAGCCCCTGGCCGCTCGGGCCATGGCGGGCAATGATGGCGACTCCTGCGTACAACAAGAGGTCGCCATGAACCCTCGCAGCAAGCTCTCCGACTGCTTCAGCCGTGAAGAAATCCAGCGCCTGAGCCAGCGCTCCGACGCCGCCGCCTGGTGGGCCGTCGGCTCCACCTGGGCGATCATCGCCGCCACCTTCGCCGTGCTCGCCCTCTGGCCCAACCCGGTGACCTTCGTTCTCGCCCTGGTCATCCTCGGCGGCCGCCAGCTGGCCCTGGCCATCCTCATGCACGAGGCCGCCCACGGCACGCTGTTCCGTACCCGCTGGCTGAATGACCGCCTCACCGACTGGCTCTGCGCGCGGGTCATCTGGGTCGACGTCGCCCGCTACCGCAAGCACCACATCCGCCACCACGCCCACACCGGCACCGATGAGGACCCGGACTGGAGCCTGTCGCGCCCCTTCCCCACCCGCCGCGCCTCGCTGCTGCGCAAGTTCGCCCGTGATCTGTCCGGCATCAGTGGCCTGCGCCGGCTGCTGGGCCAGTTGCTGATGGACCTGGGCGTGCTGGAGTACACCGTCGCCGCCGAGGTCACCCGGCGCCCCCGGGGCGATCGCCGCTGGCACCATTACCTCGCCGAAGGCGCCCGCAACATGGGCCCCATGCTCCTGGCCAATGCCGCGCTGGCGGGAATCCTGGCCGCTTGCGGCGAGTTCTGGCTGTTCGGCGTCTGGTGGCTGGCCAACCTCACCACCTACAGCCTGTTCATGCGCATCCGCTCCCTGGCCGAGCACGCCTGCACCGAGCGCGGCCGCGACATGCTGCGCAACACCCGCACCACCCGCGCCGGCTGGCTGGCGCGGGCCACCGTCGCGCCGCTGCGGGTGAACTACCACATCGAGCACCACCTGATGGCCGCCCTGCCCTGGTTCCGCCTGGCCGAAGCCCATCGGCTGCTGCGCCAGCGCGGCCTGGTGCCGGTCCCTCCCGGCTACCTGGAGGTGCTGCGCCGGGTCAGCGAGACGGCCACAAAATAGCCATAACCCGCCGAAAGTTGGTCGGTGGGAGCGTGCGAAAACTGCGTTAATCCTCAACAGTTACATCGTTCGATGGCACGGTCAGCCGTGTCAGCAAGAGCCAGACAACAACAAGGGACGGCTCCCAACCACGAGGATTGCCCAATGACCGCCAGCGCCGCCGCCAACCTGCCCAAGGCCAATTTTCCCGTCCGTCGCATGGACTTCAGCTTCGACTCCACCCAGAAATACTGGTGGAGCGGCGATCCCTTCATGAGCCACTTCATGAACAACCTGTCGTCGCTCTTCCCCTATGGCGAGAAATTCTTCGTCGACAGCGTGCGCGGCGTGCGCGACCAGATCAGCGACCCGCAGCTGCAGAAGGACATCAGCGCCTTCATCGGCCAGGAAGCCATGCACTCCAAGGAACACGCCACCTACAACGACTACGCCGCCGCCCACGGCATCGACCTGGAGCGCCTGGAACTGCGCATCAAGGTGCTGCTGGAGTGGGTCACCCGCTTCACCACCAAGAAGCAGCGCCTGGCCGCCACCTGCGCCCTGGAACACTTCACCGCAACCATGGCCGAGCAACTGCTGCGCCGCGAAGACCTCAGCACGCAGATGGACGACCAGAAGATGTACCAGCTGTGGATGTGGCACGCGATCGAAGAGAACGAGCACAAGGCCGTGTGCTACGACGCCTACATGGCGGTCGGCGGCGGCTACTTCGAGCGCACCATCACCATGGCCCTGACCACCGTGATGTTCATCGGCGTGATCGGCGCCTTCCAGCTGCACCTGCTGCGCAAGGACGGCCAGCTGTTCAACCTGCGCAGCTGGGGCCGCGGCCTGAAGACCCTGTTCAGCCTGCGCACCGGCTACTTCCCGCGCATGATCAAGCCCTACCTGGACTACTACCGCCCCGGCTTCCACCCCTTCGACCATGAAACCAAGGCGCTGGAACAACGCTGGAAGGAGCGCCTCGGCTTCAACGGCTGAGTGACTCAGACCCAATGAAAAGCCCGGCAATCGCCGGGCTTTTCATTTGACGCGTCCGCGCGGGCCCTATCGCGAGCCGCCGCCCAGCGACCCCATCGCCTCCAACCCCTGCAGCACGCTGGCGCCGGTGAAGAGGAACAGCACCTGCTCCTCGGCCTCCAGGCGGATGTCGGCACGGCGCTCGGGCTCACCGATGAAATCCAGGGACATCTGGAACAGGTTGCGGCTGATCAGGCTGGACACCCGCCGCACCACCGCATCGGGCACCAGCGCCGGTAGCAGCTTGAATTCGACTATGTCCTCGGCCATGTCATCGGCGAACGCGTCCATCACCTCGCGCAGGGCCTCACGCATAGCCGGCGACGCACCATGCAGCTCACGCACGCCGATGATGAAGGCCTCGGCGTTGTCGGCGACGAAGTCGAAGAACAGGTTCACCGTTTCATGGCACACGCGCTTGCCGCGCCCCAGGTCGATGCCCATCAGCTTGGGCATGGCCCTGTGCTCGCCCTGCACCGCCCGCGCCGCCGCTTCCCGGCGCAGGTCACGCAAGGGCTGGCGCAACTGGGTGGAGATGTTGCGGATCATCGCCAGGCCCAGGTCGTCCACGTCCTTGAAATGGCGATAGAAGGTATTGGGGTTGAGCCCCGCCTCCCGCGCCAGCTCGCGCAGGCCGAGGCTGCTCAGGCTGCGGCTCTGGGAGGTCAGGCGCAGGGCCGCCTCCATCAGCAGGCGCTTGCCCGGTGCATCGACTGCTCTTTCCTTGGACTGTTGCCCGTCGTCCAGCACAGAACTCATGGCTGACCCTACCTAAGGTTGGTTGTACCGCGATGGCTTGCTGGCGAGTATACATCTGTCTACATTGGTATACAGCTGTATACGCCACAAAATAAGCATAACAGGAGCTTGGCCATGAACGCGCCCGTATCACCTCCCACCCCTGCCCGCCACTGCAAGGTTGCCATCATCGGCTCCGGCTTCTCCGGCCTGGGCATGGCGATCCGCCTGAAACAGAAAGGCGAGAACGACTTCCTCCTGTTCGAGAAGGAAGCCGGCGTCGGCGGCACCTGGCGCGTCAACAACTACCCGGGCTGCGGTTGCGACGTGCAATCGCACCTGTACTCCTTCTCCTTCGAGCCGAACCCCAACTGGACGCGGATGTTCGCCAAGCAGGAAGAGATCAAGGGCTACCTGGAAGGCTGCTGGGAGAAATACCGCCTGCAGGACAAGACCCTTCTCGGCACCGAAATCACCCGCGTGGCCTGGAGCGACAGCGAAGAGCTCTGGCACATCGACGACGCCGCCGGCAATCACTACACCGCGCAGTTCGTGGTGTCCGGCATGGGCGCCCTCTCCACCCCGGCCATCCCCCACCTCAACGGCCTGGAGAACTTCGCCGGCAAAAGCTTCCACTCCCAGCAGTGGGACCACAACTACGACCTGGCGGGCAAGCGCATCGCCGTGGTCGGCACCGGCGCCTCGTCCATCCAGTTCGTCCCGCAGATCCAGAAGGTGGTCGGCCAGCTCGACCTCTACCAGCGCACCGCGCCCTGGGTCATGCCCAAGCCGGACCGCGCCATCAGCGAAAACGAACGCTCGCGCTTCAAGCGCTTCCCCCTGCTGCAGAAGCTCTGGCGCGGCGGCATCTACGCCATCCTCGAAAGCCGCGTGATCGGCTTCGCCCTGACCCCCAAGGTGATGAAACTCGCCCAACTGGTGGCCAAGGGTTACATCAAGCGCAAGATCAAGGACCCGGTGCTGCGCGCCAAGGTCACGCCCGACTACACCATGGGCTGCAAGCGCGTGCTGATCTCCAACGACTACTACCCGGCGCTGACCCAGGCCAACGTCGACGTCATCACCGACGGCATCCAGGAAATCCGCGCCAACAGCATCGTCACCCAGGACGGCCAGGAACGCCCGGTGGACGCCATCATCTTCGGCACCGGCTTCACCCCCAGCGACCCGCTGCCGCGCGGCGTGGTCTTCGGCCGCGGCGGCGTCGACCTGCTCGACACCTGGCCGGAAGGCCCGGAAGCCTACAAGGGCACCCTCACCGCCGGTTTCCCCAACCTGTTCTTCCTCATGGGCCCGAACACCGGCCTGGGCCACAACTCGATGGTCTACATGATCGAATCGCAGATCCACTACGTGCTCGGCGCCCTCGAACTGCTCGACCAGCGCAAGCTGCAGAGCCTGGAGGTCAAGCGCGAGGTGCAGGACAAGTTCAATGGCAAGATCCAGGGCAGCCTCGGCAACACCGTGTGGAACGCCGGCGGCTGCAAGAGCTGGTACATCCACCCGGTCAGCGGCCGCAACTGCACCGTATGGCCCGGCTTCACCTGGCGCTTCCGCCTGCTGACCCGCAACTTCGACCCGGCGGCCTACCACTTCAGCCGCATCCAGCCGGTGCACGCCGCCCAGGGGCCGCTGACCATCGCCACCACTACCGCTGCAGAAGGAGTACCGGCATGAAGTCCTTCGAGAACAAGGTCGCCGCCATCACCGGCGCGGGCTCCGGCATCGGCCGCGCCCTCGCCTACGGCCTGGCCCGCCAGGGCTGCCACCTGGCGCTTTCCGACGTCAACGCCGAAGGCCTGGCGGAAACCGCCGCCCAGGCCCGCAAGCTCGGCGTGCAGGTCACCGACACCCTGGTCAACGTCGCCGACCGCGAAGCGGTACACGCCTGGGCCGACCAGGTGGTGCTCGACCACGGTCGGGTCAACCTGATCTTCAACAACGCCGGTGTCGCCCACGCCGGCACCGTGGAAGGCAGCGACTACTCGGAATACGAGTGGATCATGAACATCAACTTCTGGGGCGTGATGCACGGCACCAAGGCCTTCCTGCCGCACATCAAGGCCACCGGTGACGGCCAGGTGGTCAACGTCTCCAGCGTGTTCGGCCTGTTCGCCCAGCCGGGCATGAGCGCCTACAACGCCACCAAGTTCGCCGTGCGCGGCTTCACCGAAGCCCTGCGCCAGGAACTGGACATGGAAGGCTGCGGCGTCTCCGCCAGCTGCGTGCACCCCGGCGGCATCAAGACCAACATCGCCAAGACCGCACGGATGAACGACAGCCTCGCCCGGGTGGTCGGCCAGGAAACCGACCAGGCACGCAAGCAGTTCAACGACCAGCTGCTGCGCACCACCCCGGACAAGGCCGCCTCGGTGATCCTGCGCGGCGTGCTCAAGGACAACCGGCGCATCCTCATCGGCGCCGACGCCTGGGCCCTGGACGGCATGCAACGTCTGCTGCCGACCTTCTACCAGCGCCTGGTCACCACCTCCATGCGCCTGGCCGCCCGCTTCGCACCCAAACCCCGTCGGGACCGGGAAGCGCAGAACCTGGCGGACTGACCCACCCCGCGTAGCCGTGCCCAGCCCGGGGCTCACCTCCCCGGGCTGAAGCCCGGGCTACGCGGTGGTCGTATCGCCCTTATCGTCGGGTTGCACCCGACCTACCTGCACACCCCTCGTAGGAGAGAGCTCTGCTCGCGAAGCCCTGCTCTTCCCTGCCCCCTTCCCTCCTTCACTCCCCTATTCCTGCAAAATCCGTTCGGATATCCGAACGATAAAACCCGCCAAAGCCGGAACCCCGAACACCACGCCTCCAAGCCCCTCCAACACCTAAAAATAAACCCTTATAAATCAATCGATTACAGACAAATCAACACGACCATACAGATGGCACGCATCCTGCCATTACAGATCCCCGACGGCGCCGAACCGCTGGCGTCGATAAGAACAAACAAAGTCGAGGACTGAAACACATGCGTATCCTTCCGAAGGTTCTGGCCGCCGCCATTGCAGCGACCCTGATTTCCGCTCCCGCTATCGCCGAAGAACTGACCGGCACCCTCAAGAAGATCAAGGACAGCGGCACCATCGTCCTCGGTCACCGTGACGCCTCCATCCCCTTCTCCTACCTCGGCACCGAGCCGGGCAAGCCGGTGGGCTACTCCCACGACATCCAGCTGAAGGTCGTCGAAGCCATCAAGAAGGAACTGGCCCTGCCGGACCTGAAGGTGCGCTACAACCTGGTGACCTCGCAGACCCGCATCCCGCTGGTGCAGAACGGCACCGTCGACATCGAGTGCGGCTCCACCACCAACAACCTCGAGCGCCAGAAGCAGGTCGGCTTCTCCATCGGCATCTTCGAAGTCGGCACTCGCCTGCTGTCGAAGAAAACCGCCGGCATCAACGACTTCGCCGACCTCAAGGGCAAGAACGTGGTGACCACCGCCGGCACCACCTCCGAGCGCCTGCTCAAGTCCATGAACGCCGAGAAGCAGATGGGCATGAACATCATCTCGGCCAAGGACCACGGCGAATCCTTCCTGATGCTGGAATCCGGCCGTGCCATCGCCTTCATGATGGACGACGCCCTGCTCTACGGTGAGATGGCCAAGGCCAAGAAGCCCGCCGACTGGGTCGTCACCGGCGAACCGCAGTCCTATGAAATCTACGGCTGCATGGTCCGCAAGGAAGACGAGGCCTTCAAGAAAGTAGTCGACAAGGCCATCGCCGACACCTTCGCCTCGGGCGAGATCAACGGCATCTACGACAAGTGGTTCACCCAGCCGATCCCGCCGAAGAACCTCAACCTCAACTTCCCCATGAGCGACGAGCTGAAGAAGCTGATCGCCTCCCCCACCGACAAGTCGGCCGAAGAGATCTGATCTGTCGCGCCCATCCCGCCTCGCGGGATGGGCCAGGAGCAAGGGCCGCCGGCTCCCCGCGGCGCCGGCCGGCCCCTCCTCCCTCCACTGCCTTCAACCGCAGAAAGACAAGAACCCTGAGGGGAAAACCCTGATGAACTACAACTGGGACTGGGGCGTGTTCTTCAAGTCCACCGGCATCGGCAGCGAGATCTACCTGGACTGGTTCGTCACCGGCCTGGGCTGGACCATCGCCATCGCCCTCGCCGCCTGGATCGTCGCGCTCCTGCTGGGCTCGCTGCTCGGCGTCATGCGTACCGTGCCCAACCGCTGGGTGTCCGGCATCGCCACCACCTACGTGGAAATCTTCCGCAACGTGCCGCTGCTGGTGCAGCTGTTCCTCTGGTACTTCCTGGTGCCGGACCTGCTGCCCGAGCCGCTGGAAATCTGGTTCAAGCAAGACCTCAACCCGGCCACGTCCGCCTACCTGAGCGTGGTCGTGTGCCTCGGCCTGTTCACCGCCGCCCGCGTCTGCGAGCAGGTGCGCACCGGCATCCAGGCGCTGCCCGCCGGCCAGGCCTCCGCCGCCCGCGCCATGGGCTTCCGCATGCCGGCGATCTACCGCTACGTGCTGCTGCCGCAAGCCTTCCGCATCATCATTCCGCCGCTGACCAGCGAGTTCCTCAACATCTTCAAGAACTCCTCGGTGGCCTCCCTCATCGGCCTGATGGAGCTGCTCGCGCAGACCAAGCAGACCGCCGAGTTCTCCGCCAACCTGTTCGAGGCCTTCACCCTCGCCACGCTGATCTACTTCACCCTGAACATGAGCCTGATGCTGTTCATGCGCATGGTTGAACGCAAGGTCGCGGTCCCGGGCCTGATCGCCGTAGGAGGCAAATGATGGAGATGGATTTCAGCGCAATCATCCCCGCCCTGCCGGGCCTGGTCGACGGCATGCTGATGACCCTGCAACTCATGGCGCTGGGCATCATCGGCGGCGTGGTACTCGGCACCCTGCTGGCGCTCATGCGCCTGTCGCACAACCCGCTGCTGTCGAAGCTCGGCGCCCTGTACGTCAACTACTTCCGCTCCATCCCGCTGCTGCTGGTGATCACCTGGTTCTACTTCGCGGTGCCCTTCGTGCTGCGCTGGATCACCGGCGAAGACACCCCGGTGGGCGCGTTCACCTCCTGCCTGGTCGCCTTCATGATGTTCGAGGCGGCGTACTTCTGCGAAATCGTCCGCGCCGGCATCCAGGCCATCCCCCGTGGGCAGATGGGCGCCGCCCAGGCCCTGGGCATGACCTACGGCCAGACCATGCGCCTGATCATCCTGCCCCAGGCGTTCCGCAAGATGACCCCGCTGCTGCTGCAGCAAAGCATCATCCTGTTCCAGGACACCTCGCTCGTTTACACCGTGGGCCTGATGGACTTCCTCAACGCCGCCCGTTCCCGTGGCGACATCATCGGCCAGCCGCACGAATTCCTGATCTTCGCCGGCCTGGTGTACTTCACCGTCAGCTTCGCCGCCTCGCAGCTGGTCAAGCTCCTGCAAAAAAGGTTAGCCGTATGATTTCGATCAAGAACGTCAACAAGTGGTACGGGGAATTCCAGGTGCTGACCGACTGCAGCACCGAGGTCCAGAAAGGTGAAGTGGTGGTCGTCTGCGGGCCGTCCGGCTCCGGCAAATCCACCCTGATCAAGTGCGTCAACGCGCTGGAGCCCTTCCAGAAGGGCGACATCGTCGTCGACGGCACCTCCATCGCCGACAAGAAGACCGACCTGCCCAAGCTGCGCTCCCGCGTCGGCATGGTGTTCCAGCACTTCGAGCTGTTCCCGCACCTGTCGATCACCGAGAACCTCACCATCGCCCAGATCAAGGTGCTCGGCCGCAGCAAGGAAGAAGCCACCGCCAAGGGCCTCAAGCTGCTGGAGCGCGTCGGCCTCTCCGCCCACGCCCACAAGCACCCTGGCCAACTCTCCGGCGGCCAGCAGCAGCGCGTCGCCATCGCCCGCGCCCTGGCCATGGACCCGGTGGTGATGCTGTTCGACGAACCCACCTCGGCGCTCGACCCGGAGATGGTCAACGAAGTGCTCGACGTGATGGTGCAACTGGCCAACGAAGGCATGACCATGATGTGCGTCACCCACGAGATGGGCTTCGCCCGCAAGGTCGCCGACCGGGTGATCTTCATGGACGCCGGCCAGATCGTCGAAGACTGCCCCAAGGAAGAGTTCTTCGGCGACGTCAGCCAGCGCTCCGAACGCGCCCAACAGTTCCTCGCCAAGATCCTGCAACACTGATGCACCGCGCCCCTCTCCACCTCGGAGAGGGGCCGCGTCGCCCCACCCGCCGCTCGGCGCCCCGCACCGACTGGCAAGGCCCGGACCACTTATGATGCAATGCCCTCCCGCCAGCCTCCGCGCCGTGCCGCCCGCATTGACCGTGAAACCGCGCCTGCTCCGCCACCTCTCGCTGACCCTGCTGCTGGTCCTGGCCATGTTCGGCGTCGGCTGGATCGGCTACCACCTCAGCGAGCTCTCCGGCATCCGCGCCCTGCGCGAGAACGGCGAACGCCAGCTGGAACTCCACGCCCGCGCCGTGGAGAGCGAAATCAACCGCTACACCTACCTGCCCAGCCTGCTGGAGCTGGAATCCAGCGTCAGTCACCTGTTGCTCAACCCCACGCCCTACCGGCGCAACCTGGTCAACGACTACCTCGAAGGGCTCAACCGCCGCAGCGGCAACCGCGCCATCTTCCTCCTCGACACCAACGGCCGCGTGCTGGCCACCAGCAACTGGCGCGACGCCGACAGCTTCCTGGGTGAAGACCTGGCCTTCCGCGCCTACTTCCAGCAAGCGATGAAGGGCGAGCCCGGGCGCTTCTACGGCATCGGCAGCACCACGGGCGAGGCCGGCTACTACCTGGCCCACGGCCTGCGCTACGAAGGCCGCATCATCGGCGTCGCGGTGGTCAAGGTGAAGCTCGAAGCGCTGCAGGAGCGCTGGGAAAAGGCCCGCCTGCAGGCCTTCGTCAGCGACGAGAACGGCATCATCATCCTCTCCAGCGACCCGGTCCTGCGCATGAAGGCCATCCGCGCGCTCTCCGCCGAAGACAAGGAGCGCCTGGCCCGCAGCCTGCAATACCACTGGTGGGCGCTCAACGAGTGGCAGCCGCGCTCGCGCCAGGACCTGGGCGACGGCCTGGAAACCCTCAGCTTCGCCTCGCCCCTGCCCGACGGCGGCGAACAGGAGATCGCCTACCTGGCACAGAGCCGGCCGCTCAGCGACACCCCCTGGCACTTCACCCTGCTCTCACCGCTGGCCGACCTGCGCCGCGAAGCCGTCATCCACGGCCTGCTGGCCGCCGCCGGCCTGGCCCTGCTGGCCTTCCTCGCCATCGCCTGGAACGAGCGGCGCAAGGTGCTCGCCACCCGCCTCGCCGCCCGCGAGGCACTGCTCCAGGCCAACAACGAACTGGAACGCAAGATCGCCGAACGCACCCAGGACCTGCGCTCCAGCAACCAGCGCCTGATGGGCGAGATCCGCGAACGCCGGCAGACCGAGGAAAACCTGCGCAAGGCCCAGGACGGCCTGGTCCAGGCCGGCAAGCTGGCGGTGATCGGGCAGATGTCCACCAGCATCGCCCACGAACTCAACCAGCCCCTGGCCGCCCTGCGCACCCTCTCCGGCAACACCGTGCGCTTCCTCCAGCGCGGCGCGCTGGACGTGGCCAGCACCAACCTCACCGCCATCAACGAGCTGGTCGACCGCATGGGCCGCATCACCGCCAGCCTGCGCGCCTTCGCCCGGCGTGCCGACGACCATGGCCAGGCCAGCCTGGGCAAGGCCGTGGACGCGGCGCTGTTCATCCTCCACACGCGCCTGGAACACACCCCATTGACCCTGCACCGCGCCTTCGCCGATGCCCGCCTGGCCATCGACCAGACCCGCCTGGAGCAGATCCTGGTCAACCTTATCGCCAACGCCCTCGACGCCATGAGCGGCCAGGCCGACTGCCAACTCTGGCTCGACGGCCACGACGAAGACGGCACCTATATCCTCCGCGTGCGCGACAACGGCCCCGGCATCTCCCCGGCCGTGCGCGAGCACCTGTTCGAACCCTTCTTCACCACCAAGCCCGGCGAACACGGCCTGGGCCTTGGCCTCACCCTGTCCGCCAGCCTCGCCACCGCCGCCGGTGGCAGCCTCGGCGTGCAACATCCCGAGGACGGCGGCACGGCTTTCGAGCTGCGCCTGCCGCAGATCGCCGCCCCCTCCGAAACGAGCCCCCGCCCATGACCGAGCCGCTCAGCGTCCTTATCGTCGAAGACGACCCCCACGTCCTGCTCGGCTGCCAGCAGGCACTGGCCCTGGAAGACATCCCCAGCATCGGTGTCGCCAGCGCCGAGGAAGCCCTCAAGCAGATCGGCACCGACTTCGCCGGCATCGTCATCAGCGACATCCGCCTGCCGGGCATGGACGGCCTCGAGCTGCTCGCCCGCCTCAAGGCCCGCGATCGCAGCCTGCCAGTGGTGCTGATCACCGGCCACGGCGACATCTCCATGGCGGTGGGCGCCATGCGCGACGGCGCCTACGACTTCATGGAGAAGCCCTTCTCCCCCGAACGCCTGGTGGAGGTCACCCGGCGCGCCCTGGAGCAGCGCGGCCTGGCCCGCGAGGTCTCCGCCCTGCGCCGCCAACTGGCCGGGCGCCAGTCCCTGGAGCAACGCATCATCGGCCGCTCGCCAGCCATGCAGGCCCTGCGCGAGCTGATCGCCAACGTCGCCGACACCGCCGCCAACGTGCTGATCGAAGGCGAGACCGGCACCGGCAAGGAACTGGTCGCCCGCTGCCTGCACGACTACAGCCGGCGCCAGCCCCAGCAGTTCGTCGCGCTCAACTGCGGCGGCCTGCCGGAGAACCTCTTCGACAGCGAAATCTTCGGCCACGAGGCCCACGCCTTCACCGGCGCCGGCAAGCGCCGCATCGGCAAGATCGAGCACGCCCACAACGGCACCCTGTTCCTCGACGAGATCGAGAGCATGCCCATGAACCTGCAGATCAAGTTCCTCCGCGTGCTGCAGGAGCAGACCCTGGAGCGCCTCGGCTCCAACCAGCCGATCCCAGTGGACTGCCGCGTGGTCGCCGCCACCAAGGCCGACCTCGACGAACAGGGCAAGGCCGGCCAGTTCCGCAGCGACCTCTACTACCGACTCAACGTGGTGACCCTGGAACTGCCGCCGCTGCGCGACCGCCGCGAAGACATCCTGCTGCTGTTCGACCACTTCCTGCAGCTCGCCTCGCTGCGCTTCGACCGCGCCATGCCGGAGATCGACCGCGCCACCGTCTCCAGCCTCATGGCCCACGACTGGCCGGGCAACGTGCGCGAACTGCGCAACGTCGCCGAGCGCTACGCCCTCGGCCTCCCCGTGTTCAAGAAGACCGGCCTGGCCCTGGACTGCAACGAACCCAGCTTCGCCGAAGCCGTGGAAGCCTTCGAACGCAACCTCCTCGGCGACGCCCTGGAACGCCACGGCGGCAACCTCAGCCAGGCCGCCATCGCCCTCGGCATGGCCAAGACCACCCTGTTCGACAAGGTCAAGAAATACGGCCTCTGACCCGCCCTCGGCCAAACCCGGACGCCCTCACCGCGTAGGGTGGACCACGCTTCATCGGTCCACCTTCCGTACTCGCCGACCACTCCGCCGGTGGATGAAAAGAGCGTCATCCACCCACAGACGTGCCACCGCAAAACACCGAGGACCGGAATGGTTGTAGGGGCGAATTCATTCGCCCGCTCTTCTGCTGGGCACCGAAAACAGGCCACAAACAAAAACGCCGGCCCAGTGGCCGGCGCTTTCCTTGTACCCGAGATGTCAGGCTGCGAAGCCACCGTCGATCGTCAGGTTGGCACCGGTGATGTAGCCCGCTTCCGGGCCGGCCAGGTAGGCCACGAAGCTGGCGATCTCCTCGGCCTTGCCGTAACGCGCCAGCGCCATCATCTGCTTGAGGGAGTCAGCGAAGTCGCCTTCGGCCGGGTTCATGTCGGTGTCCACCGGGCCGGGCTGCACGTTGTTCACGGTGATGCCACGGGGGCCCAGGTCACGGGACAGGCCCTGGGTGAAGCCGGCCACCGCCGCCTTGCTCATGGCGTAGACCGAGCCACCGGCAAAGGGCATGCGTTCGGCGTTGGTGCTGCCGATGGTGATGATGCGGCCACCCTCGCCCATCACCCGGGCGGCTTCCTGGCTGGCGATCACTACGCTGCGTACGTTCACCGCCAGGGTGCGGTCGAGGTCTTCGATGGCGAATTCCTCGATGGGCGCCACGGCCAGCACGCCGGCGTTGTTCACCAGGATGTCGAGGCGGCCGAAGCTGTCCACGGTGTAGCGGATGGCGCCGCGCAGGGCCTGCTCGTCGCTGCTGTCGGCCTTGATGGCCAGGGCGCGGCCACCGGCTGCTTCGATGGCTTTCACCACCTCTTCGGCGGCCTGGCCGGAAGCGGCGTAGGTCAGCGCCACGGCGGCGCCTTCACGGGCCAGGCGCTTGGCGATGGCGGCGCCGATACCACGGGAGCCGCCCTGGATGAATGCAACCTTGCCGCTGAGAGTTTGAGTCGAGGTCATGATGGTTCTCCAATTGTCTGTAGGGGGATTCGGGCTTGGCCGGTTGGCTGTTGCTCGATGACGGGGCCAGTATCGGAGAGAGATTGACAACCGATAAGCCGGCAATCGCTATATTCTTTCGATCCAAACGGTTTACGGTGGCGCCATGGAAACCCTGAACAGCATCGAATGCTTCGTCCGCAGTGCGGAAGCCGGCAGCTTCGCCGAGGCCGCACGGCGCCTGGGCCTGACGCCAGCGGCGGTTGGCAAGAACGTGGCGAAACTGGAAAGCGGGCTGGGGGTGCGGCTGTTCCAGCGTAGTACACGCAGCCTGAAACTCACCGAGGCCGGCGAACGCTTCCTCATCGAGGTCAGCGGCGGCCTCGCCACCATCCAGGGCGCGGTGGCCAACCTCGCCAGCGCGGGCGGCCAGCCGGCGGGCAACCTCAAGGTGAGCATGGGGTTGATGTTCGGCCGCGAGTACATAGTCCCGCTGCTCGAGGGCTTCCTCGCCCGCTATCCCGCCATCGTCCCCGACTGGCATTTCGACAACCGCCAGGTGGACCTCATCGGCGAAGGCTTCGACATCGGCATCGGCGGCGGTTTCGAGCTGCCCCAGGGGGTGATCGCCCGGCAGATCGGCCCGGGGCATCGCGTGCTGCTGGCCTCCCCCGGCTACCTGGAGAAACACCCGCAGCCACAGGCGCCGGCGGACCTCCCCCAGCACGACGGCATCCTCCTGCGCTCGCCGCAGACCGGCCGCGTGCGCAACTGGGTGCTGCGCAACGGCAGTGACGACCAGTCCCCCATCGACCTGCGGCCGCGCATGCTGATGAGCGACCCGGAAGCCGCCTGCCACGCCGCGTGCATGGGCCTGGGCATCACACTGGTCAGCACGGTGCACGCGGTGCACTTCATCGAGCGCGGCCAGCTGGTGCGAGTACTGCCGGACTGGCACGTGCTCTCCGACCCACTGTGCCTCTACTTCAGCGCGCAGAAGCTGTTGCCGGCCAAGACCCGCGTCTTCATCGACCATGTGGTGCACGCCTTCCGCGAGCAGGGCCTGGCCGAACGCTTCTCCGCCCAGGGCCCCGCCTGCGGCGGCCGGGGCTGATCGGCACCGTTGCCACTCAGGCAATAGTCATTATCGAAGTGGGTGATTTTTCCGCCCCCGGGGCCGCGGATAACCTTTGTTCATCAAAGGACAACGCCACCCCAGGGGGCCCGAAATGAATCGCCTGCTCGCCATCGCACTCGCCGCTACCACCCTCATCCTCGCCGGCTGCGCCAGCCAACCGGAGCCGCGCCCGTACACCGATGCCGAGGTCAAGCAGTTCTCCCTGGAGATGCTCAACCGCGCCGGCCTGTCCTACGAGGATTACGAGAAAGTCCGCTCCGCGCTGATGAACCCCAAGGTCTCCAGCGCCAGCCGCGACTACGAGGCCGCCTTCATCCGCCGCAACGAGGGCTGAACCCGGGGCTATGCTTTGCGCTTGACCGCCTGGCCACCAGGCGGCCCCGACCGAGCGAAAGGCCCGCCCCAATGAGCAGCACCGCCTCCCCCACCGCCCATCGCGAATGCGCCACCTCACGGCTCATCGACGCACCGCCGGCCCGGGTATTCCGTGCCATCGCCAGCCCCGAGCACCTCGCCCGCTGGTGGGGCCCGAACGGCTTCAGCAGCACCTTCGACACCTTCGAATTCCGCCCCGACGGCGCCTGGCGCTTCACCCTCCACGGCCCCGACGGCACCGACTACCCCAACCACAACGTGTTCCGCGAAATCACCCCCGGGCGGGTGCTGATCGAACACCTCTCCGACGACCACCACTTCTTCCTCACCATCACCCTCACGCTCGAGGGCACCGGCACACGGGTGGGCTGGCAGCAGGTCTTCGACAGCGCGGAACACCGCGAACAGATCGCCGCCTTCGTGCTACCGGCCAACGAGGAAAACCTCGACCGCCTCAGCGCCGAAGTACGCAACGTCGATTGGCCCATGGCCTAAGCGCCACAGCGCCCGCACCGCACCGCACCGCACCGCTTCCGTAGGATGGCGTAGAGCGCAGCGAAACCCATCGATGCGAGGCTCGGCTTAGGACATTGGTATCCGCCCGGACGCAGACTTCATTGCATCAGGCCATGCCTGCGCTGCAGGACCTCTTCGAGGCTCTGAGCACTGCCGACGGTATCGACACGTCCGGAATGAACATCCACCAGATAGGCACTCACGCCCACCCGGCAGTAACTGATGAGCCCTTGCTCGACATAACCCCTGGTATTGCCTTGCACAATCCAGCAGTCACCCCGCTCTGAAAGCGTGCAGGACGAGACGACGAATTGATCCAGCGGGTCGTCGCACACCTGGCGATTGCCCAGGGCGAGGACGATGGCGCGGGCCGCCGCCTCGTCGATCATGCGAGCCTCCCGCTGGCCAGCGGGCGATGAAGGGGGTTACGACTCAGCATGATCGGCGGTTCCCTGTGCCGGAGGTTCGAGGACAGGACTCTAGCGCCATCGACAGCGGATGGCAGCCGTGCAGGCCCCATCCTTCGCTTGGAAAAACACAGGTTCAGTCCCCCAGATCCTCATGGTGGTCCGAGAAGCCTTGCCGCCAGTAGACCGCGACGCGCATCGCCTCCTTCGGCTGGCCCTTCTCCACCAGCAGGGCGCGGGTGCGGGTCATCATCCCGTGCTCGCCGGCGCCCCAGGCGTAGCCTTCGCCAGCCGGCAGCTGCAGGGCCTGTACGGCGGCGACCAGTTCCTCCGGCGTATCCACCCAGCGCAGGTCGAGATTCGCGGCGCTGCGGAAATCGCGGCGGTCGGCCTCGGCCAGCTGCACGATGGCGGTGACGCGGGCGCCGGCCGGCAGTTCCTCCAGGCGGCGGTGGATCGCCGGCAAGGCGCTGGAGTCGCCCACCAGCAGGTGCCAGTCGTAATCCATGGGGATGATCATCGAGCCGCGCGGGCCGCCGATCAGCGCGGAGTCGCCCGGCTGCGCGCGCTCGGCCCATTCGCAGGCGCCGCCCTCGCCGTGCAGGGCGAACTCGAGGGTCAGCTCGCGACGTTCAAGATCGAAGTGGCGCGGGGTGTAGTCGCGGCGGATGAGCTCACCCTGCTCGTCCACGAACATGAACTTGATGTGGTCGTCGAAGGAGGCGGAAACGAAGTCCGCCAGTTCGTCACCGCCGAAGGTGACGCTCATGAAATGCGGGCTGATGCGCTCCACGCGGAGCACGTCCAGCTCGCGGCGGCGCAGTTCGTGGCGCACGCGCTGCACGCGGCGGGTCTGTACGGGTTGGTCCATGGGCTGTTGCTCGCAAGGGATGGTTGATAACATCAACGATCATAAAAACCACTAGTTGATATTATCAACCATATGACCGCCGATACAGCCGAAGACGTCTTCGAATCCATCCACTCCGTCATGCACCTCTACCGCGCCCGGCAGTACCGGACGCTGCGCGACGGCGCTCACGACCTCGCCCACATGGAGTTCAAGGCGCTGAACTTCTTCGCCCACAATCCGGGGGCGACCCAAAGCGACCTGGTGGCCCACTCCGGGCGCGACAAGGCGCAGATCGCCCGCCTGATCCAGGCGTTGCGCGCCAAGGCGCTGCTGGAAGGCAAGGCCGACGAGGCCGACAAGCGCAGCATCCGGCTCTACCCCACCGCCGCGGGCACGGCTCTGCACCAGGAGGTGCGCCAGCAGGGCCGGCGCCTCAACCAGGTAGCGGTGGACGGCTTCAGCCAGGCGGAATGCCAGCAGCTGCTCGACCTGCTGGCGCGGGTGCAGGCCAACCTCGGCACCGAAGCGTGATCCCCTGGCCCGGGGCTCAGTCCCGGGCCACCGCGCAACCCTTCCCGGGCAGCCCCTGCAGCGCGCGCTCCAACAGCTCCGTGGTGCGGCGGCTGTGGAGGATGCCGGTGTGGCTCTCATTGACCAGGTACAGCCGCTCGGCCTCGTCCTGGGCGGCCGCGCGCAGCTCGCTGGCCAGCGGCACCACGCCATCGTTCGGCTCCGGCAGCATGCGCCGGTTGCCCGCGTAGCTAACCAGCATCCATTGGCGGATATGCGCGGGCAGCGGCGTGGCGAACAGCGCCTGCAGGTAGGGGCTGCCGGGGGCCATGTCACGCCACACCGGCACCTCCAGCGGCACCCGCTGCACGCCCGTGGCCGCCGAGGGATGCCCTTCCCAGGGCGTCGACAGCGTCGCGAACAGGCACAGGCGTTTGGCCTCGCCCTCATCGAGAAACTGCAACGCCCGTCGCGCCACCAGGCCGCCCATGCTGTGGGCGAACACGTGCATGCGCCGTGGTGCAAGGCGCAGCAGCATGTCGCGCATGGCGATGCTGAGCATGTAGGCGCTGTTGCGCAGCGGCAGCCCGCTCGGGTAGTGGAACAGCACCAGCTGGAAACGCTGCAGGTCCAGGCTGGCGGCCAATGCCTGCCAATCGCGCGGCGAGGCATTGATGCCGTGCACCAGGATGACCGGCTCCTTGTCCGGGTCCCAGGGCGCCAGCAGGTACAGCCCGTAACCCACCTCGCGCATGAAGGTCAGCGGCTGCCAGGCCCCCAGGCGGATGGCGGCATCGTCGAAACGCGGATCGGTGAAATCCACCACCTGCAGGTAATTGCGCTGCAAGCGCGGCTGTTCGCGGTAGAGCACCTCCAGGCTGAGGTCCAGCCTGGGCGCCCCTGCCAGGCCACCCACCGCGAGATGCAGGCTGTTGAGCCGCGCCAGCCGCTCGCGCTCGGCCAGGTCGGGCTGCACGCTCAAGGGGGCGGAACGGGCATCGGGCAGCCAGTGGCGAGGCTCGTCGCCATCCAGGGCGAAATCGCCGTTGCGGTCATCGAAGGCCAGCAACTGATAGGCACCCCGCGCCTGGGTGAAGTAGAAGGCCTCGCCCGGCGCGACGATGCGGTAGGCGACGAAAGCACCCTTGCCATCCAGCAGGGCCACCAGCGCACTGCGCCCGGGCTCCGTGGCCTGCAGGCGCCCCGCTACCACCACCAGTTCCTGGCGGGCGCGCTGCATTTCCCTGTCCACCTCCAGCAGGCTGCAGCCGCCACCGGTGATCGTTGCCAGCACGAGGAGTATCCGCAGAACGGCCATCCGTCTCGCCTCATCCCTTGCCCCTGCAAGCAAGCCTAGTCGGATCGGCCCAGGCCACCGCAGAATAGGCGCCGCGATTTTCCCCACCGGTCAGGGACGACAGATGCACGACAACGATGAAATCCAGGCGATCCGCCAGCAGCTGGCCCGCCCCGCCACGCAGTTCACCGCCGGCGGCTTCCGCCCCACCCAGGCCGACGACGAAAGCTGGCTGGGCCGGGTCTTCCTGTTCCGCCCCGACGAAGGCATCCCCTGCAACGCGGCCGGGGACGCGATGCTGCCCCTGGCCCAGTTCCACCTGCCGAGCCTGCCGGTCAATCACCCGCTGCTGGCGGAGGTGCGGGTGCTGACCCTGTTCATCTCCGCCGATTTCGGCGAGCCGCTGGAGCCCATGGGCGCCCACTGGCTCATCCGTGAATACGGTCACCACGAGGTGCTGGAGCGCAAGGAGCTGGCCGCGCCGGCTTCCTTCATCAAACCCTTCCCGCTCAAGGCCGAACGGCTGGACGAGGACTACCCGCTGTGGGACGGCGGCGGCGTGCCGGCGGACCTGGAAGACCGCATCCTCGAACTGGAACGCCAAGGCACGATCGACAGCTACTACGACATCGTCAGCCACTGCTACGCGCACAAGATCGGCGGCTACCCGTCCTTCTGCCAGTCCGGCATCGACCCGGGCGACGGCTTCGAATTCGTCTTCCAGATCTCCTCCGACGCCAAGATCAACCTCAACGTCGTGGACAGCGGCAGCCTGATGTTCTGGAAGCACCGCAGCAGCGGCGAATGGGCGCTCTACTACGACTTCTACTGAGCCCCAGCCCCCTCACCCACGGTTCATCCCAACGCAGGACCCCATGCAGGCCATCCCCCAGAAACAGATCAGGGCCCACTACGACGCCCACACCCTCCGCGTCTACCAGGCCTACTCCGACGCCATCGCCGACAGCGCGCTGGCCCATGGCACCTTCGTCTCGCCGCCCTTCAAGCTGGAGCGCATGACCTGGATAAAACCCTCCTTCCTCTGGATGATGTACCGCGCCGGCTGGGGCCTGAAGGACAGCGGGCAAAAGCGCATTCTCGCCCTCGACATCAGCCACGAAGGCTTCGCCTGGGCCCTGGCCAACAGCTGCCCCAGCCACCCGGAGCCGGGCCAGGGCAAGGAGGAATGGGAGCGCATCAAGAACGCCTCGCCGGTACGCATCCAGTGGGACCCGGAGCGCAACCTGCACCTCGAGCCGCAGCCCCACCGCGCGATCCAGATCGGCCTGGGCCCGGAGGCTTCAAAGCGCTACGTGGAGCAGTGGATACAGGGCATCACCGAGGTCACCGGCCTGGCCCATGACATCCACGCCCTGGTGCAGGCTGGAGAGCTGGAAGAGGCGCAGCGCAGGCTGCCCGAAGAGCGCGAATACATCCCTTGAAACACCTGTTCCTCCAACCCGGCCGGCGGCGTGCGGCAGCGGGTTAGCGTCGTCACGAAAGCCGTCTACGCTCACCCACGACCCGCCCGCCATCCACTCCAGGAGGACAACACCATGGCATTGCGCATCAACGATCTGGTCCCTGACTTCAAGGCCGAAACCGACCAGGGCAGCATCAGCTTCCACGATTGGATCGGCTCCAGCTGGGCCATCCTCTTCTCCCATCCCAAGGACTTCACCCCGGTGTGCACCACCGAGTTCGGCGCCGTGGCGCAACTGGCCGCCGAATGGGCCAAGCGCGGCACCAAGGTGATCGGCGTCTCGGTGGACGGGGTGCAGGCGCACCAGAAGTGGAAGGGTGATATCGAGGCGTTCTGTGGCGCCAACGCCACCTTCCCGATCATCGCCGACGAGTCCCTGGCCGTGTCCAAGGCCTTCGACATGCTGCCCGCCGAGGCCTACCTGCCCGATGGCCGCACCGCCGCCGACACCGCCACCGTGCGCTCGGTGTTCATCATCGGCCCGGACAAGAAGCTCAAGCTGTCCATGACCTACCCGATGTCGGTGGGTCGCAACTTCGCCGAGGTGCTGCGCGCCCTCGACGCCCTGCAACTGACCTACAACGTGCCCCTGGCCACCCCGGCCAACTGGACCGAAGGCCATGATGTAATCGTCGCCCTCGCCCTCAATGACGACCAGGCTCGCGAGAAGTACGGCAGCATCGACATCAAGCTGCCCTACCTGCGCACCACCGCCGCGCCGAAGTAGGTCCGCTCCACCCGGTGGTAGCCCGGGCTTCAGCCCGGGACCACCGTCCCGCTCCTGCGCCACACGCTCGCCACCCAGGGCTGCTGCTCCCGCGGCAGGCCCGCCGGGCGGTAGTAGTGCTCCAGCTCCTCGAACCCCGCCGCCTCCAACAGCGCCTTCCAGGCCGGGAAATCGTGCCAGGCGCCATAGCGGTTGCCGCTCCAGCCTTCCTGGTTCTGCCCGCGCGGGTTGGAGCTGAACAGCACCCCACCCGGCTTCAGCGTCGCGTGCAGCTGGCCCAGCACCCTCGGCAGCTCCTGCCCCGGCACGTGGAACAGCGTGGCATTGGCGAACACGCCATCGAAGCGCCCGGCCGGCAACTGCAGGTCGAGGAAGGACTGCAACCACACCTCGCACCCGGAATCCGCCCGCGCCATCTCGACGAAGCGCTCGGCGCCGTCCAGCCCCACCGGCGTGTGGCCCAGGGCGCGGAAGGTGCGCAGGTCGCGCCCCGGCCCGCAGCCGAAATCGAGGATGGCCAGCGGCGCCTGGCCGTGGATATGCCGCAACAGGGCCTCGATGTTCTGGCTCACATCATGGTCGCGGGTGTTCTCGCGGAAGCCATCGGCGTTCTGGTTGTAGTCGTCCAGCGTGGTGGCGCTGAGGTTGGCGAGCTCATCGGGCAGCAAGGGCATGGGGGTCTCTCGTGAGATAGGCCCGGGGATTCTACCCGGCCCCGCCACCGCGCTCACCGCCCCTTAAAATGACGAACGACATCTATGCGACGAATAATATTACGCATATCATCTAAAGCATCGAAGGCATCCCCGAGAGTGCAGGACCATGAACCGACACGCGCACACCCTCCGCCCCCTGGCCCTGCTGGCAGCGCTGCTGGCCATTGGCGGCTGCAACAGCCAGGCCGACACCCGGAACGCCGCCAGCGGCCAGCAGCCACGGCCGGTACTGGCCGCCCAGGTGGAAAGCGCCAGCCACCACCAGGCCGCCTACACCGGGGTGGTGGCGGCGCGCACCGAGAGCGACCTGGGCTTCCGCGTCGGCGGCAAGGTGATCGAACGCCGCGTCGACCCCGGCGCCCGGGTGGCCAAGGGCGACACCCTGCTGGTGCTGGACATCGAGGATTTCGAGCTGGCCCTGCGCGCCGCCAACAACCGCGTCAGCGCCGCCCGTGCGCAACTGCGCCAGGCCCGTGACGACGAAAGCCGCTACCGCCGCCTGTCCACCACCGGCGCCGTATCGCGCCAGGTGTTCGACCAGGCCGCCACCAACCTGCGGGTGGCCGAGGCCGAACTGGCCGCCGCCAGCTCCGAAGCCAGCCAGGTGCAGAACCGCCGCAGCTACTCGACCCTCAAGGCCGATGGCGACGGCATCATCACCGACGTGCGCGTCGAGCGCGGCCAGGTGGTCGCCGAAGGGCAGATCGTCGCCCGCCTGGCCCACGACGGCGCCCGCGAAGCGGTGATCGACCTGCCGGAAACCCAGCGCGCCCTGGCCGGCAGCAACGCCCTCGCCTACCCCTTCGATGCCCGCGAACAGGCGGTGAAAGCCAGCCTGCGCGAACTCTCCGCCTCCGCCGACCCGGTCACCCGCACCTACCGCGCCCGCTACATCCTCGACGGTGCCGCCGAGCGCTTCAGCATCGGCTCCACCATCACCGTACGCCTGCAGAGCGAGCAGGCCGAGCTGCTGCGGGTGCCCATCGGCGCCCTGCACAACCCCGGTTCAGGCAGCGGCGTCTGGGTCATAGGCGAGGACGACAGCGTGCACTTCGCCGCCGTGAAGGTCGCCCGCCTCGGCCAGGAATACGCCCTGCTGGAAGGCGGCGTCAGCGCCGGCCAGCGCGTGGTCGCCCTCGGCGCCCACCTGCTGCACGAGGGCGACAAGGTGCGCCTGCTGCCCGGCCAGGCCCTGGCGCTGGCCCGCCAGAACGACGAGGTGCGCTGAGATGCGCGGCCTCAACCTCTCCGAGATCGCCGTACGCAACCCGGCGGTGACCCTGTTCCTGATCATCGCGGTGATCCTTTCCGGGGTCTTCGCCTTCGGCAAGCTGGGCCGCGCCGAAGACCCCTCCTTCACCGTCAAGACCATGACCGTCACCGCCACCTGGCCCGGCGCCACGGCGCGGGAGATGCAGGAGCAGGTCGCCGACCGCCTGGAGAAGCGCCTGCAGGAGCTGGACTTCTACGACCGCGTGGAAACCATCGCCCAGCCCGGCTTCGTCTCGATGAAGGTGCAGTTCCTCGAATCCACCCGCCCCGGCGATATCCAGGAGCTGTTCTACCAGACCCGCAAGAAGCTCAGCGACGAGGCCGCCCGCCTGCCCCGTGGCGTGCAGGGCCCGTTCTTCAACGACGAATACTCCGACGTCTACTTCGCCCTCTACGCCCTGGAGGCCAAGGCCCTGCCCCACCGCGAGCTGGTGAAGATGGCCGAGGACCTGCGCCAGGGCTTCCTGCGCCTGCCGGGGGTGAAGAAGGTCAACATCCTCGGCGAACAGGCCCAGCGCGTGTTCGTCGAGTTCTCCTACCAGCGCCTGGCCACCCTCGGCATCAAGCCGGAGCAGATCTTCGCCGCCCTCGCCGCGCAGAACGGCGTCTCCCCCGCCGGCTTCGTCGAGACCGCCGGGCCACGCGCCTACATCCGCATCGACGGCGCCTTCGACACCCTCGCGCTGATCGAGAACGTGCCCATCGCCGCCGGCGGCAAGGTGTTGCGCATCGCAGACGTGGCCACGGTCAGCCGCGGCTACGAAGACCCGGCCAGCTACCGCATCCGCCACCAGGGCGACCCGGCGCTGATGCTCGGGGTGATCATGGAGCCGCACTTCAACGGCCTCGACCTGGACCGCACCCTGCAGGCCGAGGAAGACCGCATCCACGCCGACCTGCCCCTGGGCGTGAGTTTCGACAAGGTCTCCGACCAGGCGAAGAACATCCGCCTGGCGGTGGACGAATTCATGCTCAAGTTCTTCGTCGCCCTGGCCGTGGTCATGCTCATCAGCCTGCTCGCCCTGGGCTTCCGCGTCGGCCTGGTGGTGGCCGCGGCGGTGCCGCTGACGCTGTCCATCGTCTTCGTGGTCATGCTGATGACCGGCCGCGAGTTCGACCGCATCACCCTTGGCGCGCTGATCCTCTCCCTCGGCCTGCTGGTGGACGACGCCATCATCGCCATCGAAATGATGGTGGTGAAGCTGGAGGAAGGCTTCGACCGCATGAAGGCCGCCACCTTCGCCTGGAGCTCCACCGCCGCGCCCATGCTCACCGGCACCCTGGTGACCATCATCGGCTTCCTGCCGGTGGGCTTCGCCCGCTCCGGCGCCGGGGAATACGCCGGCAACATCTTCTGGATCGTCGGCTTCGCCCTGATCGCCTCCTGGCTGGTGGCGGTGGTGTTCACGCCCTACCTCGGGGTGAAGATGCTGCCGCGCATCGTTCCCGTGCCCGGCGGCCACGACGCCCTCTACGCCGGCCCCTGGTACGCGCGCCTGCGCCGCCTGGTGAGCGCCTGCGTCGAGCACCGCTGGCTGGTCACCGCCCTGGTGCTCGGCGCCTTCGTGCTCTGCGTGCTGGGCATGGGTGCGGTGAAGAAGCAGTTCTTCCCCAACTCCGACCGCTCCGAGCTGATCCTCGAGGTGTACATGCCGCCGGGTAGTGCCTTCAAGGCCACCGAAGCGGTGGTCGCCCAGGTGGAAAACGCGCTGCTGGAAGAACCGCAAACGAAACTGGTGGACGCCTATGTCGGCGGCGGCGCACCGCGCTTCTTCCTCTCGCTGAACCCGGAGCTGCCGGACCCGGCCTTCGCCAAGCTCATCGTGCAGACCGCCAGCGCCCACGACCGCGACGCCCTCAAGGCGCGCATGCGCGAACGCATCGCCGCCGGTGAATTCCCCTCGGCGCGGGTGCGCGTCACCCAGCTGCTGTTCGGCCCGCCGGTGCCCTTCCCCGTGGTGTTCCGCGTGGCCGGGCCGGACGCCGACGTGCTGCGCGGCATCGCCGAAGACGTGCGCCAGGTGGTGGCCGCCAACGCCCTGACCCGCGACAGCTTCCTCGACTGGGGCGAGCGCACCAGCGCCTACCGCCTGGTGCTGGACCAGGACCGCCTGCGTCTGCTCGGCTTCACCCCCGACCAGGTGCGCAGCCAGGTCAACGCCCTGCTCACCGGCAACAACGTCACCGAAGTGCGCGAAGGCACCCGCAACGTACTGGTCGTCGCCCGGGCGCTGGATGACCAGCGGGAAAACCTCGGCAACCTCGCCGACCTGACCCTGACCAACGCCGCCGGGCAGTCCGTGGCGCTGGAACAGGTCGGGCGCTTCCAGGCGGTGATGGAGGACCCGGTGCTCAAGCGCCGCGACCGCGACATCACCTTCGAGGTGCGTGCCGACATCGTCGACGGCACCCAGCCGCCGGACGTGGAAATGGCCGTGTGGCGCGACCTGCAGCCGCTGCTGGCGCAGCTGCCGTCCGGCTACCGGGTGGAGATCGCCGGCCCGGTGGAGGAAAGCGCCAAGGCCAACAAGGCCCTGGCCGCGCTATTCCCCATCATGATCCTGCTGACCCTGGTGGTGATCATGTTCCAGGTGCGCTCCTTCGGCGTGATGTTCATGGTCTTCGCCACCGCGCCCCTGGGGCTGATCGGTGCCGTGCCCACACTGCTGCTGTTCGACCAGCCCTTCGGCTTCAACGCCATCCTCGGGCTGATCGGCATCGGCGGCATCCTCATGCGCAACACGCTGATCTTCACCGACCAGATCCGCCAGAACCGCGAGGCCGGCCAGGAAGTACGCGAGGCCATCATCGAGGCCACGGTGCGCCGCGCCCGCCCGGTGGTGCTCACCGCCCTGGCGGCGGCGCTGGCCTTCATCCCGCTCACGCTCTCGGTGTTCTGGTCGTCCCTGGCCTTCGTGCTCATCGGCGGCGTGCTGGTCGGCACCCTGCTCACCCTGCTGTTCCTGCCGGCACTCTGCACCCTGGTGCTGGTGCGCAAACCCCGTCGCCCACCGGAGGACTCATCCATGGACGCCACCCGCCGCTCCGGCCTGCTGCTCGCCCTGCTCGTCGGCCTCTGCGGCCTGGGCGAGGTCTCCACCCAACTGCTGCTGCCCAGCCTCGCCGCCATCGAGCACGGCTTGGCGGCAGCGCCCGGCTCGTCCATGGTGGCGCTCTCGGTGTTCGTCGGCGCCTTCGGCGTGGGCCAACTGTTCTTCGGCCCGCTGTCGGACCGCATCGGCCGCAAGCCGGTGCTGCTGGCGGGCGTCGCCACCTATGTGCTGGCCTCGCTGTGGATGGCCTTCGCCCACTCCATGCCGGAGTTCATCGCCGGCCGCGCCCTGCAGGGCCTCGGCGCCTGCGCCGCGCTGGTGGTGGCACGGGCCATCGTGCGTGACGTCTGGCGTGAAAAAGCCGGGCCGATCATGGCCATCACCGTGATCGGCATGCTCTGCACCATCATGCTGTCGCCGGTCATCGGCGGGCTGATCGCCGCCAAGGCCGGCTCCTGGCGTGCGGTGGTGGTGGCCACGGTGATCATCGGCATCGTCGCCCTGCTCGCCTGCACCCTGCTCTACCGCGAAAGCAACCAGGCCAAGGACCCGCTCGCCGGGCGCCTGGCCACCCTCGCCGGCAACTACCGCGAACTGCTCAAGGGGGCCGAGGTGCGCGCCTTCTCCTTCGCCATCGCCGGCACCTACGGCGCCATGTTCTGCGTGATCGCCGGGTCCTCGCGGGTGTTCGTCGGCCAGCTCGGCCTGAGCCCCACCCAGTACGGGCTGATCTTCGGCGGCATCGTCTCGGGGCTGATCGCCGGCGCCATCCTCAGCAACCGCCTCATCATGAAGCTGGGCCCGGCGCGCCTGGTGGGCATCGGCACCGCGCTGGTGGCCACCGGTGCGGTGGTCACCCTCGCCGTGCTGCTCGCCGCCGGCCCCTCAGTGCCCGGCCTGCTGTTGCCGCAGATGCTGCTCACCCTCGGCGCCGGCATGGTGCTGCCCGGCTCGGTGGCCGGCGCGGTGATCCCCAACCCGACCCGGGCGGGGCTCGCCGCCGGCTTCATCGGCTTCGCCCAGATGGCCGGCGCCACCCTCTCCGGCCTGCTGCTCAGCGCCCTGCAGAACGACAGTGCACTGCCGATGATCAGCCTCAACGTCACCTTCGCCGTCGCCGCTTTCGGCCTGTTCCGCCTCGCTCGGGCGCACCAGGCGCGCACAGCGGCGCTGGCGACGGATTGAGGGCGGAATAACAGCGCTGGCTGGCACCCACCCTGCAAGAAAAGGGGGTGGGTCAGTTGCGGAAAAGAATCGGGCGACGCGGTCCCACCTCTGGAGCGTGAGAGGGGGCCTGCCGTGGTGTCGCCCGAACTGCGCGAGAATGCGCGAGGTGTGTTGGCGCCCTGATCAGTGCGCTTCGTACTTCTGCAGCAGGATGTACTGCACGCCACCGTTCTTGTGGCCACAGCTGGCGCAGGAGGCCTCGGAGGTCTCCCCGGCTTCCATGTTGCTGTTGCAGCCATTGATTTCACGGCCGCTGTTGGTCACCACGGTCCAGCAGATGGCCGCGGCGGTGTTGCCGGTGTTGGTGATGCGGGTGTAGCCCGAGCCACCGTTCGGGTAGGAGCAAGCCTCCATGTGCACCGGGTAGGCCTTGTGGGTCCAGCCCTCGCAAATGTCTTCATCCGCCTGGGCGAAGGTCGCCACCCCGGCCAGCATCAACAGGCCCAACGCTATTCTTTTGATCATCACTCCCCCTCCGGAGCACCTCTGGTCGATGGCTGCGTGCACTGGCGCCCGCAGACACAGGCATTCTCCGGGAAGCCCCCGGCCTCGCACATCCCCAGAATTGGCTATTCGGCTGTTTACCGGGCGCAGTCGCCTGACCAATAATGGCAAAAAGCCAATATCAAGCCTGTTCCGAGGTTGGAAGCATGGATGTCTCTGAACCCTTGGGCCTGGGCCCGCTGATCGCCAGCATCTATGAGGCGGCCCTGGACAATGGCCGCTGGAACGCCTTCCTCGCCGGTTTCGCCGCGCGCCTCGACTCCCACGCCGCGATGATCTGGGGCCACGACTTCAGCGACCGCAGCGCCGAGATCGACAACAGCACCGGCTCCATCGCCACCTTCACCGGCATCGACGCCCAGGCGATGGCGGACTTCGCCGAGTACTACTGCCAGCGCAACGTCTGGATGGAAGACCCGCTGAAGCACGGCGAGGGCCACGTGGTCACCTCCTCCAGCCTGTTCC
Source organism: Pseudomonas sp. PDM13 (assembly GCF_025685765.1). NCBI lineage: Bacteria > Pseudomonadati > Pseudomonadota > Gammaproteobacteria > Pseudomonadales > Pseudomonadaceae > Pseudomonas > Pseudomonas sp. PDM13. The sequence goes on along the minus strand of NZ_JAOTQU010000024.1, from coordinate 9,913 downwards.
CGGACGACCAGCTCAAACGCACCGAGTACTACGCCGACTGGCTGCGCCACCAGGACTTCTTCTATTCATCCGCCGCGGTGGTATCCAAGCGCGAGGACCGCTCGCTGAACGTCACCGTGGTGCGCTCCGAGCGGGCGGGCATCTTCCGCGAGGAAGAACTGAAGGTGATCTCCGCGCTGATGCCGCACCTGCAGGCCGCCTTCGCCCTGCACCGCCGGCTGCACCGGCTGGAGGCGCTGTCCCAGGCGTCGATGGCCGCGCTGGAGACCAGCACCTTCGGCATCATCCTGCTGGACCATCGCGGCCGCGTGCTCCACGCCAACAGCCTGGCCCACGGCCTGGCCAACCGCTCCGGGTTGCTGCGCTTCGGCCCTGCCGACAGCCTGCGGGCCACCTACGCCGCCGACGACAACCTGCTGCAACAGCGCCTGTTCGGCGCCCTGCGCACCGGCGTGGGTGCCACCGGCGACGGCGGTGGCGCCTTGCGCCTGCGCGGGCTGGAAGGTACTCAGCTGGACGCCGTGATCGCGCCCCTGCCCAGTTGGGCCTCGCCCTTCGGCGAACGCAGCTCGGTGGTGGTCTTCCTCAGCGATCCGGGCGCCGTGATCGGCTCGCTGGCACCGATGCTGCGCGCGATCTACGGCATGACCCCCGCCGAAGCGCGGCTCACCGAGGCCCTGGTCAACGGCCTCACACCCCAGGAATACGCCGAGCGCCAGCAGGTCTCCCTGCACACCGTGCGCGCCCAGTTCAAATCCGCCGCTGCCAAGGCCGGCACCAGCCGCCAGGCCGACCTGGTGCGCATCGTCCTCACCGGCCCCGCCGTGCTGCGCTGGCAGGCCAACGGCATGATCCCGCCGCAGACCACCTAGGCACGGCGCGTGGGTTAGTGCCGTAGGTTGGCGCCGAGCGCAGCGAGGCCCAACGCAGCGATGTCCGGCCTGGCGACGTTGGGCTTCGTACCTCAGCCCAACCTACGAGTGCTCCGGGTTTCCATATGACTCCGCTGGTGGATGATGGAGCGCCATCCACCCTACGCAACGGTCAGCCCCGGCGCGGGGTTGGGGCCGCACCGTAGGTTGGCGCCGAGCGCAGCGAGGCCCAACGCAGCGATGTCCAGCCTGGCGACGTTGGGCTTCGTACCTCAGCCCAACCTACGAGTACTACGGGTTTCCATATGACTCCGCGGGTGGATGATGGAGCGCCATCCACCCAACGCAGCGGCGTCAGGCCGGCACCGTCGCCTTCATCGATTCGCGCTCGGAAAAGGCGGCGAAGAAGCGTTCCAGCCGCGGGTGGCCAGTGCGCCAGCCCAGGTCGGCGAAGCGGAAGTCGAGGTAGCCGAGGGCGCAGCCCACGGCGATCTGGGCGATGTCCACCGGGCCCTGGAGCTGGTCGGCGATGGCTTCCAGGGCCTCCAGCGCGCGGTGGATCTTGCCCAGCTGGCCGTCCTTCCACTCCTGCCACTGCAACGCCTCGGGGCGGATGGCGCCCTCGTAGCGCACCAGCAGCGCCGCATCCATCAGGCCGTCGGCCAGGGCCGCGCGGGTCAGGCAGGTCCAGCGCTCGCTGCCATGGGGGAAGAAGGCGTCGCCGCTCTGCAGGGCATCGAGGTATTCGCAGATGACGCGGCTGTCGAACAGCGCCTCGCCCTCGGCGGTGAGCAGCACCGGAATCTTGCCCAGCGGGTTGGCGCGGTTGACCTCGGCATTCTCCTTGATCGGCAGCACGGCGGTGTCGAGCATCTCGATGCCCGCAGCGAGCCCGGCCTCCAGGGCCAGCACCCGGACCTTGCGGGCGAAAGGCGACGCTCCGGCATAGATCAGTTTCATCACGCAGTTCCTCCTGTGTGCGGGCCGGCTCGGCTGCCGGCATCCGCTGTGGTTGCAACTGGACCACCACCGGCGGCGCCGGTAGCATCCCCGCCCATCGCGCCCGGGAGCTGCCCATGGTCATCGACAGGAAAATCAAACTGGACTCCGCAGACATCAGACGCCTGGACGATCTGGATGTCGCGCTGGAGTTGCTGCACTTCGGCTTCCGCGGCCTCACCGTGGACGCCGACGCCTACCTGGAAACCCTCGGCCTGTCGCGCGTGCACCATCGCATCCTCTACGCCATCCGGCGCGTCGACGGCATCAACGTCGGCGAACTGGCCGCCCTCCTCGGGGTCAGCAAGCAGGCACTGCACCGCCCGCTGACCCACCTCTTCGAACGCGCCCTGGTGACCCAGCAGCGCGACCCGGAACAGCACCGCTACAAGCGCCTCTCCCTCAGCACGGAAGGCCACGACCTGGAGCACCGCGCCACCGACCTGGAGCGCCGGGTCATCCGCGCCGCGCTGGACACCACCGACACGGACGGCCGGATCGCCTGGCACTCGGTCATGCAATCCCTGGCCGCCCGCCTCGACTGATCAGCCCGCCGAGGTGATGCGCTCGCGCACCACGATGCACTTGGCCAGCGGCTGGATCAATGCCTCGGTCGCTTCCTCCCAGGGCACCACGCTGGGGCTCACCAGCAGCGGGTCGCAATGCCCCTGCTCCACCAGCTCCAGCACCCTGGGGATGTGCGGCCGCACGCTGCAGGCGCCCACCGAGAGGGTGACGTCGCGCATGTACATGCCGAACAACGGGATGGCCGGGTCCTCGAAGATGATGCCGATGCACGAGCAATGCCCGCCCGGCGCCAGTGCCAGCAGGCCGGTGCGCAGGGCCTGCGGGTCGCGGGTGGCGGACACCACCAGGTCGTAGCGCTCGTTCAGCGCGCCGTCGGCGCCGTTGCGCAAGGTGGCGCCGCTGCGCACGGCGAGGTCGTCGCGGTAGCCGTCGCCATCCAGGTAATCCACCTCGGCCGCTCCGGCAGCGCGGGCCATCTGCACCGCGAGAATGCCCAGGCTCTCGGTGCCGCCCACCACCAGCACCTTCGCCTCCTCCCGCGTCGCCAGCGGGCGGCTGGTGGCCACCCAGGCGTCGGTGAGGTTGTCGCTGGCGCTGGCCACGGCCACCGGGTCCAGCCCCGGCGGCAGCACCACCAGCATGGCGTCGGCGAAGGGCACCCGCACCACCTCGGAGAACAACCCGCCCCAGTGGCCGCCGGCCGGCACGCCATAGGCCGCGTGGCGGGCGACGCCGGTGCAGGCCGTGCTGCGCCCCGCCAGGCATTGGCGGCAGGTGCCGCAGGCGATCTTCCAGGGCACCGAGACCAGGTCGCCGCGCTTCACCGTGGTCACCTGCGCGCCCACGTCCAGCACCTCGGCCACGCACTCGTGGCCCAGGGCGAAGGGCGGCTTGAACGGCGTCAGCCCGGCCACCAGGCGCCGGTCGAGGTCGCAGGAGGCCGAGGCGATGGGCCGCACCAGCGCCGCCAGCGGCGAATCCAGCACCGGTGACGGCGCCTCCTCCCAGGCCAGGCGCCCCGCGCCCTTGACGATGAGTTCGCGCATGGTTCAGTCCCGTACGTTGAAGGTGGTGGTGGCGCGGGCGCAGAGCTTGCCGGCCGCGTCGCGGATATGGGCGTCGCACACCGCCAGGCTGCGGGTGCGCTCCACCAGCCAGCCCTCGACGCTGTACACCTCGCCGACCTTGAGCGGGCGCAGGTACTTCACGCCCAGGTCCACCGTCGAATAAGGCGTGTCGGCGGCCAGGGTGGAGAACAGCGCCAGGGCCGCCGCGCCATCCAGGCAGGTGGCGGCGAAACCGCCGTGCACCGCGTTGGCCGGGTTGAGGTGACGGGCATCCGGCCGCGCTTCGATGAAGATGCGCCCGGGCTCCACGCCCACCGCCTTCATCGCCATGGTGTCGCCGATGGAGGGTGCGGGCAGCTTGCCGGCGATCACCGCCTGGAGAATCTGCAGGCCGGAGATGACGGGCTTGTTGGGGGTATCGGACATGATCAAGGTTCCTGGTTCAGCCGAGGGTCGGCGAGCAATGCGGGATGGATGGCGGCGAGTTGCGCCGCCGTGTCGGGGTATTCGCGAAAGCCGGTGATCAGCCCGTCGCGCAGGGTGAACAGGTGCGCCCACTGGTTGTGGTAGACCCGGTCGCTGGCCAGCACCCGGCAACGCGCGCTGCCCAGCGCCACCACCTGGCCGGCGGCCTCGTCGACCACCAGGGCCTGGGGCGCGAAGGCCTGGAACTCCAGGTGCGCATGCAGCTCGGCGATGAATTCGCGCACGCCGGCGTGGCCGTCATGGCGCCGCGCCCAGGGCATCAGCGCGACGAAACCCGGCGCCTCCCAGCTGCATGCCGGGTCGCACAGGGCCAGCAGCGCGGGCAGGTCGCCCTGGGCGAAGGCGGCATAGGCCGCCTCGGTGATATCGATCAGAGCCTGGCGTCCGGACATGCGGGCAGCCCTCCACAGGGCCAGCGCGAGGGAATCGCCCTGCAGCCCGTGGACGGACGATACGTGAGCGCCAACTCTCAAATCAACATTGTTGATATGACAAAAAAGAAGGCATTCCGGCAAGGTCGACAGGGCTCTGGAACGGGTGTTTCCGCCATCTGCCGCAACACACTGGCGTTGACGACCGGGCGTGTGGATGGTCATATGCGCGCCGTTCCAGGTGCCTCCCGCCGTCGTGCGTGAGGTGAAACGGGAAGCCGGTGCGTCCTCAGGACCAGTCCGGCGCTGCCCCCGCAACGGTAAGCGAGCGCTGCATTCGATACGCCACTGTGCAACAGCATGGGAAGGCGAATGGAGCGTGATCCTCGCAAGCCCGGAGACCGGCCTGGAGCATCGATAGGCAAACCCGCGGTGGGCGGGCACGGGCCGGTTTCCGCATGGGCGCTCGTGCCCGTGCACGCCTTTGCATTCCCTCCGGGCTCCATTCATTCCTGACGTGATAGGAACGACATGTCCCGTACCTTCAGCTCCAACGCTCCGGCGAGCGCCGCCCTCGGCCTGCTCGCACTGTCCATCTCCCTCGCCCTGCACGCCGAAGACGGCGCCCTGGCCCTGCCCGCCACCGCCGTCACCGGCCAGGCGGACGATGCGGCCATCAGCCTCGACACGCCGCTGCCCGCCGGCTCGCGCCTGGGCCTCTCCGCCCTGGAAACCCCGGCCAGCACCAGCAGCATCAGCGGCGACGAGGTGCGCGGGCGCAACAACGCCACCGTGCAGGACGCCGTGACCCGCTCCGCCGGCATCAGCAACATCGGCACCCCCGGCAACGGCGGCACCGCGCTCTCGGCCCGCGGCTTCACCGGCCACGCCTCGGTGATGCAGCTGTACGACGGCACGCGCTTCTACACCGGCATGGGCACCGTCACCTTCCCCACCGACCCGTGGATGGTCGAGCGCATCGACGTGATCCGTGGCCCGGCTTCGGTGCTCTACGGCGAAGGCGCCACCGGCGCGGTGATCAACGTGGTGCCGAAGAAGCCCTTCGAGGGCGAGATCCGCAACCGCCTGCGCCTGGGCTACGGCTCCGACGACCGCCAGCAGATGGCCCTGGACAGCGGCGGTTCGCTCACCGACACCCTCAGCTACCGCCTCAACCTCAACCGCGAAACCAGCCACGGCTGGATCGACCGTGGCGACTCGAAGAACCTCGGCCTCAGCGCCGCCCTGCGCTGGCAGGCCCGCGACGACCTGGCCTTCACCCTGGCCCATGACCAGGGCGACCTCACGCCGATGAACTACTTCGGCACGCCGCTGATCGACGGCCACCTGCGCGACAGCCTGAAGGAGAAGAACTACAACCTGCACAACGCCGAGCAGCACTACAACGACCAGTGGACCCGGCTCGTCACCGACTGGACCCTGGCCAACGGCATCAGCGCCAGCAACCAGCTCTACCACATCAAGAGCCGCCGCTACTGGCGTAACGCCGAGGCCTATAACTGGGACGCCGGCCTGGGCCAGCTGGAGCGCGCCGAGAACCTGCGCATCAAGCACGAGCAGGAGCAGATCGGTGATCGCCAGACCTTCACCTTCGACCACTCGCTGTTCGGCCTCAGCAGCCGCACCCTGGTGGGCGCCGAGTTCAACCGCATCCGCTTCAACCTGCTGAATAACTCGCCCTACATCGACGTAGGCGGCGACTATGTCGACCCGTGGAACCCCACGCCCGGCTACTACCAGAGCGCCTCGGCCTACGGCCCGCACTCGCGCAGCGAAACCCGCACCGTCGCCCTGTTCGCCGAGAACCGCACCCAGTTCGACGAGCGCTGGTCCCTGGTCACCGGCATCCGCCGCGACCAGAACCACATCGACCGCGACGACCTGCGCGCCAACACCCGCAGCGACCGCAGCCTCTCCGGCGGCAACTGGCGCGCCGGCCTGGTGTTCGCCGCCACGCCGCAGCTGTCCTTCTACGGCCAGTACTCCACCAGCGAGGACGGGGTGAGCAACCTCATCACCCTCAGCCCCACCCAGCAGAAGATGGACCTCACCGAGTCCAAGCAGACCGAGTTCGGCCTCAAGCAGCAATTCTGGGACGGGCGCGGCGAATGGACCCTGGCCGCCTACCACATCGTCAAGAAGAAGCTGCTCTCCCGCGAGTCGGTAACCCGCCCCACCCAGCAAATCGGCCAGCAATCCTCCGATGGCCTGGAAGCCACCCTGGAGCTGGCGCTGGAGCAGGGCTGGCACGTCTCGGCCAACGCCGCCGTGGTGCGTGCCGAGTACGACGACTTCAACGAGTCCGTCGGCGGCCAGCTGATCTCCCGTTCCGGCAACAGCCCCACCGATGTGCCGCGCCGCACCGCCAACCTGTGGCTGAGCAAGCAGCTGGGTCGTGACCTGGACGCCGGCCTCGGCGCGCGCTACGTCGACGCCCGTTACGCCGACGCGGCCAACACCGTGAAGGTGCCGGGCTACACCGTGCTCGACGCCAACCTCGGCTGGCAGGTGCTGCCGGATACGCGCCTGGGCCTGAAGCTGAACAACCTGCTGGACCGCCGCTACGCCGTCACCCAGCAGAACGGTGGCCAGCAATGGCTGCTAGGCCAGCCCCGCTCGTTCTTCGTCACCGCCGACTACAGCTTCTGACCCGGCGAAAGGGAGTGCCCGGCATGTCATCACTGAACATCAGCGACCTCGCCTGGGCACCCGACGGCCGCCCACGCTGGCTCCTGCAGGGCATTGACCTGCAGGTGCGCGCGGGCGAGTTCGTCGGCCTCATCGGCCCCAACGGCAGCGGCAAGACCAGCCTGCTGCGCTGCGCCTACCGCGCCGAGCGCCCGGCCTCCGGCTGGGTGGCCCTGGACGGCGACGACCTCTGGCGACGCAGCCCGCGCTGGTGCGCGCAACGCATCGCCGTGGTGTTGCAGGAGTTCCCCCAGGACTTCGGCCTGGCCGTGGCCGAAGTGGTCGCCATGGGCCGCTCACCGCACAAGGGCCTGTTCGACGGTGACGATGCCGAGGACGCGCGCATCGTCGACGAAGCCCTCGCGGCGGTGGGCATGGCCGGGTTCCGCGAGCAGGCCTTCGCCCGCCTCTCCGGCGGCGAGAAGCAGCGCGTGCTGCTGGCCCGCGCCCTGGCCCAGCGTCCCGGCCTGCTGCTGCTCGACGAGCCCACCAACCACCTCGACCCGCGCTACCAGCTGGAGCTGCTGCAGCAGCTGCGCGAGCTGCGCCTAAGCACCCTGGCCAGCTTCCACGACCTCAACCTGGCGGCGGCCTTCTGCGACCGCCTCTACGTACTGGACCAAGGCCGCGTGGTGGCCAGCGGCACCCCCACCGACGTGCTCACCGCCGAACTGCTGCAACAGGTGTTCGGCGTGCGTGCCCTCGTGGACCGCCACCCCCTCGCCGACCATCCGCGCATCACCTGGATCACCCCATGAAGCCTTTGCCTATCGCCCTGCTCGCCCTGCTCCTGGCGCCCCTCGCCCAGGCCACCGACTACCCGCTGAGCGTCACCAGCTGCGACCGCCAGGTGGTGTTCGAACGCGCACCGCAGCGGGCGGTGAGCCAGGACATCAACCTCACCGGGATGATGGTCGCCCTCGGCCTGCAATCGCGCATGGTCGGCTACAGCGGCATCAGCGGCTGGAAGACCCCCGACGCCCGGCTGATGGCCGCCCTGGGCGACCTGCCGGAGCTGGCACGCAAATACCCCTCCATCGAGACGCTGCTCAACGTCGACGCCGACTTCTTCTTCGCCGGCTGGAACTACGGCATGCGCGTGGGCGGCGAAGTCACCCCGGCCACCCTCGCGCCCCTGGGCATCCCGGTGTACGAGCTGAGCGAATCCTGCGCCCACGTGATGCCGCGCGAGGCCGCCAGCCTGGAGGACCTCTACCGCGACCTCGACAACCTCGGCCGCATCTTCGACGTCGAGGCCCGCGCCAACGCCCTGGTCGCCGGCCTGCGCACGCGCCAGGCCGAGGTGGCCAGGCGCCTGGAGAACGGCAGCGAGGTGCCCCGGGTGTTCCTCTACGACAGCGGCGAGGACCGCCCCTTCACCTCCGGCCGCCTGGGCATGCCGCAAGCGATCATCGACGCAGCCGGCGGCCACAACCTGATGGACGACCTCGCCGCCAGCTGGACCCAGGTCAACTGGGAAACCGTGGTCGAGCGCGACCCGCAGGTGATCCTCATCGTCGACTACGGCGAACGCAGCTGGCAGCAGAAGCGTGACTTCCTCCTGGCCCACCCGGCCCTGCAATCGGTCGAGGCGATCCGCGAGCAGCGCTTCCTGGTCCTGCCCTACCTCGCCGTCACCCCCTCGGTGGAGAACATCGAGGCCATCGAGACCCTGGCCGCCGGCCTGCACCCCGAACGCTTCGCCGGTAAGGCGCCATGAGCCCGGTGCGCTCGCCCGGCGCCTACCGCCTGCTGCTGCTCGGCCTCGCCGTGGCGCTGGTGCTCTCCTGCATCGCCGCCCTGGGCTTCGGCCCGGCCGCGGTGCCCCAGGCCCACGTCTGGGGCATCCTCGCCGAGCGCCTGGGCGTGAGCGCTGCGGGCGACTGGAGCCGTGGCCAGGAACACATCGTCTGGCTGATCCGCGCGCCCCGGGTGCTGCTCGGTGCGCTGGTGGGCGCCGGCCTGGCCCTGGTGGGCGGCGCGTTGCAGGCGGCCACGCGCAACCCGCTGGCCGACCCGCACCTGCTGGGGGTCAGCTCCGGCGCGGCCCTGGGCGCGGTGCTGGTGCTGCTCTACCTGGGCGAATTCATCGGTGTGCTCAGCCTGCCCCTGGCCGCCTTCGTCGGCGCCCTGGGCAGCACCCTGCTGGTGCTGGCCATCGCCAGCCGCCACGGCCGCCTGGAAAGCGACCGCCTGCTGCTGGCGGGCGTCGCCGTGTCCTTCCTGTGCATGGCGCTGGTCAACCTGCTGTTGTTCCTCGGCGACCACCACGCCGCCAGCTCGGTGGTGTTCTGGATGCTCGGCGGCCTCGGTGCCGCACGCTGGGAGCTGCTCTGGCCACCGGCGCTGTGCCTGGCCCTGGGGCTGCTCGTGCTGCTCGCCCAGGCCCGCGGGCTCAACGCCCTGATGGCCGGCGAGCAGACCGCCGTCAGTCTGGGCTTCAGCGCCCGTCGCGTACGCCTGCAGGTGTTCGTCTGCGCCTCGCTGCTCACCGGGGTGCTGGTGGCCCTCAGCGGCGCCATCGGCTTCGTCGGCCTGATGCTGCCGCACCTGGCCCGGCGCCTGGTGGGCGCCGAGCACCGCCGCCTGCTACCGGTGGCCGCCCTGCTCGGCGCGCTGTTCCTGGTCTGGGTCGACGTCGCCGCCCGCACCCTGGTCGCCCCCGAGGACCTGCCCATCGGCATCGCCACCGCAGCCATCGGCGGGCTGTTCTTCGTTGGTCTGTTGCGTCGTCGTTGAAGGGGAGTCATCAGCCCCGCCCGATGGGTTTCGCCGAGCTCTACCCATCCTACGAAAGTCCGTGCGCACCACGTGGCAATGCCCTGGGCGAAGAAAGCTGGAGCAGCCGCCAACGCCCCTCCAGGAGGCCGAACGCAGTCGT